>JAKEEP010000030.1 GCA_022616475.1 Phycisphaerales bacterium | reverse complement strand
TCGAGCCAGGACATACACCAATTATCGGCCGCGGCTGGCGCGGCGGGGGTCGAAATCGGGGGCGGGCTGGGTGCGGATGATGGATTGTAAGGCCGCCTTGACTGAGGCCGATGGCGATATGGCCAAGGCCGAGGAGATCCTGCGGGCCAAGCTCAAGGGGAAGATGGACACACGGACCGAGCGCGCGACGGCCGAGGGGCGCATTGGGATTGCGATCAGCGGATCAGACGCTGCGATTGTTGAAGTTCGGACGGAGACGGATTTCACGGCGCGGAATCCCGAGTTTGTTTCGATGGTGAATGAAGTGACCAAGACGGCGCTGAAGGCAGCGCCCGGAGCGGTGAAGGCGGACGCAGCGATCACCAAGCGAGTGGATGATGTGCGGATCAAGACGGGGGAGAACGTGAATTTCGCGCGAGGCGAGCATCTGAAGGGGGGCACGTTCGGAAGCTACCTTCATCACGATGGAAAGCGCGGCGCTGTGATCCAGGTGGAGGGTTCAGTGGATGACGAGACGCTGACGGGAATCTGCATGCATGTGGTGGCGCACGTGCCGCCGCCGGTGGGGGTGAGTCAGGCGGATGTGCCGAAGGCGACGATCGAGAAGATTCGCAGCGATGCCTTGACCGAAGCGAAGGAAACGGGGAAGCCCGATCAGATCGCGCAGAAGATCGCCGACGGCAGAGTGCGCAAGTATCTGGAGGAGAACACGCTGCTGGATCAGAAGTACGTGCGCGATCCGAGCGGGAAGAAGGCGGTGAAGGATCTGCTGCCCAAGGGTGTGACGGTGAAGAAGTTTGTGCGGTATACGGTGGGAGGTTAAAGCATAAACACATAAACGCATAAACGCATAAAGTTGACGGTGAAGGCGTTTGCGCGGTATACGGTGGCGGGTAGGAGATTTCAGATTTGAGATTTCAGATTTGGATTTTGGATTTGAGATCGATCGAAGCCCACGGGATGTGACTCGTGGGCATTGTCGCTTTTGGGATGCAGTTCGCCGTTTGCGTTCGGAACCTCGTGGCGGGCGTGGCGATCTTCGGCGCGACGATTGTCGGCACGTCGTGAATGGTCAAATTGATGTTCTTCGGTGGAGCCTTTGAGGGCGGTGGTGGAAGAGTGGCCACCGGAGATGATGGTCTGGATATGGTCGAAGTAGCCGGCGCCGACGAAGGATTGGTGCTTGACGGCCTGGTAGCCGGCCTCGCGCTCGAGTTGGAATTCGCGCTGCTGGAGTTTGGAGTACGCGGTCATGCCTTGATCGGCATAGCCGTGGGCAAGCTCGAACATGGCGGCGTTGAGGGTGTGGAAACCGGCGAGGGTGACGAACTGGAACTTGTACCCCATCTCGGCAAGCCGGTCCTGGAACGCGGCGTCGGTGGGGCCGGTGATTTCGACGTGACGGTTTTGGAGATCGGGAGGAACGGGGGCGATTTGCCAATCGGATTGACGAATGTTGTTGGTGGAGGCGAGGAAATCTGGGGTCTCGCCGGCATCGATGGCTTGTTGGCGGAGGGCGCGGTTGCGAAAGAGAGCGCGGCGGCGCGGACGGAACTCGGATTCAAGCTTGAAGATGAAGGCGAGCGCCTCGGGCGTGAGCAGCGATTCGATCGCGGGCGTGATCGGGGCGTTGAGGTTGAGAGATTGGTCCGTCAGCACGCGCGGCTCCGAAAGAGTTGGCAAGCAGCGGTATCTTTTCAGAATTTCGTCCCAGACCAGTTGGGATTAGAGCGTATTGTGACAAACGTCAAAACGTCTAAACGTCCAAACGTCTACATTCAAGAAAGGGGCAAGGCAAACGCGGATGTGCCAAGCCGCAAGTGTGGTGCGGGCTGGCTGGAGTGAATGGGTTAGGATTCTTACGCCTGCGCGTCAGCGCATGCGACGGCCGATGAGGACGCCTTCGCGGAGTGGGACGGCCACGGCTTCGAAATCCGCGTCGTTGGCGACCAGGCGATTGAATTGGTCGGCGGCCTGACGCGAGGGATTGTCGAGGTCGTCGATCCACCAATCGCCCGAGCCGTAGACGTTATCGGCAATGATCAGGCCGCCGACGGCGATGAGGGGGCGGACGATTTTCCAATAGGCTGGGTATTCGGTTTTGATGGCGTCGAGGAAGATCACGTCGACGGATTTGGGGGGAAGTTCCCTCGCGAGTTGGGGGAGGACTTGGAGGCCGGGGGCGCGTCGGAGATCGACGCGGTCGGCGACGCCAGCCTTTTGGAATTGGATCAGGGCGAAATCGGCGTGGAGCTTTTCGGGTTCGATCGTGATGAGCTTGCCTTGTGGTGAGAGCGCACGGGCGATCCAGATGCCGGAGTAGCCGCCGAGGGTTCCGACTTCGATGGCGAGCTTGGCCCGGGTGGTTGAGGTGAGGATGTAGAGGAGGCGGCCGACGTCGGCGCTGACGGCGATGTCGGGGAGACCCTTGGCGACGCCGTCGTTCATGAGGTTGGCCAGGTGCGGGTCCTGCCTGCCGAAGACATCGCGGGAGTAGTTGTTGGTGAACTGCCAGCGCTGGGGGGTCATGTCGGTCATGGCGAAAGTCAACAGTCAACAAGTCAACAAGTCAACAGGTAACGAGGCGATGGGCAATGGCCATGGGCAACAGCCTATTTTGACTTGTTGATTTGTTGACTTGTCGATTTTGCTAGTCGGCGGAGAGGTTTTTGGGGCCCTTGCCGGCGCGTTTTTCGAATTTTCCGTCGCCGGAGCGCTGGTATTTGGTGAAGCCGAGGCGGTCGAGATTCTTGTCGGAGAGCTTGGATTTGGTGGCGGAGTCGGACCAGTCGCCGGCGATGTTGGGAGGTTGAATGATGCGGCGGACGGGGCGACCGTCGGTGGGGTGGTGCGTGAGCGGAGGATCGGACATTTTCTGGATGTGCTCGAAGGTCTCGCCTTGGGCGTCGGAGCCGTCGGGGTTGAGAACTTGGTAGATGTAGGTGGGCATGGAGAAAACGTCAAAACGTCAAAATGTCAAAACGTCAACATGAAAAGCGTGCGTCGGGGCGTGTGAAATCATATATCGTCAATCGATATGACTCGATTTCTGACATCGCTGGCGGGATGGGTGCGCGGGCAAGAGGGGCTGCGGCGGGCGGCGCACGGGGCGGTGCGGTTGATTCCGGATGTGCCGATGACGGTTCAAGTGAAGGGTGTCGGGCCGCTGCGAATCCGCCTGCGGCGGCATCGGTGGTTTTTCTGGGAGGATTTCGCAAAGAACGACGCGCTGATTCTTGGAATATTCGCGCGGCTGATTCGGCCGGGCGATGTCGTGTACGACATTGGAGCGAACATCGGGCTGTACACCCGGTTGATGCGGGTGTGGTTCGGAGCGTCGCGGGTGATTGCGTTTGAGCCGATGCGAGAGAATTTTGACCTGTTGCAGCGAAATGTCGCTTTGGGACGGATGGAAGGCGAGGTTGATGTGCATGCCGTTGCGCTGAGCGATGTTGAGGGCCAGGAAGAGTTGCAGGTTGATGACATGGCGAGCGGGACGGCGGTGCTCAGCAGTGTTTCGGGGGGCGAGGCTTCGGCGGGTCGGCGGGTGTTCGGGCTCGGGCCCAAGAGCGAGCGGGTGGAGGTAGCTCGGCTCGATCAATTCATCGAAGCTCACGACCTTCCGAGGCCGCAGATGATGAAAGTGGATACAGAAGGGGCGGAGGTGAAGGTGCTGCGCGGGGCGGTGGAAACGCTGCGGCAGCACCGGCCGCGGTTGGCGATCGCGCTGCATGGGGTTGACAAGGCCAAGGGGGTGCTCAGTTTGTTGGACGAGCTGGGGTATTTCTCGTTCGGTTTCGTGCGCGAAGGGGAAAGCGGCCCACGGACGTACCGGCAGATTTGGGCGGCGGACGCGGACTCAATGTGCGACAACAACATGGTGGCATCGTGCGAGGTGGCTGACGTGAGGGAGGAGATTGAGCCGTATGCACGACGAAGCGGCGAGGGCGCCGCTCGCTAGACGGGCGAGGGCGTTGATGAACGTTAAGCGATTAGATGCGGTACTCGCGGGCGGCGTGGGGGCTGATGACGAATTCGCCATGGGCGACGCGTTCGATGGCCGACAAGATGGTTCGGGCATCATCGTCCTTGGCGAGGTAGCCCCAGGCGCCGGATTCGATCGCATGATCGATCAGGTCGCTGCGGACGTGTCCGGAGAGCACGACGATGCGAGCGTGGGGATAGGTTTGGTTGAGCGCTCGCATGGCGTCGAAAGGATCGAGCCCGGGCATCTCAAGGTCCATGAGGATGATGTCGGGATGACGCTGACGGGCTTGGTCGGACAGGTGGCTGGCATCGCCAACTTGTCCGAGCCAGGTGAATCCATGGGCCTCATTGAGCCGGGTGTGGAGAGCTTCGCCGACCATGTGGTTGTCATCGACACAAAGGACACGAATTGGCTTTCCATTCCCATGAGCGACCATGACTAAGCGAAGTCCAACGGAAAACCCGGTTGTATAGGGCTGTGTTCCGGTTATGCCGGCTGACGAGCGCACGATCGGCGTTCTGGGGGCGCCAACGCGGGGTCAGCGCTCAGAATCGAGAGCCCCAGGCGCGTTCAGGGACAGGGCGTCGGGAAATCACACCACGACTGACCGAATTGATTGCAGGTGGACTGGACAATGGCGCCGCGGGCGTCGATTTCGATGACCCAAATGGTGTGACAATCGCAGCCGTCGAAGCAATCGTGGAAGCCATCATCGATGTTCCACTGCCAGAGGCCGCCGCCCAAATCGGTCGGCGACCAAAAGTTCTGCCCGCCGACCAGCCCGTTGGGCTCGGCGAAGGTCACGGCGGCAAGGGGCATGTAGGTGGCGACGAGAGCGGGCACGTTGTACTTGCCGGCAAAGGTGAGGACGTGCCAGGTTGAGAAGAGCGGCTGCGAATTGGTCAGCTGATAGAAGGTGTTGTAGCAGTTGTACTCGGCGGTCGGTTGGCTGGGGTTGATGTTGACGATCATTTGATTCGGCGCCCAGGCCAGAGTGTGGGTTTCGCCGACGAGGGTGGGAAAGGCGGCGCGGATGATGTCGAGGTCGCGATCGATGCGGTCGTAGACCTCCTGGGAAAGCGAGAGCGGACCGTTGGGACCCAGCATTTCAAGGCCAATCTGGTGGGCTTCGTCATCGGCAAAGTCGGTCAGGGGAAAGATGCACGGGCCCCAGGCGCTGATGACATTCAGGAGGTCGCCGATGTCAACCAAACCGGAGCCATCGACATCGCTGGCTCCGCCCGAAGCGCCCCAGTTGCTGATGACCGTCAGGAGATCACTCACATTGACGGCGCCGCTGCAATCGATGTCGGGTGGGCATGGTCCGGCGAAAGCGCGAGGCGAGGTCATGATCGCGATCACGATGGCCGAAACAAGAACGTGAGATTTGAAATGATGGATCATGGCTCACCTCCGTGTTCTTGGGCGCGATTGTCAAAAGCATAGCCGCGAAGTACAACGATGGAAGAGTTTTCTTCTTGGCGCGGCATCGGGAAGGCGACGCGCCGTCGGACGACTTGATCGAGCGCGATTCTGGAGCATGATCGCGTTGGGTTGATATGATGAAAATGAGGTTGATGAAATCTGCATGAAGATCACGGTGCTCACGCATTTGGAGAAGGAACGAGACGAGAAGACCTACGACGTGGTCGTGGATCAGGTGGTTGCCGGACTGCGGTCGCGGGGCCACGAGGCGTCGATTCTCGGAGTGCATGCGGATGTGCGAAAGCTCGTTGCCGGGCTTGAAGAGCGCAAGCCCGATCTGGTCTTCAACCTGATGGAGACGTTCGGCAAGACGCAGTTGGGTGCGGTGGGCGTGGTGGGTTTGCTCGAGTTGGTCGGGGTGCCGTATACCGGAGGCGGGCCAGGGGAGTACTACCTTCAGGAAGACAAGGCCATCACAAAGAAGTTGCTGGCGTTCGAGCGAATTCGTTTTCCGGATTTTGCGGTGTTCTCGATGAACGCCGACTTGGAAACGGGTGGCAACTTGAGGTTGCCGCTGTTCGTCAAGCCGCTGCGGATGGATGCATCGATCGGGATCGACGGGGGAAAGTCGCTGGTGAATTCGACCAAGGAGATGATGCAGCAGGTGGCGACGATCCATAAGATGAAGGACTCGGCGCTGGTGGAGGAGTTCATCGACGGGCGAGAGTTCTTCGTCAGCGTGCTAGGAAACCAATCGCCGCAGGCGTTGCCGGCGGTTGAGATCGATTTTTCGGGATTGCCGGCCGGGGTGCCGCGGGTGCTGGACGCCAAAGCCAAGTGGGACATCAACAGCGTTCAGTACAAGGGGACCAAGTCGATCTTTCCGTCGGATTTGTCAGATGAGGTCAAAGCGAAGTTGGAACAGGTGGCGCTGCAAGCGTATCGGGCGCTGCAGGTACGCGATTACGGGCGGGTTGATTTGCGAATGGCCGAGACGGGCGAGATTTATGTGATCGAAGTGAATGCGAGCTGCTATCTGGAGCGAAGCGCGGAGTTTGTGATGGCGGCGGAGAAGGCGGGGATTGAGTATTCCGAGTTGTTGGAGCGGATTGCGGAGCTCGCGCTTGAGCGTCGTGGGAAGAAGCGGGGGAACGGAGCGAGAAACGCATAAACGCATAAACGCATAAACGCATAAACGCAGAAACGGGGAGACACGGAAAGGGGCTGGAGAATGGGGCGCATTCAGGGCGACTTGTGTGAACGCAGCTATCAGTTTGCCCGGAGCATCATTCGGTTTGTCAGGAAGCTGCCACATGTTCCGGAAACATGGAATGTCGAACGGCAACTTCTGAAATGCGGAACGTCGATTGGCTCAAACGTCTGTGAAGCAGATGCTGCGTTAACTGATCGTGAGTTCATTCAGTTTTGCAATATCTCGCGGCGGGAAGCGCTGGAAACTCAGTATTGGCTGCGGTTGTGCAGAGATGAAATCTTGAGTCAGCCAGAAGGAGCAGCAGACCCGCTTGCTGAAGCGGACCAGCTGAGCCGGATTCTGACAACCATCGTCCGCAAAAGTCGCGACCACCAACTCTCGCGCACTTAAACAGAAGCACAGAAACGCAGGAACGGAAATGGAGAAGGGCAGAATTGCCGGGTTCATGCTTCTGTTTATGCGTTTCTACTTTTCTGCGTTTCTGCGTTTAGGGGAGGTAGGTGCCGCGGTGGACGTGGTTCATGGCGAGGGCGGTGACGAGGGTGGTGATGGCGAGGGTGGCGTCGGTTTCGCGGTTGGCGGGGTAGACCTGCTTGAGTGCGTCAGCGCGTTCGGCGAGGTAGCGAACCAGAGGGCGAGTGCGCTCAGGAAAGTGACCAGTCCAGCGATAGACGTTGGCGACCAGATCACGCTCCATGCGTCGAATGAGCGTCGAAGCTGGCTTGCGCGTCGCGTCGGAGGAATCTTCTGCCGTGCCGAGGTCTTCGAAGATGGCGGTCAACGCGCCCTCCAAACCCGGAGGCAGTTCATCTTCACCCAATCGCAGGCGGCTGTAGAAATCCTGGATGGAGTACGCGATCTCGCCGACGTCTTCATCGCGTTCTTCAATCTTGACCAGCGGCTCGCGGTTGCGAAGCTCGGTCATGATGCGATCGGTGTAATGAAGCTTGGCCAGTGCCGTCGCCCATTTTTCGTAGGTCTTGCGCCAATCCTGGCCTGGCGTCATCCAGACGGCGAAGGTCTCGGCCCAATCCTCATCGGGGTGTTTCTGGGCATACCAGCCCGGAAGATGGCGGACGAAGCGGCGGCTGAAGGGCTGCTTGTTGTAGTCTTCGATATAGGGCTGGGTGATGGAGCCGAAGAGCTTGACCCAATCCTGTTGCTCATACAGTCGGAAGCCGTAGTTGACGACGTGCCCCATCTCGTGTCGAAGGTAACGCAGGATGTCGGCCTTGCTGACTCCCTCGATGTGGCCAACCTGCTCGGCCTGAATCTGCTCAAGCTCAGGCTTGGCCAGATAGAAGGGGATCGCGATGCTGATTGAGCCGAAGGCCACGCCCCATTCAGTGGAGAGGTAGAAGCGCGGCTTAAGGCTGGGGACCGCGAGCTTGTCGATCTCGGCCTGAAACTCTCTGATAATGGGTTCGAGGCGGGTGCCTTCGATCTTCAGACCGAGATCGCGGATCTGCGTGGTGCGCAGATTGGTTTCCTGAAAGGCTGGGTCTGGGGGAGGCATGGAGATTGACGAACTTGGATTTACGATGGCGCGCCGGACGCGGTGCGCGGCCCGCTGAAGCGGGGCCGCGCCGGGCAGCGGCTTGTATCGTGAGTGTTCGACCGCCCGTCGTCAATCGGGTGACGTTAGGGTGGCTGGAATTACCGCCTGATTTGAGGCATTAGGTGGTCGGCGATGAGTTTTTGGGCCGCGGCAATGTCCTGATCGGTGGCGGGGCGGGACTCTCGCTCTATGACGAATTGGACGGGTGGATGAAGGTCCAGCGCGGCTTGGAAGAAGGCATCCCAGTCGATGGCTCCCTCGCCGGCAGGAACTTCTTGACCACAGCTTTCGGCGGTGGGTGAAATGATCACGGCATCTCGGATGTGGACCTGGCGGATGTATGGCGCGAGTCGGCGCAGCGACTGAACCGGGTGACCAGTGCGGAAGCGAATCATGTTTGCCGGATCGAAGTTGACGCCGACGTTGGGGTAGGCCAGGTCATCGAGCACTTGGGCGAGGGTGTCGGCGGATTCCTGGCCAGTCTCAAGCGCCACGTCGACCTTGTAGTGGGCAAAGACCTCAGCGACCGTGCGAAGGCGATCGGTGAGCTTGGCGCGTTCGGGATTGGCGCGGTCCTGCGGGATGAACCCCGGGTTGAGAGTGACCAGCGGGATGCCGGCGGTGCAGGCGAGGCGCGCGATCTGCTCGGCGTGGGTGTGATTGGCAAACCAGGTTTGATCGGGGCGCAGGCCGCCGGTGCGGGTGATGGATTCGAGTGTGGAAGAATCTTCGCCGACCATGGCCATCATTCCGCTGACGATCCAGACGCCGCCGTCACGAAGCTCTTCGATCGCGCTGCCCCAGAGTTGCGGTTGGCGAATGACGGGACTGAGGGCGAGCTGAACCGCCGAGAGGTTCAACTGGCGCAGGCGCATCAAGAGTTGCTGCGGGCCCGCGGGGCGCAGGCTCCAACTTGCCAGCGCGATTCGCGATGAGCCGACTTTCACAAGAAGAGGAGCATTCGCCTTCATAGGGCACGATCAGCGCTGGCACCAGCCGGGCACCATATGTCATGTGGAACGGGCACAGGACGATAGACAACGGTCAAGCGCGCCGCCGTAGGAATTTGATCGACTTGCGCGGACATGGGATGTCGGCTTGGGGGCTAGGCGTCTGGCGGTTTTCGGCAGACTGCGCATGCTGCCTGGGGACCAAGCGGCCATGGCCGCATGAACTCTTCGAAACGGGCGGGCGCGAGCCAATCGGGTCGGCACGTTGGAGCCGAGGCCAACGTGACCATGTACAACGCATTGCGTGACTCATGCGGTGCGCTGACGAGGGCGCCGGAGCGCGAAACGAGCGATGGTGGCGTCCTATAACGAGCGTGAGGAAATTCACCCACACAAAATTGGGCAGACTTTTTGGTCGATGTGGGTGGGCATGCGCGGCACGGTCGCAGCGGGCATGAACAACAAACGAGAAAACCACAGCCAAGAAAAAGGTGCATCGATGAAGAGTTGGGCGATTCGGACAATGGTTGCGGCGTCGGCCGCACTTGCATGGACCAGCGCGGCGCGGGCTGATGATCCGCAGGGACTGTACACGACCATCGGCGGCCTGTTTGTGCTTCAGGAGGATGCCACGGCCGGCGGAGACCCGCTGTTCAGCGGCGCCGAGGTTGATTTCGATGATGGCTTTGGCGTTTCGGTCGGCCTGGGCTACGACTTGCCGGGCCTGCCCATTGCGGTGGAATTCGAGTACTCCTATCGGAATGCGGAGACTGAGACGATCACGTTCGGAGGACCGGGTGGCCCGATTCAGTTCGATGCCGACCTTGGCTCGCACACATTCATGGTGCATGGGATCCTCAACTTTCAGATCGAAGGAACGCCGATTGGCTTGTACGCGGGCGCAGGCGCGGGCTTCACGCTCTCGACGCTGGAGGTGTCGAGCATTGCCGGGTTGCCGGTGACTGGCGACGCCGACGAAGAAGACGTGACGCTGGCCTATCAGATCAGAGCGGGTTTGACGTTCCGCGTGAGCGACAACGTGATGCTGTACGCCGGGGCGCGATGGTTCGACGCGCTGGACCCGGAATTCGACGGCGTTGAGCTGGACAATCAGAGCGTGAACATTGAGGCGGGGATTCGGTTGTACTTCTGACCGAAAGTCTTAATGCTGAATGAACAAAGGCCCTGGCATTGAAGCCGGGGCTTTTTTCATCCTTCCCATGTGAAGAAAATCGCCATGAGCGGCGTTGGCGCCGTATTTGTTTTCGCTTAGGCGCGTTTGCCGCAGCATTGCTTGAACTTCTTGCCCGAGCCGCAGGGACAGGGTTCGTTGCGGCCGACGGTGGCGACAGCGCGCATGGGCTGCTTTCTTGCGGCGCGGCGCGCGGCCGCGTCATCGCTGTCCCCTCTCCCTCCACTTCCACCGGTTCCGGCGCGTTCGGCAACTTCGAGATCGCGACGCTGGGCGGCGGTGCCGGTGGCGGTAGCGGCGGCGGCGGCGGCGGCGATCGCCGGCTGGGCGGGTTGAACCCGGGCGGGCGCTTGTCCAGGCTGCGCTTGTTCTGCACTTTGTCCCGGCTTGGGAGCGGGGCGGGGACCACCGACAGTCGCGGCGGAAGGTGGTGGCCCAGGCGGGCGCTGAATTTGCGGCGTCAACTTCGCCTTGAAGATGAGGTCGGTGACCTTGTCGCGAATCGACATATTCATTTCTTCAAAGAGGCGCGCGCCTTCGCGCTTGAATTCGATGCGCGGATCGCGCTGACTGAAGGAGCGGAAGCCGATGGACTCTTTGAGTTGGTCCATGCCGTAGAGGTGGTCTTTCCAGGCTTGGTCAAGGATTTGCAGAAGGACCCAGCGCTCGAACTGCGTCAACTCGGCGCGGAGCATGGCGGCGATTTTCTCTTCGACCAGTGATTTGGGATCATCTGCAGCGCGCTCGCGCTCATCGGGGGCCAGGCGCACTCCAAGGTTCTTTTGGAGGTAGTCATCGAGCTGGTCGGGCAAAGGAGCGGCGAGGGCGCCGCTCGCGAGACTGCCGTTGGCGGCGTTGAGGGCGCGCTCGGCGCGGGCACTGATACGGGATTCGTCCCACTTTTGGGCTTCTTCGATGAGAATCTTGCGAAGCTCGTTCGGATTGGAAGAAGGCAGCGTGCCTGGCTTCCATTCAAGCTCATAGCGCGCCTTGACCCAGGCGCAGAATTGCTCTAGGGCCTGCTGCGGGTTGTGCTGCATGGCGGCGCTGGTCATGTCCATGGCAAACTCGACCGGATAGGTGACTTCGCGGCGAGCGTAGGCCTCGCGGGCGCGGGTCATGAGCTTTTCGACAGCGTCATCGGGGTTTTCGAGCTCGGCGAAATCCTCGGCCTTGAAATCGGCGCCGAACTTGTTGGTGGCCCATTGCGCGAGCTGGGCCGCGCCGTAGTTGGGAACCAGATATTGATCGAGCGGTGAGAAATCGGATTCATCTATGAGCTTGACAGCGGCTTCCTCAAGATGATCGATGACTTCATCCTTGGACATGTTCTGGACTTGCGAAAGACTGAGATTCGCCTTGAAGTTGGCGTTGGCCCAGTCGCAGAGACCCTTGAGGTCCCAGTCGGCCTGGTCGGCTTCGACGACCTTGCCTTTGCCAAGCTCAATGTCACCGGGCATGTATTCGCCGATAGTGACGCGAATGATGTTGGCGGCTTCTTCCTTGGCGTCAGTGTCGATCAGGCGATGGAGCTGGTCGCGCTCCTTGCCGCGGATACGCTCGGGATCGATCTGCACGTTGACGTGCTCGCGGACCCATTCGGCGATGCAGTTGGCCACGTAATTGCGGTCGAGATAGGTTGCGGCGGCGTCGCGCACTGAGTCGTCGATGTGCTCGAAGATGAGCTCCTTGACCTGGCGGCCCTCGAGAATGTCCTGGCGCATGTCATAGAACGCGTGGCGCTGGTGGTCCATGACCTCGTCGTACTCGAGGATGTTCTTGCGGATGAGGAAGTTGCGCTCCTCGACTTTGCGCTGGGCTCGGCCGACCGAGCGGGTGAGCATGGGATGCTCGATGGCGTCGCCTTCCTTCATGCCGAGCCTGCTGAGCACACGGAGAGTTGTGGGGCCGGCGAACATCTTCATCAGGTCGTCTTCGAGGCTGAGGTAGAAGCGTGAAGAGCCCTGATCGCCCTGTCGGCCGGAGCGGCCGCGAAGCTGATTGTCGATGCGGCGAGACTCGTGGCGCTCGGTTCCGATGACGTGGAGGCCGCCCATGTCTTCGATGTTGGCGAACAGACGCAGGCGATGAAGCAGGCAGTTGCCGGAGGCATCGAGGTCGGCCACGAGCTGATGTTCTTTGAGGGAGTCGGCCTTGCCGGCGCCCCAGCAGTACTGGGCGTGCCAGTGGCGGAGGAGGGCGAGGCGCACATCCTCATCGGAAGTGTTGGCCAGATCGCCCTTGCTCATGCCGAGTTCCTTGGCGGCGATGTGGCGATAGACAGCGGCGACAATCTGGTCTTCGTTCATCTCGCCTCGCACAGGCGAGACGCCTGTGCCACTGATTCTCACATCGGCGGGGCAGATGGAACGTCGCTTCCAGTGCTCGATGAGCTGCTCGGGAGTGAAGGCGCCGAGCTTGATGTCGGTTCCGCGGCCGGCCATGTTGGTTGAGATCATCACGGCGCCGAGCTGGCCGGCGCTCAGAATGATCTCGGCTTCGCGCTCGTGCTGCTTGGCATTGAGCACTTCGTGCTTGATGTTGTGCTTGCGCGAGAGCATCTGGCTGAGCATTTCCGACTTCTCGACGCTGGTGGTGCCGACGAGCACGGGCCGGCCGACATCATGGAAAGCCTTGATTTCATCAACGATGGCCTGCCACTTGTCTTTGACGGACATGAAGACCAGGTCGTTGCGATCGTTGCGGATCATCGGCAGGTTGGTGGGGATGGCGATGACGTCGAGCTTGTAGATTTCGTAGAACTCGGTGGCCTCGGTGTCAGCGGTGCCGGTCATGCCCGCCAGCCTCTTGTAGAGCTTGAAGAAGTTCTGGATGGTGATGGTGGCCATGGTCTGCGTTTCCTGTTTGATGGGAACCGCTTCCTTGGCTTCGACAGCCTGGTGCAGGCCATCGGACCACTGACGGCCGATCATTTTCCGGCCGGTGTTTTGATCAACGATGATGACGCTCTGCTGGTTATCTTCATCGGGCGCGACGACATAATCGCGATCGCGCTGATAAACGGTGTGAGCGCGGATGGCTTGTTCGAGCAGGTGAGGCAGGTCGATGTTGTCGCCGACGTAGAACGAGCCCATTCCGGCAGAGCGCTGAGCTTCGGTGATGCCGTCGTGGGTGAGGGTGGCTTTCTTCTTGTCGAGCTCGACTTCGTAGTATTGGGTGAACTTGTCGCGCTCGTGCTCGAGCTGTGGCAGTTTCACACGCGCGGCCTTGAGTTGTTCTTGAAGCGTGGCGATTTTGGCTTTGTCGCGGGCGTTGCGGATGTCGCCTTCGTGGCCGGAAATTTCGACCTTGCACGATTGGACTTTCTGATCGGCGGCGTTCCAGTCGCGCTGCTTTTCGAGCAGGTGACGGGCGAGCTTGTCGGCCAGAGCGTAGCGGGGCGAATGCTCGTGGGCAGGGCCGGAGATGATCAGGGGGGTGCGAGCCTCATCGATGAGGATGGAGTCGACTTCATCGACGATGGCGATGTGGCGATTCTTCTGCACCTGATCCTGCGTGGAGAGCTTCATGTTGTCGCGCAGGTAGTCGAAGCCGAACTCGCTGGTGGTGCCGTAGACCACGTTGCAGCGGTAGGAAACTTGCTTTTGCGACGGGTGCTGCATGTGGAAGGGGTGAATGGCGCCGACCGTGAGGCCGAGGGCGCGGAAAAATGGGAAAGTCCAGTCGCGGTCGCGCTGCACGAGGTAGTCGTTGACAGTGACGACGTGGACTTGCTTGCCTTCGAGGACCGAGAGGTAGCAGGAGAGCGGAGCGACGATGGTCTTGCCTTCGCCGGTTTTCATCTCGGCGATGCGGCCTTCGTACAGGACCATGGCGCCGATGATCTGAACGTCGAACGGGCGAGCGCGGAACGGCGGCTTGGAGTGGGGATAAAGGTCGCGAACGGCCTGGTAGAGTTCGACGGGAAGGTCGACAAACACCCAGGCGGGGACCTGCGTTCCGGGGGCGGAGCCGAGCAGGTCGCCGACGGGATCCCTCGGGGGGGTTTTCTCGATTTCGGCCTTGACCTCGGCGTAGAGACGCGACGCCTCCGGGGGTAGTCGCGAAGGATCGAACTTCTCGTTGGGGTTGAAGATGTTTCGGATGCCGACCGCACGATCCATGGCTTCGCGGGCGATAGCGAAGACGTCTGGGATCATGTCGAAGGCCTTCTCACCAGCTTCGATGCGCTTGCGGAACTCGTCGGTTTTGCCGCGAAGCTGCTGATCGGTGAGATTGCGGATTTCGTCTTCGCGCGCCGAAACCTGATCGACGATGCGAAGGTAGCGCTTGACCATGCGCTCGTTGCGGGTGCCGAAGATTTTCTTGCCGAGCGTGCCGACGATTGGAATGCCCATGGGAGAGTCCTGAGTGCTGGGTGCTGGGGAAGGAGCTTCAGAGCTTCAGAGCGACAGAGCTTCAGAACTAGAGATCAGAGAGCAGGGAGCGTCCAAAGGACTGTTGCTCTGCCGCTCTGCAGCTCTGAAGCTCTGGTTCTTCAGCACCCGGGCGGGGGCAGATCGAGCAGGCGCTCGTCGGAGATGGGGCAGAGGCTGATTTGGTCCGACTCGCTGAAAAGGTGCGCCAGCGAGATGTGGTCAGCCGGTGGCGAGATGGCGAGGTGTTCGGAGAAGGCCGAGCAGTTGGGAAGGATGCGATCAGCGCCGACCAGCTCGCGGGCGGCTGCGACAACGGCCTGGGCCACGTCGCGTATCGTTTGCGCTTCGCTCATGGTTGAGCGCGTTTCGGTGGGAACGCATCCGACGCGGGCATGCGAGGCCGCGTGCATGGACGACATGATGGCGACGACCGTCAGCAAGGCCAGCGCAGCACCGGGGGTGCCGGGCAGGTTGGCGGGGTGGGATTTGCGCTGATGGTCGGACATGGGAGACCCGTATAAGTATCGTCGGTTGGAGCGGCTTGGACAAGTTCGATTTCATCAAACGTTGAATGGCGGTTGTGGGGGTCGGACTGCCGATGTGGCAGGTTGGGCGTGGCGTGGCCTCGCTTGCGCGTCGGCCTAAGCCGCAAGCGAGGTCGGATGCAATAGGAACGGGGCCAGGGCGCCGATACGATTCATTCATGAAGTTTGAGACGGGCACATCGCCGGTGGCGGGCGGACACGGGCATCATCACGATGGCGAGGTGGAGCGGGGCGAACTGCAACTGAAGGTGGAGGGGATGCATTGCGCCAGCTGCGCGGCGGCGGTGCAGCGGGCGATTGAAGGTCAGGAAGGCGTTGAGTCGGCGTCGGTGAATGTGATCGAAGGCCGAGCCGCGGTGAGCGGAAGCGATCTCGATGTTCGGAAGATTGTTGATGCGGTTGAGCATTCGGGGTATCACGCGGAGTTGATCGAAGAATCTCTCTCCCCGGGCGAACTCAAGAGCGAGATTGAGCTGCGGCAGGCGGAGCATGAGCGACTGTGGCGGCGGCGCGCGATCATCGGGTTGAGCATCTGGGCGCCGCTGGAGACGCTGCATTGGATCGGCCGCGCACTGGATTGGCACGCGCACCATGCCCCCGGAAGCGTGGGGTGGATGGATTGGGTGATGTTCATAGGGGCGACGGTGGTGATGATCGCGGCGGGCGGCGGGTTCTATCGCTCGGCGTGGTCGGCGGCGCGGCGAGGGACGACCAACATGGACACGCTGATCGCGATGGGGGCGACGACAGCGTATGTGTACTCACTCGTGATCTTTGCGATGAAGTTGTTTGGATCGTCGACCGAGCAGCCGCTGTACTTCAGCGAAGCGGCAGCGCTCTTGGGGATCATCAGCCTGGGGCACTGGATGGAGGCGCGGGCCACGGCGCGGGCGGGTTCGGCAGTGCGCGAACTGTTGGAGTTGCAGCCGGATGTGGCGGAACTCGCGGGGACACGTCAACAAGTCAACAAGTCAACAAGTCAACAATCGAGTGAGTCGCGGATCATCCCTAGCGCGGAGGTGGGTGTTGGGGATTTGATTCTGATTCGGCCGGGTGGGCGGGTGCCTGTGGATGGAGTTGTGGTGGAAGGGGAGTCGGAAGTTGATGAGGCGGTGGTGAGCGGCGAGTCGATGCCCGTGCGCAAGGGAATCGGTGATCGGGCCGTTGCAGGATCGCTGAACACGACGGGGCGACTGGTTGTTCGTGCTGAGGTTGATGGCAGGCACACGACGATTGCGCGGATTGCGGAGATGGTGCAACGGGCGCAAACGAGCAAGGCAAACATCCAGCGACTGGCGGACCGAATCTCGTCGATCTTCGTGCCGGCGGTGCTCATGATCGCGCTGGTGACGCTGCTGGGCTGGGCGATCGCGGGCGATTTGACACGTGGCGTGATCGCGACGGTGACGGTGTTGATCATTTCATGTCCGTGCGCGCTGGGGCTGGCGACGCCGATGGCGGTGATGGTGGGCGCTGGCGCGGCAAGCAAGCGCGGCATCTTGGTCAAGAGCGCGATGGCCCTGGAGACGGCGGGACGCGCGGGGGTTGTGATTTTCGATAAGACAGGGACGTTGACGGCGGGGCGGCCGGTCGTGGGAAGGATAGAGGTCAGAAATCAGCGGTCAGAAGTCAAGGGGAATGGACTTGCGTCTGCGATTACTGAGCACGAGGTACTGCGATTGGCGGCGGCGGTGGAGGCGCCGAGCGAGCATCCGATTGCCAGGGCGATCGTGCGCGCGGCGATCGAGCGAAACATTCCGATGCCCCCGGTGAAGGACTTCCGAGCCATTCCCGGCGAGGGTGTGCGCGGGATTGTTGAAGGACATCAGGTTGTGGTCGTTCGAGATGAACAGACGACGTGCCGCGTTGAAGTGGATGGGGAAACGATCGGGACCATTGGGTTGATGGATGATCTGCGGCCGGACGCCAAACCGGCGGTCGACCAGATTCGTGCGATGGGGTTGAAGGTGATGATGTTGTCGGGTGATCGGCAAGAGGTGGCTGTGGACGTTGGAGGGATTCTGGGGTTGAAACCGGGTGAGATTGTGGCCGAGGCAACGCCGGAGAGGAAAGTTGAGGTGGTGAGGCGGCTGGCGAAGCTCGGGACCGAGGCATCTCAAGACACGGTGGGCTCCGCGCATCTCCCAACCCCCTCCCTTCAAGGGAGGGGGAGTTCAGCCCGCCAAGGGGGGAATGTGGTCATGGTGGGCGATGGGATCAACGACGCCGCCGCGCTGGCCGAGGCGGATTTGGGCATTGCCATGGCAAGCGGGACGAACATCGCGATCGAATCGGCGGATGTGGTGATTCCGGGGGACCGCGTGGTGGCGGTGCCCGAGACGATCGACATCGCGCGGCAGACACTTCGGACGATCAAGCAGAATCTCTTCTTTGCGTTCTTCTATAACGCGTTGGCGATACCGGCGGCAGCGCTGGGGCTGCTGGGGCTGTACGGGCCGCTCATGGCGGCGGGCGCGATGGGGCTGAGCGATATCACCGTGATCGGGAATGCGATCCGGCTGAAACGGCGGTTGAGCCGATAGTCGGTTTGTGCACACGGGACAGTAGCGACCTTGCCCTCACCCCCAACCCCTCTCCCAGAGGGAGAGGGGGGCAAGGCGGAATGGCGGGTGGGCAATAGGTGTCTTGTGGGT
>JAKEEP010000279.1 GCA_022616475.1 Phycisphaerales bacterium | reverse complement strand
ATGATCGACAAGAGCAAAGATCCAGGCGACCTTACCGAGAAGGTCCACAGGGCGGGTGGCCAGATTGGCCGTACTGAGCTGGACGTTAAGGAAGATTAGGTAGGGCACTGGAAGCCCTCCCCGTGGATCTGTGATGCCATCGCGGACAGTCAGTCACCGGCTTCCAGATAGATCTTAAAACGTTCCATAATCCAAATGACCTAATCATTCGACAGGTCACTTTGAGTTTGTAATTTGCAAAATCTCAGCGCATTGTTAGAACCGATGCCTATCGGACACGGAGAAGTAGGTGTACGGTGACCTCCGCGTGAGGCTCGAATCCAAGTTTACGTTCGATAGGCAAAGCTTGTGGGCCGTGGGGTAACGGGAAAGGAACTCATGGCAAACGTGACGGCAGCTTCCGGCACTGGCAAGGTTAGCAGTGTCGAGCCCGGTGAATTGAAGGGGAGGCGATTTGGCCGTGTGCTCACCAAGCTCGGCAAGGCTACACGCGACCAGATTCACGAAGCGCTGAACGTTCAGAAGAACCGCCGCGACAAGGGCCAGAAGAAGCTCATTGGCGAGTTGCTGGTCGAGCTGGGGTATATCAAGCCGAACGACATTTTGGAGGCGCTGGCCGGACAAGCCGGTCTGCGAATGGTGCAGATCGACTTTCCATCGATTCCCGATTCAGTATTCCAGGCATTGCCGGCCGAGTCAGCGAACACCTATCAGATCGTCCCGTTGGACTACGACGAGAAGACCCGCGCGATCACCATCGCGATGAAGAGCCCGGACAACTTCCGGGCGGTGGATGACTTACGGTTGCTGATGGGCTTCAAGGTGAACGCGGTGGTCTCGCCGGCCGATCAAATTGACGCGATCCTCAAGAAGAAATACAGCGGCGAAACGAACTCGATCGCGGCCATGATGGCTGAGCTCGGGGCCGATGACAAGCTCGCGGCGCTCAAGGGCCGCGGAGAGTCGATTGATCTGGAAGAATTGGCGAGCGCTGCTGAGGACAACAAAGTCATCCGCTTGCTGAACCTGGTTTTGCTTCAGGCGATCAAGGACAAGGCCTCAGACATTCATTTTGAGCCGTTCGAGGACGAGTTCAAGATGCGGTATCGCATCGACGGGATTCTGTACGAAATGATCCCGCCGCCGCGCCACCTGTCGTTGCCGATCGTGAGCCGCATCAAGGTCATGGCGAACCTCGATATTGCTGAGCGGCGGTTGCCTCAGGACGGCCGCATTGAGCTTCAGGTCGCCAACAGTCCGGTTGACCTGCGTATCAGCGTTTTGCCCACGATGTTCGGCGAATCGGTCGTGATGCGCGTGCTCGATCGCTCGAACGTTCAATTGAGCCTGGACAAGATCGGGTTGCGCGACGACGAACTGGAGAATATCCGCGGGCTCATCAGCAAGCCCAACGGCATCATCATCGTCACCGGGCCAACCGGCAGCGGAAAGACCACGACGCTGTACGCGGCGCTCAGCGAGTTGAACGATCCCACCAACAAGATTCTGACGGCAGAGGACCCGGTTGAGTATGACATCGACGGCCTCATTCAGTGCCAGATCAATCTTGAGCAGGAGCTGACGTTCGCGCGGCTGCTGCGGTCGTTCCTGCGCCAAGACCCAGACATCATTCTGATCGGCGAAATCCGCGACCTGGAGACTGCACAGATCGCGGTGCAAGCCTCGCTCACCGGCCACCTGGTGTTCTCGACCCTGCACACCAACGATGCGCCGTCTTCGATCTTGCGATTGCTTGATCTTGGGATGGAGTCGTTCCTGCTCACGGCGACGATCGAGGCCATCATCGCGCAGCGGCTGGTCCGGCGAATCTGCCTCAAGTGCAAGGAAGAGTTCGTGCCGACCGACGAGCAGCTGATGGAATTGAATCTGCGGCGCAGCGACATCGAAGGCCGCACGCTGTATCGCGGGCGCGGCTGCGATGACTGCAACCACAGCGGCTACCGCGGCCGCAAGGCGATCTTCGAGATCATGCGGCTCGACGATCAGCTTCGCGAGATGATCATGCGCGAGGCTTCCACCAATGTGTTGCGCGTCGAAGCACGCCGGCGCGGAATGCGAAGCCTGCGTGAATCCGGTTTGCTGGCGATCTACGAGGGACAGACGACCATCGATGAAGTGGTTCGTGAAACGATTGTCGAGGAATGAGAAAGGCGTCAGCCATTGGCATCAGGCCCGAATGGCTCGACGCACGAAACGAACGGAAGCCTGAACGAGTCGCGGCCTTGAGCCTTCGTGGCCAGGCCTCTATGGGATCGACTAATGCCCACCTATCAGTACGAGGCACTCAATTCTGCC
The DNA here is from genome assembly GCA_022616475.1 of Phycisphaerales bacterium. Taxonomy (GTDB): domain Bacteria; phylum Planctomycetota; class Phycisphaerae; order Phycisphaerales; family SM1A02; genus JAKEEP01. Next base: position 4,280 of record JAKEEP010000279.1, on the reverse strand, counting down.
GGCAAACCCCAAAAGGGGGTCGTGGAAGCGATCTCCAGCGAAGAAGCCATCCAGCGAATCAAGGGCCAGGGCTATTTTCCGACTTCGGTGCGCGAGCAGAAGGTCAAGGGCGCAGCGGCCACCGGCACTGCCGGCAAGGTCAAGAAGAAAAGAAAGAAGACCGACCTCTCGGCGCTGAGCATCGGCGGGGTAGGCAAGAAGAAGCTCACGCTCTTCACGCGCCAGCTCTCGACCCTGCAAGACGCAGGTTTGCCGTTGCTCCGCTCGCTTCAGATTCTGGAGGGCCAGCAGAAGCCAGGGCTGCTCAAGTCGATCCTTGGCGGCGTGGTGGAGGATGTCGAAGCAGGGACCACGCTTTCGGACGCGATGGCCAAGCATCCCAAGGCGTTCGATCGGCTGTACTGCAAGATGGTCAATGCCGGCGAAATCGGCGGCGTGCTCGACCTCATCCTTCAGCGCCTGGCGAACTTCATGGAGAAGGCGCAGCGCCTTCGCCGCCGGATCATCGGCGCCATGATCTACCCCACGGTGGTCATCTGCATCGCCGTGCTCATCGTCACAGGCATCATGATCTGGGTCATTCCGAAGTTCCAGGACATCTTCAACGACTTCGACGTCGAACTGCCCGGCCTGACGCTGTGGCTGATCGACACCAGCTTGTGGGTGGCGGGCAAGGCAAGCCCCGACCAGACCATTCCCGGATGGGTTTGGATCATCGCCACGCCCTTCCTGCTGTTTTTCTTCTTCAAGTTGATTCGCAAGACCGGGCCGGGGCGGGCGGTCACCGATCACATACGAATCAAGATTCCGGTCGTTGGTCAGCTGGTGAAGAAGACCGCGGTGGCGCGGTTCACGCGAACGCTGGGCACCTTGATTTCCGCAGGCGTGCCCATCCTGGAAGCGATCATGATCACCCGCGACACGTCCGGCAACTACGTGTACGAGCAGGCGCTGACGAAGGTGCACGACTCGATCCGCGAAGGCGAGACGTTCGCCGGACCGTTGCGCGAATCCAAAGTCTGCGACGCGATCGTGGTGAACATGATCGACGTGGGCGAAGAGACCGGCGACCTGGACACCATGCTGATGAAGATCGCCGACAACTACGACGAGGAAGTCGATGTCGCGGTGCAGGCGCTGCTGAGCTTGCTGGAGCCGATGCTGGTGGTCGTGCTCGGCGGCATCGTCGGCACGATCGTTCTGGCGCTGTTCCTCCCGCTGGTCAAGATGATCGAATCGGTTTCGAGCGGCAAGGTGTGATCCCCCCGGAACCCCGGAAAGCGATCACAAGGAGCGTTTATGACGCACGGCACGACAAGGAGCGTTCGGGTGCGACGGGCTCGCGCCGCAGCGTTCACGATCGTTGAGCTGCTGATCGTGGTGACGATCGTGATCGTGCTCTTGAGCATTCTGATTGTTGCGGTGAGCGCGGCCACCCGGACCTCGCAGAAGTCCAAGACGCAATACCTGATGAACTCGATCAAGGTGGCGCTGGTTCGGTTCAAGGGCGACATCGGGTACTACCCGCCGGTGCTGGGGACCATCACGGTGCCTGGACCTGGAAACCCCCTTGACGCGCAGCGCAAGCTTTGGAACCCACCCAATCCCGACGATCCTAGCGATCCAGCCCAAGGAAAGTGGTATTCCACAACCAGCATCCCTGAGTATCTCCTCGGCTACGGGCATCACTACCAGGATGGCCATGGCGAAACCGGCGAAGCCGACGACGCTCGTGATTGGAGCTGCGCACCCAACATTGGCCTGGGTGCTCCGCCTCCTCCGTGCGAGTCCGTGCTGGGCATTCGTCACCCTGGCGTCGACGGCGTTTGGCGCGCAACAACCAATGGAACCAAAAACGGGCTGTTGAGTGATCGAATGCGTCAGGGCATGGCGCAAGGCACAGAAATAAATCCCTACGCCTTCGATCAGGGCAAGGTTTACGGCCCCTACCTAGAGCTCCAGGATGACCGGTTGCTCGGCTGCATCGTCTATATCTCGAATGACCCGGTTGTCGCATTTCCGGGCGATGCAGAGTACGACGCCTCCAAACCGCATGTCGTGGTCGATTACTGGGGTCACGCACTTCGGTACTACCGCAAGCCCTATCCCGTCGGTGCGCTGACGCAGTCGCATCGCGCGGGGGTCGATCGCAATGGCGATGGAAATCCATACAACGATCCGATCCCCACGCTCTCAGACTTCTTCTTCCTGCGCCCCTACGCGCTTAAGCCGGGTGCGGGCGTCACGGCGCGTTTGCCAGATGGCAACAATGACACGACCACAACCTCTGAGTTGGAAGCCGCCGAGTTCGCGATCTTCTCCGCCGGACCCGACAAGGCGGTCACCAACGAAGTCCGGGTCGATGAGAATGACGCCGGGCCATTTTCGAACAGGCACAACAAAGACAATCTCGTGGAGCTTGGACCATGAAAAACCAGAGAGCAGAGATCAGAGATCAGAGGTCAGTCAGAGGCTTCAGCCTCATTGAAATGATGGTTGTCATCGGCGTGATCGTGGTGCTGATGGGCCTGTTTACGGGCGTGGCGGTGACGCTGAACTCCCGCAACGACGTTCGCCAGGCCGAGTCCATCATCGCGATCATGGACCAGGCGCTCAAACAGTGGGAAACCACATCGGAGCGCCAAATCACCTACGGCACGCCCGGCCAACCGCCCAGCGCGGTCTACGACCTCAGCGAGGCCATCTACGGCCCCAACGGTAACAACAACCCTCCGCTGCAGGGCGTGTTCCTGGAGATCATCATGCAGGATCCGGCCGCCGCCAAGATCCTCACTCAGATTCCAGAGAAGTACCTCAAGCTGGACAACGCCAACAATCCGCGCATCACCGATCCGTGGGGCCAGGAGATCAAGATCCTGTTCCCGGGCCGGCTCTGGGTGCGAGCCGATCCAGACACGGTCATCGAGGATGTCGACAACACCATTCGGCTTGCTGATGAGACGATCTTCGGACCGTGCGTGGGGCGGCGCATCTGCTTCATTTCCGGCGGTCCCGATGGCAAACTAAAGCCCGACGTGCAGGGGCCCAGTGGCACTGACCGCGGTGAGTTTGCCGACAACATCTATTCGTACCCGCTCGTGGTCTTGCCGCCCTCGCCGACCATGGGTGGTCCACTGGGATGACAAACAGCCCTTTTAGGGGTGGAATGCCCATGCGTTTACACATCAATAGCTATCCAGAAGCTCGCCCCGGCGCTCGTAAGCCATTGCAGGGCCCCCGCAGTTTGCGGAGCTTTACCTTGACCGAACTGCTGGTCGTGATCGGAATCATCGCCCTCCTGGGCACGTTGACGGTCGTGAGCTTCCGGGCGGTGGCGGCCGACGCCAAGCTGTCGTCGGGCAAGAACACGGTCATGACGGTGCTCGACCACGCCCGCGGCCTGGCCATGAAGCGAAACAAGATTGTGATGGTGGTGTTCCGGCCGAAACTCGATGGATCTCAGCAGTACCTGGAAGCGGTGTTTGTTGAGCACAAGGCGACCGGCCGGGCGTGCTTGCCTCCGTTCCCCGGCAGCCAGCAAACCGAATGGTGCCCGGTGTGCACGACTGGAACAACCAGGTGCCCGCGCGTGGTCGATCAATTCGCGCCCGTTCCCAACGTCGCAGCGCGCCGATTGCCCAGCGGCATCAAGGTCGCCAGTCCAGGTTACGGCGCTGAAGCTGACGATCTTTGGTTCACGCCCTCGCATTTTCCGGCAATGACTCAATCGACGAGCATTGAAATCCCCGGCCGGATGATCGCCGTCATGTACGGAGCCGATGGATCGGTGATCACCCGAAATTCCGCCACCGACTCGGAGCGCTCGTGGGTGGATTTCGACAATGATGGTTTCCAGACCATCGGCGGGGGCACGCCGATCAACTACAACAACTTCCCGCCAGCCGATCTGGAATGGGATCCGTGGAATGGCCTTTACTTCGAGCAATACCTCGAAAAGGAAGAGCCCTTCGTCGATATCGCCGTATTCCTGGCCGTGTTCGACGATGACGAGGTTCGCAGGCTTTACAACCCCGAGCGATGGAAAACAGCGGACGCGAACGCGGCTCAGAACCGCCTCGACGACTACGGCGACTACCTCACCAGGCATGCCGACCGCATTCACTTCAACCGCTACACAGGAGTGGTGATGAAATGACGACTGGCGAAGTCAACAAGCGACGAAGCGACGAAGCGACGAAGCGACGAAGAGCAAGAACGGGTGTTTTGCAACGCGGCTTCACGCTCATGGAGGTGCTGCTGTCGATCATGATCCTGGGGGT
>JAKEEP010000278.1 GCA_022616475.1 Phycisphaerales bacterium | reverse complement strand
GTATCCGCAGGGCTCTCGACTGGCCGAGCGACAGTTCGGCGGCCAGAGTGGCCGTGCTGTCCTGGATGAACAGGAACGATCCTGAAAGGACCGGGAATGCCAAAGGCTCTTGAGATCTTCCTTGCTCAATCGGCCGCGTTCGCGGTGATCGTGGTCGCAGTTTTGGTGACGGGCACGGTGTCCGACTTAGTTGGGCAGATGGTGCTGATTGAGTTCGGCTTATGGCAGGCGCCAGCCTCGATGGTCGTGCTCGGGCTGGCGACGTTGGTTTGGGTCATGTCGGGCTGGCGGCAGGCGATCCGCCGGCGACTCGAGCTGCCGCCATCGTCGTAACCGAAGAGGATGTTATGCTACGATGCTGAACAGCAAAGGTGGCAACGCCTCATGAAGACTGCAACGGCAAAGGCGCTCACCCTTGAGCAACGGAGGATCTTGCGATGTGTGGGTGGCTTCCTCTCAGCGATCTGCCTCGGAGCCGGGATGCAGCTGGGATGGTGGATGGTGGCGGTTCCGGCCGCCTTCGTGATGTTCAAATGTCTTTGGCCGGACAGCCGCCAGAACGAGTCGGAGCAGTCGTGCCTCAGCCTTTGGAACTCGCCGAGGATCTAGTGATGGAACTGCCGCTTTACGGCCTCAGGCTTGCCGGATTCTGGATCAGCCTTATCCTTCTAGGCTTACTCGGCTGGGGCGGCATCTTCGTCGGGCTCCGCTACCTGATCACCGGATCACTGTGAGCACATGATGATCGAGCAAGACGAATTCGACACCTCAGACGATGCCCTGGCGCTCAACCTCGGGCGCGAATTCAACGGCGATGTCCGGTACGTCCACCTGTTCGGCAGCCGCGGGTGGCTGTTCTGGGACGGCAACACGTGGCGGCCCGACGAGAAACTAAGTTACGTGACCAGGATCCGGAGCTCCCTGCGTCGGCTCGCCTACATCATGTTGCAGCGGGATGAAGAAAAGTTTGCCAAGACGGCCCATGATCTGCGGTCGGATAGAAAGGTTGCCGCTGTCGCCAGCATGGTGCGCAGCAACTCGGATATCGCCGCCCTGCCGTCCCTGTGGGACGGCGATCAGATGGTTTGCAACACTCCCGCCGGGTTGGTCCACCTGCCCACAGGGCAGCTTATGCCGCCGGACCGCGAAGCTTTCTGCACAAAATCGACCGCTCTCGCACCGGCACCGCCGGGCACGCCAGCGCCGTTGTGGAGCGCTTTCCTGGAGCGGATCTTCCGGCACGACCCGGAGTTGATCGGGTTTATGAAGCGCGTGCTTGGCTATAGCCTAACCGGTTCGACCAAGGAGCACTCCCTGATATTTTGTTGGGGAGAGGGCGGCAACGGCAAGGGCGTGCTGCTCAACACCGTCACTCGGATTCTTGGCGATTACGCCGGCGTGGCGCCTGCCGACATGTTCCTAGCATCGTACAGCGACCGGCACCCGACCGACATGGCCATGATGCGCGGCAAGCGGCTGGTGATCGCGCAGAAAGTGCCGCCAGGCAAGGCCTGGGACGAATCGAAGATCAAGAGCCTGACAGCTGGCGATCCTGTCCAGGCCCGGTTCATGCGCTGTGACCCGTTTGAATACACACCGCAGTTCACGTTGATCATAGCGGGCAACAACAAGTCCAGCTTCGCGGACGTTGATCAGGCCATTCGGCGGCGCGTCATGCTGGTGCCGTTTCTTCAGAACATCACGGGCGACGAGGTCGACAAGGATCTGCCGGCGAAGCTCGAGGCCGAGTACCCCGCCATCCTTCGATGGATGATCGACGGCTGCCTCGCCTGGCAGGCGGGCGGGCTGCAGCCGCCCAGGAGCGTCACCGAGGCCAGCGAGGACGTCGGGCCCTTCTTCCTAGTCGTAGGTTAGGCACGAACTTCTTCGGCGACTCCAAGGGAATGGCCAATTGCGACGGCGATGACGGAGATGGGCTGCGGGACTTGCGCGCCGCTGCCGAGCGCTGGACGAGCTACGGTGATGGCTTAATGAGCCCGGCCTGGCTCGAGCGCCTTCAGCTCCGTCTCGCTGTCGCAATCGCTTGGGTTTTCGGCGACCGGGATGCGGGCTGATTGAGCCTGCACTCCTCAAGGCTAATTCCAGGCTTGTTTGCTGGGGTTCGAGCGTAAAAAATTAGAGAATCATCTTTTTTTTGTTGACCGCAGTCTAGAAGGTGATAATGTCAATCCATCGATAGCGAAAACCCCAATAAATAAGCGGCCGTCATGGAAATCGTCGTCAAGTCAGAAGTTTTCCAAAACGTCTATAGCCATGTTTTCAATGAGGTGGTCGAAAGCGTCACTGTCCGGTTGATCTCTTTTGAGAAGCCTAACCACGGAACGTGGTATCGCGTCGACGCGGTCGACCACGCTGGCCGACGCATCGATGGCTACCGCGATGCATGGAACGCCAAGGTTGTTGCCATCAAGCGTTATAACTTGATCCGCGACAGAATCCGCCATCGGCAAGATTCCGCTCGCCGCAATGCCGCCAAGCCAACGTCTTGCCCGTCCTAAAGGGCGGCGCTCCTGCTCGGCATCGTGATCGGTAGCCTCGGCACTGTCGCCGAGCGATGGAAACGTGTGATGTTGATCTATAGAGGCGCGTCGTAATGTTTATTGCCCATCGCATTGCGCTCGATCCGACGAACGCTCAGCGAACCTATTTTGTCCGCGCATCTGGCGTAGCGCGCTTCGCATACAACTGGGCGCTGGCGGAGTGGAAGAAACAATACGAAGCGGCCAAGGCCGATTCAGGGCTGCCAAAGCCTTCGTGGGTGTCGCTGTCCCGTCAGTTGAACGCGATCAAGCGCGAGCAGTTTCCGTGGATGTTCGACGTGACGGCGCGCGCTGCGGAGGATGCGATTATTGATCTTGGCATGGGCTTTCGGTCGTTCTTCGAGAAACGCGGGGGTTATCCAAGATTCAAGAAAAAGGGCGCCCGCGACAGCTTCTGCGCCGCCAGCGCGGGTAGCCGTTTCCGTGTGGACGGCAAGAAGATCAAGCTGCCGGTCGTGGGCTGGGTGCGGATGCGTGAGGCGGTGCGCTTCACCGGTAAGCTCAAGCGCGCGACAGTCTCGCGCGAAGCCGACCGCTGGTTTGTCAGCGTGTTGGTCGAGACGGACGACATCAAGCCGGTCGAACAACCATGCGCCGCTGTCGGCGTCGATCTCGGCGTCGCCACGCTGGCGACATTGAGCACGGGCGAGGCGATTGTTGGCCCGAAGGCGCATAAAACACTCTTGAAACGCCTACGCCGGGCAGACCGGGCGCTGTCCCGCAAGCGCAAAGGTTCGGCCAACAGGCGCAAGGCTCGGGCGAAGCTAGCGCGGTTGCATAGCCGCATCGCCAACATTCGTCGCGACGCGACGCACAAGGCCACCACAATGCTGACGAAGACCTACCGCAGCATCGGCATCGAGGATTTGAATGTGCGCGGCATGGCCCGCAATCGCCATCTTGCCCGTTCGATCAAGGATGCCGGCTTCTTCGAATTTCGTCGTCAGCTTACCTACAAGGCGCGGTTTTACGGCGCGACTGTGGTCGTCGCGAATCGCTGGTTTCCATCGAGCAAGACCTGTTCTTGCTGCGGTTCGGTCAAGGCCGAACTGGCGCTGTCGAAGCGGATTTTTCAGTGCGACGAATGTGGGTATGAGATCGACCGCGATCTCAACGCTGCGCGTAATCTCGAACGTTTGGCCGCAAGCTCTGCGGTGTCAGCCTGTGGAGAGGAACGCTCTGGCGCGGTGCGCAAGCCTCGCGTGAAACGGGCCTCGGTGAAGCAGGAACAAGACAACAAGGCTGCCGCATAGCTTTAATCAGCTATGGGCAGATTTGTGTAGGTTCTTGAGAACGGACATCATTCCGCATCGAGGCGATTGCATCTTGTTTTGGGATCAGAGCAATCTCCAAGGTTTATGCACCAAGTGCCATAACCGCAAAAGTCAGCATGAACGCACAAGTTTAAAACC
>JAKEEP010000277.1 GCA_022616475.1 Phycisphaerales bacterium | reverse complement strand
GGAGGGTTTGGGCGGGCTCATCGAGGGCGGCGTGCTTGTCGAGCAATTTGCCGGAGAGCTCGGCGTTGGTTTGCGCGCCTTGGCGTTTGTGTTGAGCGATGCGAGCTTCGAGAACGCGGCTGCGAATGGTGGATGTATCGGTGCCGCGCGCGGGGGAAGTGAGTTGCTTGTAGGGGACTGAAGGAACTTCGACGTGGATGTCGATGCGGTCGATGAGAGGACCGGAGAGGCGCGAGAGATATTTTTCCATGGCGCGCTGGCCGATTTCATCCTGGACGGCGTTGCCCTTGGCGGTGGGATTGAGGGCGCCGACGAGCATGAATTGAGCGGGGAACTTCACCGAGCCCTGGGCTCGGGCGACGGTGACGCAGCCATCTTCGAGCGGCTGGCGAAGGGTTTCGAGGACATCGCGGCTGAACTCTGGCATTTCATCGAGGAAGAGGACGCCGCGATGGGCGAGGCTGACATCGCCGGGACGCGGGATGGTCCCGCCGCCGATGATGGCCGGCGCTGAAGCGGTGTGATGAGGGGTGCGGACGGGGCGATTGGTCATCAACGGTTTGCCGCGGGGGATGCGGCCGACGCTGGAGTAGATGCGGGTAACTTCGAGCGCTTCATCGCGCGTGAGCGGTGGCAACACCCCGGGAAGCGCCTTGGCCATCATGGTCTTGCCGGTGCCGGCGGGGCCGATCATCAGGATGTTGTGACCGCCGGCGGCCGCAACGGTGATGGCGCGCTTGGCGGCTTCCTGGCCGCGGATGTCGGCGAAATCAACTTGTGGCTTGGTTTGGGCGATGAGCGATTCGGCATCGATCGTCTGGTGTGGGCCGACGGCGCACTGGCCGTTGAAGAGTCCGACGACCTGGCCGAGGGTCGAGACGCCGAGGACTTGGATGCCATCGACGACGGCGGCTTCGGCGGCGTTTTCCTGGGGCACGATGACGCCGCGGACTTTCAGATTCCGGGCGAGGATGGCGAGGCTGATCACACCCTTAATGGGGCGGACGCGGCCATCGAGGGCAAGCTCGCCGGCGATGAGATAGTCATCGATGCGCGGGCGGCTATCGAGGGTGGGCTGGATGCCGCCATCAGCGCGCAGCATGGCGACGGCGAATGGAAGGTCGTACACCGGGCCTTCCTTCTTGACGTCGGCGGGCGCGAGGTTGATGGTGATTCTTGTTTGCGGGAAGCGAAAGCCGCTGTTGAGGAGTGCGGTGCGAACGCGCTCCATCGACTCTTTGACGGCAACGTCAGGCAGGCCGACGACGGTGGTCTTCGGCAAGCCGACGGGGCTCAGGTCAGCTTCGATTTCGCAGGCGATGGCGTCGATGCCTTGGAGGACGAAGCTGTGAACGCGGCTGATCACGCAAAGGATTGTACAGGAATGCCCTGAGGGCACGAACATTCCAAAGGGCAATCCACAGATGTCGCAGATTGCACAGATGAGAAGAAGGATGAAGGGAACCTTGCTCTATCTGCGCCATCTGCGAAATCTGCGGATTCCCATGCTCACATAGGATCACCAGTATGGCGAAGCCTTCACACGGACGGGCGCAGCGAGAGGTCACCGAGTATTTCAGCGGGTTGGCGTCGGTGTATGCGGGGTTTCGGCCGACGTACCCGGCAGCGGCGATCGAGTGGGTCCTGGAGGGGTGCGCGAGGCCGGCGCGGGTCGCGGATGTCGGCTGCGGCACGGGGATTTCATCGCGGTTAATGGCTGAACAAGGCGCGAGGGTGATTGGGATCGAGCCGAACGAAGACATGCGGCGGCAGGCTGGGCAGGAACCGAGCCCCACACAAGGACGGGTTGAATATCGAGCGGGGACGGCGGAGCACACGGGCCTGAAGGACGGGAGCATGGACCTGGTGGTCTGTGCGCAATCGTTTCACTGGTTTGACGCCGAGCGGGCGCTGCGCGAGTTCCATCGGATTCTGAAACGCGGCGGGCGACTTGGACTGATGTGGAACATCAAGGATGAATCCGTCGGGTTTAGCACTGAGTTCTCGCGGTTGGCAGTGCGAGCGCAGGCTGACGCGGCGATGCGCGGGTTGAATGTGCCATCGGAGCGCGATGCCGATCCGACGCTGGGAGGGTTCTTCGGCGGGGTTCGAACTCGGGAGTTCGAGAATCCACAGAGCTTGAACCTGGATGGGGTCCTGGGTCGGCTGCGCAGCGCCTCGTATTTTCCTAAGGGCGGACCTGTGCGGGATGAGCTTGAAGCGGGGCTGCGACAAGCGTTTGTCGATCATGAGCGCGGCGGGCAAGTGGTGTTGATGCATCGGGCGGAAGTGACGATCGCGGCGCGGCTGAACCAGCGATAGGAACATGGAACGACAGCGGGATCTCAGTTGGACTCGGCACAGGTCTGCCTTCGGCCGCCTGTGGCACCCGCACGTTGATCGGTTGGCACAATCGGTTTTTGGGAGACCTCTACCAGCAACGATCGCGTTCAGACGACGCGGCGGAATTGGCCGTACACTGCCGCGGTGTCATTGACGGTTGGTCAAATCATTGGGTTGCTCGCACTTGGGTTGGGGGCGGGCGCACTGGGGGGGATGCTGGGCATTGGCGGGTCGATCCTGATGATCCCGGTGCTGACGCTGCTGTTGAATTTGAATCATCACATCTCGCAGGCGGTGGCGATGATCGTGAATGTGTTCGTTTCGCTGCCGGCGTTGTGGCAGCACCATCAGGCCAAGGCGGTGCGCTGGGATGTGATGGGAAAAATGCTGCCGTTTGGCATCGGCTTCATTTTGGTGGGCGTTGAAGCGAGCAACCAAATCGATGGCGAGAAGCTCGAAAGAATGTTCGGAGCGTTTCTGCTGTGGGTCATCTGGACGAACGTTTATGAGCTGATCGCCAATCAGAAGGAGCCTGAGCTCGTCGAGCAACGGACGACGTGGACGCGTGTTGGGTTGGTTGGGACTCTGACAGGTTTCATGGCGGGGCTGCTTGGGATCGGCGGCGGCATCATTGCGGTGCCGCTGTTGCAGCGTGTGTGCCGACTGCCGTTGCGGCAGTGCATTGCGACCACAGCCGCCATGATGGTGATCACCGCGACGATCGGTTCGATTCGTAAGAACTACACACTCTCTGGGTTGGTTGAGCCTGGAATCGGGCCAGATAGCTGGCGCCAGAGTCTTATGATCGCTGCGGTGCTGGCCCCCACTGCTGTGATCGGCGGCCTGGTGGGCGGCAAGCTCACGCATGCACTGCCGCTGAACTGGGTGCGAGTGGCATTCATCTTGCTGATGAGTTGGGCGAGCTTGAATATGCTGGGGATAATTTGAGTCGTTCGTCGTTCGTCGTTCGTCGTTCGT
>JAKEEP010000276.1 GCA_022616475.1 Phycisphaerales bacterium | reverse complement strand
GACTTGGCATCGGGCCGGAGGTTGGGGATTTTGCCCCCCCCACCAGAACTTGAACGGCGGACTTCGGCTTGCTTTTCGACGAGCTTGTGGGCGAGGTCGATGGGAAGGGGCATGAGGGAAGGGGTTTCGCGGCAGGCGAAGCCGAACATCATGCCCTGGTCGCCTGCGCCTTGCTCGTGTGTGGAGTCGTGGTTGACGCCGCGGGCGATGTCGGGGGATTGCTTGCCGAGAGCGACGAGTACGGAGCAGGACTTGGAGTCGAAGCCCATGGCGCCGTCGGTGTAGCCGATGCGTTCGACGGTATCGCGGACGATCTGGTTGATGTCGACCCAGGCGGTGGTGGTGACTTCGCCGGCGATAACGGCGACGCCGGTGGTGACGAGGGTTTCGCAGGCGACGCGAGCGCGGGGGTCTTGGGCGAGGATGGCGTCGAGGATGGCGTCGGAGATTTGGTCGGCGACCTTGTCGGGGTGGCCCATGGAGACGGATTCGGAGGTGAAGGTGTAGGTGCGAGGCATGGGGGGAGGGCCTAGTGGTCAGTTGTCAGTCGGCAGTTGTCAGTTGTCAGAAGCAGGATTTCCGAGTTCCGAGTACCAGGGTTGGTGGTTCGTTGTTCGTGGTTCGTTGTTGAGGTCGCCGAATTGGCGGAATCCGCGTGAAAACGCTGGTTTGATTCGTCCATCCGGATTATTGGATGGAATTGGGTTGAGGCAAGTGTACGTTGGGATTGGGGAGAGGGCAAACGTCCAAACGTCTAAACGTCCAAACGTCCAAACGTCTAAACGTCTAAACGTCTAAACGTCTAAAGTCCAAATGGAGGGACGAAGGCCGGAGGCACGCAGGCACGAAGATTAGCCCAAGTTGCCGAATTTGGACGGGAACCCCCGGAACCCGGAAAAACTGGGAGATTTGCAACGCCGGGGTGGAGGTTCTGACGTATTTTATGGACGGCGCGGCGCGAGGCCGGTCGCATGAGACGGGGAGTGCGAAAGGAATGACTGATTTGCTTGGGAGATGGTGTGAGATTGGGGCGCTGGCTTGCGTGGGCGCGGTGGTTGCGGGCGGGATGGTTGGGGTTGCGCGCGGGCAAGTTGTGGGAGGGGATGTGGGTGGTGGAGCTGAGGTGGTGATGAAGGGGCCGGATGTGGTGGGCGGTTGGGCGTCGGATCGGATGCTGATTCGGGTGCGGGAGGGTGTGAAGCCTGTGCGGTTGGCGGATGGACGGTGGACGGTGAAGGTGGTGGTGGCTGGGGCGGGCGGCGCGGGAAAGGCGCCCCCCCGGAAGAAGGGGGAGCGTGCGAGTGAATTGGTTGCGGCGGCGGGGAAGCGATGGGGTGTGAGTGCGATCAAGCCGGCGCTGGCGATCGCGCCGCTGAATAAGGCGCTGGCGAAGGCGCATGGGTTGGATCGGTATTACATGGTGTATGTGGCGCCGGGGAGCGATGTGCCCGGGATGGTGAAGGAGTTTGGCGCCCCCGCCCCCGGAATTGGCGGAATTGGGGCCCCCGGAATTCCCGGAACCCCCGGTATCCCCGGAATTGGGGAGCTGATCGAGCTGGCGCATGTGGAGAATATCGGGACGATTGCGGTGGAGCCGAATGATTCTTCGTTCAATCAGCAATGGGACATGCACAACACGGGGCAGACGGGGGGCACGCCGGATGCGGATGTTGATGGGCCGGAGTGTTGGGATGTGCATCAGGGTTCGGCGGCGGTGATCTTGGCGGTGATCGACACGGGCGTGCAGCATTTTCAGGCGAACGTGCCGGGGTCGGTGGATCATCCGGATTTGGCGGGGCGCGTGATCACGGGATGGAACACGCTGGCGAACAACGATGTGACGGTTGATGAACACGGTCACGGGACGCATTGCGCGGGGATTGCGGCGGCGACGGGGAACAATGGAGTGGGCGTGGCGGGAATGAATTGGAACGCGATCGTGATGGCGATGCGGATTTCGAATACCGGTTCGGCGAATTCGACCGATTGCTCGGAGGCGGTGACGTGGGCGACGGATCATGGGGCGGATGTGATTTCGATGAGCTTGGCGTTTTCGACGAACAATCCGTTGTTGGAGTCGGCGGTGGCGTATGCGTACGACAGCGGGGTGTTGCCGGTGGCGGCGTCGGGGAATTCGCCGTCGTTCATTTATCCTGGGGCGCATCCCAAGTGCATGGCGATCGGCGCGACGGACAAGTTTGATGTGAAGTGGCCGTTGTCGAACAGCGGGCCGCAACTGGATGTGGTGGCGCCTGGGGTTGCGATTTTCAATTTGTGGAAGAACAGTGGATACGCTGATGGCGTGTCGGTGCCGCTTCAGAGCGGGACCTCAATGGCGACGCCGCACGTGAGCGGGCTGGCGGCGCTGATGAAGAGTCATAATCCGGCGCTGAGCGTGGCGGAGATCGAGCAGATCATTCGGGACACGGCCGAGGACAAGGGCGCGCCAGGATTTGACAATTTGTATGGATGGGGACGATTGAATGCAGCGGCGGCGATTGATGCGGCGACGGCTCCCGGATGCGTTGGAGATGTGACGGGCGATGGGGTGGTGAACGTGGCGGATTTGCTGGCGGTGATCGGGGCGTGGGGCGCGTGCGCTGATCCGGAGAATTGTGCGGCGGATGTGGCGCCGTTGCCCGATGGTGATGGGGTGGTGAATGTGGCGGATTTGCTGGGGGTGATTGGTGCGTGGGGGAGTTGCGGGTAAAGAGACGAACGGCAGGGCAGCGGGCAAAGCTAAAAGCTTGAAAGCTGAAAAACTAAAAGTTCAGAACCTGCATAGCAACAGAGCCGAGCTGCTACCGAGTCGGACCGATGCAATGCGGCCGGGCGGTTTCATTCGGGCGTTGGCGCTAGCGGTTCAATTATTGGATGAAGACGGAGTGCGCCGATGGCGTCGAGGGGTTGGTTGGCGGCGCTCATGCCGGTGGCGTAGGCGCGGAGGGTGGCGGCGCTGGCGGGGATTGATTCGATGGGGATTTGGAAGCGGCCGTCGATGACTTGGGCTTCATAGCGGGAGAGGACGCGGTCGTTGGCGAGGGGGTAGTTGATGGCGGCCTTGTCTTCGAGGTCGGGGTCGTTGGGGCCGAGGAGGGGTTGGAGCTTGTCGGTGTTGGGGTCGGCGGTGCGCGGGGATTCGAAAGTGAGGTGGATGCGGCCTTGCCTCATGTTTTGGATGCGGCCGGTGATGCGCCCCCCGGATGGATTGTTGTCGATGGTCAGGTCGGTGATTGTGTTTTGAGGCAGGGCGATGCGCATCGCGGGGTCGCCCAGGAGGTTGTAGAGCTTGACGTGCATCTGGCGGAGGTCTTTGAGGCTGGTTTTCCACTTGCCGGCGAAGGCGATGGGTGCGGCGATGGAGTCGAGCTCGCGATCGACGGGGTCGATTCGCACGAGGGCGTGGGCGGCGCGGAGGTCGAGGAGGCCGACGGTGAGGGGAGGGGAGAGTGCTGAGTGCTGGGTGCGAGCAGTGCTGAGTGCTGAGTGCTTGGTGCTGAGTTCGGAGTTTGCGTTTCTTGTGTCTGCCCTCACCTCGCCACTGCGAGTCTTCGACCTGCCCTCTCCCAGAGGGAGAGGGTTTTTGGCGGCTTCGCCGCTCACAGGCGAGACGCCTGTGCCACTGCCCGTCACAGGCGAGACGCCTGTGCCGCCGAGCAGAGTGCTGGTGATGTCCATTTGGAGGATGGTGTTGGCGTAGGGGTGGGTGACGCGGCTGCCTGCGATGATGGCGACGGGGGCGTTGGGATGGAAGAGCATGGCCTCGGCGAGAGAGGGTTTGCCATCGGGGAGGTCGAACCAGCCGACGCTGCAGCAGGACATGAAGGCGATGGGGAGTTGGGGAGGGGTGAGGGATGAGTTCTGAGTGCTGGGGGATGAGTGGGGGGGTGCGAGTTCTGAGTCGGAGCGCTCGCCTATCGGCTCGCGGCTAAACAGGTGTGGCTCGCGGCTAAAGGTTTCGAGGTCGGAGGTTCGGAGGATGGGGTAGCGTTTGCCGTTGTAGTGGAGGGAATCGAAGCCGGTGGCGAAGCCGTGGCCGACGTAGTTGAAGAGGAGCGAGCCGCCGGTCATTCGGTCGAGGACGGTTTGAGTCAGCTTGGATGGCGGCGGGCAATAGATCGATGAAGCTTTAGCGTAGGTCATCGAGAGGTCGTACTGGGCGGGCACGACTCGATCGACCATGGACTTGAAGAGAGATTCGAGGAGCGAGTCCATGACGCCGAAGTGGCCTTCGCCGGCGACGTAGGTGATGCGGTTGCGTCCGAGGGCGGCGGGCGGAGTGGATTCGTAGCGCTTGATTTTTTCGAGGGCGATGCGGGCTTCTTCGGGAGTTTGGGCGGGGATGCGGCCGAGGGGGAAATCGGGGGAATCATCGCGATCATCGGCGAGCTGGTAGGGATGATCGCTGATGAAGGAGCGTTGATCGCCGGAGACTAGAGAAGGATCGGTTTGCGGAAACTTCCAGGTTGGGATGCCTTGGGGGGAAGAATCGGCTGAGGGAGCATCGCCGAGGAGGAGTACCGCGAAGGTAGAAGCGTCGGGAGATGGTTGGATGGACGCGTGGGTTTCGCGAATCCAATTTTGGAGATCGGCGCGGTGTGCGGCGAGGTTTTCGGCGGGTGGATTCGAGTGAAGGATGACGCGCCAGGCTCCGCCGATGTTGGATTCACGATACGTGGCCCATTCTTGAGCGACGGGCTGGAGGTGCTCGGCGTGGATGAGGAGGAGCGTGCGAGGGGAGTTCTTCGAGGAGGAGGCTGGCGGAGAGAAGGGCTGGGTAGTTTCGTCATCGCGCGGTGGCGAAGCGGCGCTGCAAGCGGTGAGGACGAGGGCGAATGCGGTCAGCGCGTGGCGAGCGGAATCATGGAGAGAAGGCATGTGGCAGTGATAGTACGGCGCGCGAAAAATGGGGTCGAATTTTTATTCTTCAATGAGCAGGGCCGGGGTGATAGCAACCAGACTTCCAAAGGGAAGAGACGCTGTTTCAAAGCGGTCTATGGTGAATCTCGCGCGTTTGACCGTTGAGTCGTCCCGGCGCGCCACTGGTATCCGAACACACGGCTTGCAACATACACGACTCGCGGCTGCGGCGACGAGTCGTGGCACCTCGGCCCTCACCCCCAACCCCTCTCCCAGAGGGAGAGGGGAGCTTGGGCGCACAACTTTCAAGGAGAGAGGTTCAGTTGTTTACGAGCCCCAGTTGCTGATGACGGAAAGGAGATCGGCGATGTCGACGTCGCCATCGTTATCGACATCTCCGGGGCAAGGATCAGGCGGAGTGGGGCAGGCGCCCCAGCCGGCGATGACGGCCAAGAGGTCGGTGATGTTGACGACACCGTCGCCGTTGACGTCGCCAGTTTTGACGACTCGCAGGCCGACGCTCGAGGGGTCATACTTGATTTGGAAGCTGCGACCGGGGGGCAAGAGCGGATAATCGATGGTGGCAAAACCACCGGAGAGCGAGGCCGAGGTGAGGATCAGGAAGTCGTCGCCGATGTCGGGAACGAATCCGCCAAAGAGGGTGACTTCCAGGTGACCGTTCAATGATGCGGCGCCGGTGATCGAGAGGACATCGTATTCAGTCGCTGAGATCGTGCCGCCGAGCTCGATGTCGAGAGTCGCGCCGGCGGTTTGGGTGTAGTTGCCATCGATGGTGAGCAGGCCGGGAGAGAGGCCGGGGCTGACCATTCCAAGGTTGGTGTTGACGAGGTTGGCATCGACGGTGGCATTGCCGCGGAGCAGATCGCCTTCATAGATGATGACGGTGTCGGCTTCGACCAGCGCGCCGTTGGCGACGGTGAGGGATGCAGTGCCGCCGGGGCCGACGTGAATGTCGCCGCCACAGACCCATTTGGCATCGGCGCCAGCGACGACGACGAGGCCATCGGAACCTGCCGCGAGTGCAATGGCCGAATCCAGGGCGGTGGAGACGCCGCTGCCGTTGAGGACGTACATGTCGCCATCGCCGGCGCTGGCGATCGTCATCCCGCCGGTGCAGGTGAGCGTGGAGCCGACGCCGTTGACGTTGATGGTCCCCGAACCTGTGGCGCCAAACCCGACAAAGGCGGTTGTGGTGGTGACATCGCCATCGACGGCGATGTTGAGGGATCCTGTTCCGGAGTTGCCGACCGTGAGCGTCCCGCCGATGTTCCAGGTCGATGCGCCGTTGCCGACGATCGCGATTCCATTGGAGCCGGGGTTTTGACCGATCGATGCGAAGGATGAATTGGTGACATTGGCGCTCATATCAACTTGCAGTGTGCCCTGGCCGTTCTGGCCAACGATGAGCGATCCGGTGTTGGTCCAACTGCACAGACCGCCCTGGATGAAGGCGAAGCCGGAACCGGTGGAGAATTCGCCGATCACGCCACCGTTGCTTGAGACTGTGGAGAACGCGGCGACGCTTAGGTCACCATCGCCGCCGACACCGATGTTGAGGGAGCCGGAGTTGTTCCAGTGGCTGTCGAAGACGACGTTGACGGCGGCGATGCTATCGGTAGCGGTGGCGATGGACGACTTGAGGCTTTCGAGGGTTCCGCCGTTGAGCGAGAGCGTGGTGGGTTGATCGGCGATGTCGCCAACGATGATGGAGGAACCCGCGGCGGCGGTGAGGGAATAGGTATAGCCGTTCAGGTTGAACGTGGCGCCTTGGCGCACGATCAGGCGGTTATGGGTGTGGTCGGCGAAGAAGTTGATCTCGGGCAGGCCGGCCTCGTCGAAAAGAGCATTGTCGGCTCCGAACGGGACGCCGCCGGGGGTCCAGTTTTTTGGATCGCCGAAGATTCCGCCGGAGGGCCCCAGCCAGGTTCGATCGACGGCAAAGGTTTGATTCGAAGGGCTTGAAAGGGCGGCGGCGCTGATTGCGATGAAGGTGAGTTGCGAGATTCGCATGGGGATAGCTCCGTAAGTGGGTCGCGGCATGCGGTTGTCGTGCCGGTATGGATTGCCGCGTACAGAGGTTCATGCGACAATCGTGGACGGGTCTGCGACAAGATTTGCAGACATTTTTGAGGTGTGGCGTGCCAAGCGAGCCGCGAATTGACGTGACGCAGGCGTTAGAGGGCCTGCGCCGGGGCGATGGGGGAGCGTCGGAGCGTCTTTGGCCGCTGGTGTATGAGGAGCTGCGTCAACTGGCGGGGCGGCACATGGCGGGCGAGCGGCGCGGGCAGACGCTTCAGCCGACGGCGCTGGTGCACGAGGCGTACATCAGATTGGTGGGCGATGAGGATTCGAATTTTGAGAATCGGGCGCATTTCTTTGCGGCGGCGGCGACGGCAATGCGGCGGATTCTGATTGAACGGGCGCGGGGCAAGGGGCGATTGAAGCGAGGAGGCGACCGCGAGCGGGTGGAGCTGAGTCAGGTGAGCGATCGGGATGATCGCGATGCCGTGGATCTTGTAGCGCTGGATGCGGCGATGACGAAGCTGGAGGCGTTCGATCAGGAAAAGTCGTCGATCGTGACATTGCGATATTTGTTGGGGTGCTCGTTGGAGGAGACGGCGGGGGCGCTGGGGATATCGACGGCGAAGGTGCGGAAGGATTGGACGTTTACGAAGGCGTGGTTGAAAAGGGAATTGGGGGAGTAGAAAGAAATTTACGATTTACGATGTTTTCTTCACGCAAAGGCGCGAAGGCGCAAGGGGTCGATGGCTGATCAACGTTGGCAGCGAGTGCAGGATATTTTTCATACGGCGTTGGAGCGGCCGACGGCGGAGCGGTCGGAGTATTTGAATGTCGCGTGTGCGGCGGATTCGGCGATTCGTATAGAGGTTGAGGCACTGTTGACGGCGCACAAGCAGTCGCCGGACTTCATGGAGCATTCCAGGGCGCAGGCGGTGGCGGAACTGTTGGCCGAGGAGCAGCCAGCGGGCATGGTGGGGCGCAGGGTGGGGGCGTATCTGATCGTGAACGTGATCGGAAGCGGGGGAATGGGCACGGTGTTTGAAGCGGTGCAAGAGCAACCGCATCGCACGGTGGCGCTGAAGGTGATGCGGCGCGGGGTGACATCGCGATCGGCATTGCGGCGGTTTGTGGAGGAAGCGCAGATTCTGGCGCGGCTGCGGCATCCATCGATCGCGCAGGTGTACGAGGCGGGAACGTACGACGATGGATCGGGGGCGGCGCCGTTCTTTGCGATGGAACACATTCCGGAGGCGCGGACGATCATCGATTTTGCCAACGCCAACGACCTGGGGACCCGGCAGCGGTTGGAGTTGTTCGTGCAAGTATGCGAGGCAGTGCATCACGGGCATCAGAATTCGATCATTCATCGCGATCTGAAGCCGGCGAACATATTGGTGGACTCGACAGGGCATCCGAAGGTGATCGATTTTGGCGTGGCGCGGGTGACCGATTCGGACGTGGCGGTGACGACACTGCGCACGGATGTGGCGCAGTTGATCGGCACGCTGCAATACATGAGTCCAGAACAGTGCCTGGGCAGATCGGGCGACGTTGACGGCCGGTCGGATGTGTATGCGCTGGGCGTGATTCTATTTGAATTGCTCAGCGGGCGTTTGCCGTACGACTTGAGTCAGCGCACCGTGCCCGAAGCGATGCAGGTGATTGGGCAGCAGGATGCGACGCGGCTGAGCTCGATCAACCGAGTCTTTCGTGGG
The DNA here is from genome assembly GCA_022616475.1 of Phycisphaerales bacterium. GTDB lineage: Bacteria > Planctomycetota > Phycisphaerae > Phycisphaerales > SM1A02 > JAKEEP01. Next base: position 14,811 of record JAKEEP010000276.1, on the reverse strand, counting down.
GATTTGGACACGATTGTGGCCAAGGCGCTGGAGAAGGATCGGGAGCGGCGGTTTGCATCGGCGCAGGCTTTGGCGGGCGACATCGAGCGGTATCTGCACGATGAGCCGATCATCGCGCGTCCGCCGAGCTTCATGTATCAGTTCCGGAAGTTTGCCAGGCGGAACAAGGCGGCGGTGATCGGCGCGGCATCGGTGGTGACGGCGCTGATTGCGGGTCTGGCGGCGACGTCGACGATGTGGGTTGGGGCGACGCGAGCGAGGGCGGAGGCGGAATTTCGCGAGTACGTGGCGAACATTGCGGCGGCGAGCGCATCGCTTCGGGCCAATGATGTGGCCGATGCGCGTTTGCGGCTGGAGAAGTGTCCGGCGGAGTTGCGCGGCTGGGAATGGCGGCATTTTTTTGATCGGCTCGATCGCAGTCAGCGCACGATTGCGGATCACACCGACGCGGTCAATACGGTGGCGTTGGGCCCTGACGGCACAATGCTCGTTTCCGCATCGAGCGACGGAACAATCCGAGTGATGGACTGGGAAGCCTTGACATTACGGACAGTGCTGACAGGCCCGCCACAACATGTCTTCACCGGCACGGCGTTCAGCCCGGATGGAACGCTGCTGGCTGTCGGCTCGACTGACACGACCATCAGACTATGGGACACGAGGACTTGGGAATTGCTGCGACAATTCGAAGGGCATGAGGATCATGTGCACGGCATTGCGTTCAGCGCGGATGGCTCGATGCTGGCGTCGACTTCCAAGGACAAGTCGGTGCGAGTGTGGGAGGTGGCGACGGCGAAGGCCGTGGGAGAACCGCTTCGAGGCCATCGCGACCGCACGCATTCAGTGGTGTTCACACTCGATGGGCGCGGCCTGTACTCGGCGTCGTGGGATGGAACAGTCAGATTGTGGGATCTGCAATCGGGGCAGTCGAACGAGCAGTTCGGTCACCTTGGCGCTTCGATCTATGCGGTGGCGCTGAGCCCTGATGGAGCGCTGTTGGCCTGGGGTGGGCAGGACGGTCTGATCCACATCTGGGATGTGAAGACCGGCGTGGAACGCCGACCAATGCATGGCCACTCCGACCTGATTCGCACGATTGCGTTCAACGGCGAAGGAGGATTGCTGGTCTCGGGCTCGGCGGATCGAACGATTCGAATCTGGGATGTGGCGAGCAGTCGAGAATTGACGCGACTGCTCGGAGACACTGGGATCAGGAGCGTGCGGTTCGATGCGACCGGGCGGCACATTGTGTCAGGGGGTTCAAAGACGGTAAAGGTGTGGGACGTGGATGCCGAGGATGTGCGCACGCTGCGAGGGCACAATTCGTGGGTGTATGCGGTGGCAGTCAGTCCGGATGGGTCGCTGATCGCGGGGTCGAGCTCAGCTGGGGGCGGGACGCCCGGGGCCGAGCCGAGCATTCGCCTTTGGGACAGCGTGACGGGGCGCGAGGTGGGCGTTCTCTCCGGTCACGGGCACCATGTCGTGAGCGTGGCATTCAGCCCGGATGGCGCGGTGTTGGCATCGGGTTCGGGCGATGGAACTGTGAAGGTGTGGGATGTGGCATCGCGTGGGGAAATGGGGAGCCTCGCCAGCGATGCCGGGACTCCGCGCGGCGTGACGTTCAGCCCGGACGGGACGAGGCTGGCCGCCGGGTACACCAACGGCCAGATCAAGATTTGGAATTGGCGCGAGGGGCGCCAAGAGCGAGTTCTCGCCGGTCACAGCGCATCGGTGTATGGGTTGGCGTTCGCGCCTGAAGGCACGTGGCTGGTGTCAGGCGCGTCGGACGATCAGGCGATTGTGTGGGACGCGGCGCGCGGTACAGAAATCCGCCGACTCAAGGGGCACAGCGATAACATCATGTGCGTCGCGGTCAGCGCTGATGGAAGGTTGATCGCGACCGGGTCAGCGGATGGGAGCGTGAAAATCTGGGATCCACAAAGCGGATCGGAGTTGTCAACGCTGCGAGGCCATTCGGGGCGCCTGACGGCGGTGGCGTTTTCGCCTGACGGCACGCGGCTGGCCTCGGGGTCGGATGATTACACGATCAAGTTGTGGGCGACCGACAGATGGGAGGAAGTGGCGACGCTTCACGGTCATACGAATCACATCTGGTCGCTGGCGTTTTCGCCCGACGGCAGTTTTCTGGCTTCGGGATCGGCGGACTTCACGGTGAAACGGTGGGACGCGCCCGGGGGCGAGAATCCAGGTGCGGCGAAATTCGACAAACCGGATTAGGAAAACCACCCTAGAGTGCGATGCCTGCAAGACTCATTATTCTGGACGATTCAGGCTGAGTTTGGTGATCGGGTGGGAGTGGTGAGCCAAGCGATGCGCGACCGCGGAATGATGTGTGGTTGCCGTCGCGAGGGTTGGGCGAGCGCGGTGGCGGAGGTGACGCATTGGCCCGGACCCAAGAACATGCGTACCAGGAGTCGATTGATGGACAGGGCTGATGCGTTTCATCCGGGAGAAGGAATGACTCAGAAACCGATTCGCATCTTGTGCGTGGATGACAACCAGTTCGTCGCCGACGGGATCCGCATCCGCTTGGAGGCTTCGGGGCGCTGCGAGTGGGTTGGCCATCTTCAGACGGCGGATGATCTGGTGGATCGCACGAGGGAACTGCAGCCAGAGGTGGTACTGCTGGACATCGACATGCCGGGCAAGGACTCGTTTGAAGCGCTGGAGCAGCTTACGGCGGCCTTGCCGCAGGTTCGAACGGTCATCGTCAGCGGATACGAGCGCGATGAGTATTTGGATCGGGCGATCGAAGCCGGGGCGTGGGGATATGTCTCCAAGAACGAAGGCCCCGAGGCAGTGGTGCAGGCGGTTGCGAACGTTGCGGCGGGGAAGTTTGTTTTCGGCGCGACGCTGATGAAGCATCTTTCTCGAAGTTCGGCTGCGTCGACGAGTCGATGACCAGCGAGGCAGGGCGATGCCTGTACACGGGATGGGGGCGTTATGTCCATTGAGCGATGAGCACCATCACGTCATTCACGTTCACTTCACCGTTCTGATCGAGGTCGGCCGGGCAAGGGGCGCCCGTTCCGGGACAGGGTCCCCAGGATTGGATCAATTGCAAGACGTCATGAATGCCAACGGCGCCATCGCCGTTGAGGTCGCCGATCATGATGCCGGGGTTGGAATCGCCATTATGAATGAACAAGACAGCGTGGCCCTGGAAGGGTGGAGCGAGGGTGACCGATGCGCCGCCGTCAACCGATTGGCCGGGAATGGCCTGACCAGTTGATGGATTGAACCATTCAACGTTGAGTGATCCGGCGGCGGCGGTGAGGTCGGCAGTAATGGGTCCGCCATCAGGCGCGTAGATCAAATAGGCGGCGCCGACGTCGGCGAGACAGAAGCCGGTCGAGGCGAGTTCGCTGTGCGGCTCGACCTGCACCAGGTTCATTCGCTGCGCGTACGAGCGTGTATATCCCAAGTTGAGACGGACGTCTTCGCTTGGGGGGAGACAGAAGGGCGACTCATCGTAATACGAGTCCATGTAGATAACGTTGAGCCCGCGCGTGAAGCTCTTCCACACCCAGGGGAGGTTGGAGCCGCAGCCGAAGATGTGATCGCTATCGCTGATGACCACTTTGGCGCCGTCGGCGGGGGGCGGATCCTCGGCGTACGAACCTTCGGCGGAGTACGCCAGCGGTGAAACGGCCTGGGCGTTGCTGAGCCAGATGGACTCGTCTTTGTACGGGAAGGGGCTGCTGAACAGCACTGGATGCTGCTGGGGGAGCGTCTGCTCGTACTGGTGGATGAAGTCGATGAAGTGATTCTGCCAATCGACGGAATCGGCATGGCTTTCGTTGGCGATTTCGAACATGACGTTGTCGAGATCGTTGACGGTGTCGATGACCTTTTGGACATACGCCTGCTGCACGGCGGTGACGGCGGGATTGGCCAGAGTGTGGGTTTCGATGCCGACTCCATCGCCGTTGAGATCGCCGTTGATTCCGTTGACGTTGTTGGCGGCGTTGAAGGGGTGCGAGAACCAACCTTCGGAGGTGAATTGGAGGCCGTGGCCTTCAAAGAGCATGATGCTGACGTAGATGCCGCGCTGGCCGGCCGCCTCGCATCGTTGTCGGAGGCGGTCGAAGTACGCACTGTTGAACTGCTCGAGGTCAAAGGGGGAGCCTGTGTTGGGTGTCGGGTTGGAGTCGTCGCCGCCTGGCGGGCTGATGCCGGGGCCGCCGTTGGAGGGCATGCCGGAGAAACCAGGCCCGGGAACGCCCCCGGAGGGGCCCTGGTTGGGGTTGTCATCGGGAGCGCTGCCGACCTGCGCCCAGGGGTGGGGCGCGGAGAAGCGGTATTCGGTATCGCCGGGGTACATGTACTGGGGCAGCTCGGCGCGCCACATGCGGATGAAGTTGTGGTTGTGATCCTGAAGAAAATCGAGATAGGCTTCGTAGTCGAAGGTGACGTTGTATGAATTGGTCCACTCATCCTGCAGGTTGGACCAGGTGTGCGACCCGGTGAGATAGACCGGAGCGCCTTGGGCATCGGCGAGATATCGGGGGTTGACCGGATGAACGACCAACGGGCCGCTCGCTTGTTGAGCCACGGACTGGTGCGCCACGGCCAGCCAGAAGATCACGGCCACCGTTGGTTTGATGACGATGGAATGATTGCGGCTCATTACGTGAATCTCCCAATGAACGAGTGGTTTGGGGTCATCCCACACGCGCGCACAATCGACCTTACCTCAGAGATTCGACGGAGGCTTATGAGAATCTCAACCCGGAATGGGGGCACGACGGTGGGGTCGCCAAGCGGACCCATCGGCGTGCGCGGGGCAAGCAGGCCTGCGCGGCGCGCTCACGTGCTCAAGGGGTTTGGATTTCGGTTGGCGGCGAGCGTCAGCCCCAGTTGCCGATCACCAGCAACAAGTCGGCAACGTTGACGGTGGCATCGTTGTTGACGTCGGATGCACACGGCGCCGGGCAACTTCCCCAATCGCTAATGACCGCCAGCAAATCGGCAACGTTGACGGAGCCGTCGGCGGTGACGTCGGCGGGTATTGGGGCCTCAATGGTGAGGAATTGGTTGACCGCGACGTGTTGAAGCACGGACACGTTGCCGCGAGTCCAATGGATTTCGATTGTGTCGATCGTGTCGGCGATGGGGACGGCGCTGAATCCGAAATGGGCGACGAGCTCGCTGGTGGCCAGGTAGCTGGGGGATCCAGAGATGTACCGGGTCTGCGACTGCCCGTCGATGGTCGCAATGATGCGTGTGCCATACCCATCAGCGGGCAAGAAGGGATTGGCGCCGGTATCGAAGTTGATGGTGATCCAGGCGCCGATGCTGGTGGTGTCGTTGCGGTAATAGCGCAGGGGACCGTTGAAAACGGAGATGACGAAATCCTGATCGCCATCGTGGTCGGCGTCGAGAAGTGCAATGGCACGTGCATCGCCGGCAAGGTCGAGTCCGGCGGCGGCGCCGATCTCGGTAAAGGTTCCATCGCCGTCGTTGTGAAAGAGATACTCGGGCTCGTTGTTCCACTTGCCACCGGCGGCGGCCCGTCCATTGACCTCAATGAGGTCGAGCCAACCGTCGTGATCGAGATCGACCGCGACGGTTCCCCATCCCCAGCCGCCGTCGTTGACGCCGGATTCGACTGAGGTTTCATCGAAGGAGTGGTTTCCCTGGTTCATATAGAGCATGTTGCCGGAATTGAATCCAAGCGGCGGTCTGGTGAGGTGAATGGAGGTGACGTACCAATCAAGCAGCCCGTCGTTGTCTACATCGCCGACGGTTTGGCCCATTCCGTTCTCGTCCAGTCCCGTGCCCGAAGGCACCGTGAAGTTGGAGAGCGTTCCGTTGTTGTTGACGAGATATCGGCTGGTTCCGAAGTCCGCGGCTACGAGCAATTCCGGAAACAGATCGCCGTTCATGTCGACGAATGCGGGCTGGAACCCCCACACGCCCACGGTCGCGTTGCCGAGCAACACCGTGACGTCAGTGAACGTCCCGTCGCCGTTGTTGCGGAAGAGCCGGTTCCCGGCCCCACCATTGCCCGCTCCGGCATTGTCTTTCCAAGCCGCGACGAACAGATCGAGATCCCCATCCAAATCGTAGTCCCCAAAGGCCGAGCCGAAGCCGCTGGCAACGTCGACAGTGGTTTGGTTCACGCCCGCCTGCACCGCGACATTCATAAACGAGTTGCGCCCGGTGTTCCGATACAGTCGGTGCTGCCCCGGCTGACTTGGTTGGTTCGCGTTGCCAAAGCTGGTGACGTAAATGTCTTGCCAGCCATCGTTGTCAAAGTCAGCAACGGCGGCGCCGCACCCGCCGTGCGGTTCAGCCACACCCCAGGCAAGCGCCTGATCGACAAAGGCGCCGTGGCCATCGTTCATGTACAATTTGTCAGGCGAGTCGCCCCCGCCCAGAACGAACACATCCGGCCACGAATCCCTATTGAAATCCCCAACAGCCAGTCCGCCGGTCATCCACGATTGGCCGATGGGAATGCACTGAAAGTCGGCGACATGAACCGCAATCAACCCCACGTCATCACCGGCGTTGGTGACGGTGACCGCGGCCGTTGAAATGGCTTGGCCCGCTGACAGGCCAGCCAGCGCCAAGCCGATCTGACGCGCAGCGAGACCCAATTCCGAAGAGCTGATGGGCATGGATCAGCCTTCCTCCAGCCAATATTACTTGGGGCGGGTCGCCGCGGCGACCGGCCACCAGCGCCATTATGCAAGCCGCACGTGCGGCATGTCAAGTAAGGAGCACCAACGATCTGTGGGAAGGCCTTGAGAGTTCGCCTAAAGCATCGGCACGAATGATTTTGTCCGACGATGTCGACCCGAAAGAACGAGTCGCAGAAAAGCGCCTTGACGATCGCTCCAACGCGCGATGAATTTTGATCAGCCCCAGTTGCCGATCAGGAGCAGCAGGTCGGTCACGTTGACGACCGCGTCGGCGTTGACGTCGAATGGGCAGGGAGCCGGGCAAAGCCCCCAAGCGCCGATGACTCCCAGCAAATCAGCGACATTGACGGCGCCGTCGGCATTGACGTCTGCGGGCGGCGGCGCGTGGATGGTGAGAAACTGATTGGCAGCGACGTTGTAAAGGGTGGTGATGTTGCCGCGCGTCCAATGCACTTCGATGGTAGAGGCCAGGGAAGCCGGACCAAGTCCGAAATGAGCGACCAGTTCGCTGGTGGCCAGGTAGCTGGGCGCGCCGTTGATGCAGCGAGTCTGGGCGCCTGAATCGGTGACGACAACGATGTGAGTTCCAAAGCCGTTGGGCGGAAGCAGCGGGTTGGCGCTGGTGTCGATGGTGAGAGTGATCCACGACCCGATCGCGGGGGTATCGTTGCGGTAGTACCGCATGGCGCCGTTGTAAACGGTGATGACGAAGTCCTGGTCACCATCGCGGTCGGCGTCGAGGATAGCGAGGGCGCGGGCGTCGTCGATAAGATGGAGGCCTGCTGCAACGCCGATCTCGGTGAACGTGCCGTCGCCGTTGTTGTGGAAGAGGTATTCGGGATCGTTCCCACCGCCGCCCACTGTGGGTTGGCCGTTGACCTCAATCAGGTCGAGCCAGCCGTCGTGATTGAGATCGACGGCGACCGTCCCCCATCCCCAGCCGCCGTCGTTCACGCCAGATTCGATGGAAGCCTCGTCATACAGATGCTCCCCCAGATTCATGTATAACATGTTGCCGTAGTTGGAGCGCGGGGGCGAGCGTGGAACGTGAATTGAGGTCACGTACCAGTCAAACAATCCATCGTTGTTCACGTCGCCCACTGTCTGCCCCATGCCGAATGCGGTCAGCCCCGTGCCTGAGCGCTGGGTGAAGTTCACAAACGAGCCGTGCTGGTTCATCAGGTATCGGCAGGTGCCGAAGTCGGCGGCCAGCAGCAGTTCGGGGAACAGATCGCCGTCCATGTCGGCAAAGGCAGGCTGGAAACCCCACACCCCCGCCATCGCGCCGCCCAGCGAGGGCGAAACGTCGGTGAACGTCTCATCGCCGTTGTTGCGGAACAGCTTGTTCCCGGTCCCGCCGTTGCCCGAGCCAGCGTTGTCTTTCCAGCAGGCGACAAACAGATCCAGATCGCCATCCAGGTCGTAGTCGCCGAACGCCGAGCCGAACCCCCCCGCAACCGTCGCTGCCGTCTGGTTCACCCCCGCCGCTACCGCCACGTTCTCGAACGAGTTCATCCCGCTGTTGCGATACAAACGGTGCTTGCCAGGCTGGCTGGGCACGTTGGCTATCCCGAAGCTCGTCACGTAAATGTCCTGCCACCCGTCTTTGTCGTAATCGCCCACCGCCGCCCCGCATCCGCCGTGCAACTCCCCCAGTCCCCACCCCGCCGCCTGGTCGGCGAACGTGCCGTTCCCCGCATTGATGTACAAACGGTCGGGCACATCCCCGCCCCCCACCACAAAAAGATCGGGCCACATGTCGTTGTTGAAGTCCCCAACCGCCAGCCCACCGGTGAACCACGCCAAACTCAACGGAATGCACTGCAAATCAGGAGCGTGCGTGCAAGAAAGCCCGGCACCCTCACCCGCGTTGCTCACGACAATCCAACCCCAAGCCGCCCGCGAGGCGTCCACGCTCGGCACCATCATCGCGACCGCCCCGACGAGCGGGCGCCGCACGCAATACCATCCGCAAGAGCCGATGGGCATGATCAGCCTCGCAAGCCGGTGTCTTCCAGGGCGGATTTCGCCGCAACTTTGCCGCCGTTCAGGCATTGTGGGTCGTGGGCCCAACCATGTCAAGCGAATCCCGAGAGGATGGACGAATTGATTGGTTGGTTGGGATCGGCAAGATCGATCGGCGCGCGATCGCGATCAATCACGCCGGCGGGTTGATCGAACCAAGCCGGCCAGAGCGAATAGCGCGAGGGCGGCTGGAGCGGGCACCGGAGGAATGGTGATGTTGAGGTAGTGAGGAACCGCCGGCGTGCTCATGATCAACTCGAGTTGGACGGTGACGGCCTCGTTGGCGGCCCAGGTGACGCGCAGGACGGGCAGGCCGGGGCCGTCGCCGATGGCAAAGTCGGGAACAGCAATGCCTCCGGATTGAATGCTGATCCAAGCCACCGGGGAGATGTTGACGTCATCCGAACCGTCGCTGAACAGTGCGAAACCGCCCGGCGTGTCATTTTCCGGGAAGCCCGCGGGCTCGCCGAGAGTCGCGGGGTCGCCAAGCAGACCTGAATCCCATTGTGCGGTGTTGCCGGTCGCGTTATTGAGCGCGATGTTGCCGGTGGGAGCAGCGTAGAAGCCGTCCTCGTACAAGAACGTGCCAGGGTTGCCGGGGTCTTCAACGGTGTTGATATTCCAGAAGCCGCCGGGGCCGTCGGTTGCGACGATCCAGTTCCATGCTGGAGCGCCAATGAAACCCTGATAATACTCACCGGCGCTAAAGCCGTTGATGCGGAGGACCGCCGATTGAAGGCCGTTGGCAACCAGCCAGGGATCGGTGGTGTTGGAGACGGCGAATATGGTGGGCACAGCTTCGGCCGCGGTTCCCACTGTCAGCGCAACGACCGCGCCGGTTATCAACGAGAGAGCATTCAGCCTCATGTCTCTTTCTCCTTCACCAAGGTCGCACTGGCGTGGCGCGCATTGTACCCCATCACGGTCAGGTGCAAGGGACTCGTGTAAACCTTGTATGACATTGAACAAAAGCGGGCAAGGAGTGGGGGGGCGGGTCAGCCCCAATGGCTGATCACAAAGAGAAGATCGATGATGTTCACCGTGCCATTGCCATCGAAATCGGCGGGGCAGGGAACGCCGCAGGGTCCCCAGTCGCTGATCACGGCCAGGAGGTCTTCGACGTTGACCAACAGGTCGCAGTTGAGGTCGCCTTCGGTGGTGACGTTCTCCATGAGGATGACGACGTCGGCGATTTCATCGAGGAGAACGATGTCGAGGTCGCCGTCGTTGTCGAGGTCCATGGCGGTTCCGCAAGAAGGATTCGCGGGGGCCTCGAAGTCTTGACTGATGGAGAAGGAGCCGGAGCCATCGTTGATGAAGAGGCGCCAGATGCCGGCGCCGAAGCTGGAGAGGAGCCAATCGAGGTCGCCATCGCCATCGAAGTCGCCCAGGTCAGTTGCGGGAGCGTGGCCGCCGACGGGTTCGACTTGAGGTGCGGCCAAGCCGCCGGCGCCGTTTCCCAGGAGGATGGAGCCGGAGTTGCTGAAGCTGTTGGAGGTGTGGACGTCTTCGTTGCCGTCGCCGTTGACATCGCCGGTGCCGAGTTGCCAGACCAAGCCGCCGGAGTTTTGGAGGCCCAGGGGAGTGAAGGTGGCGTCGCCGTTGCCGCGCATGACGCGGACCTGCTGGCCGGCGCTGCCGCCAACGGCGAGGTCGAGGATGCCATCGTTGTTCATGTCGGCGGCGGCGATGCCGTATTCGCCGTTAACGCCGCCATCGAAGAATGTTGGTGAGCCGAAGACGCCGGCGCCGTTGTTGATCATGCGCGAGAGGTTGTTGGAGCCGTTGTTGCCGTTGACGATGTCGAGGTCGCCATCACCATCGAAATCGAGGACGGCGATTCCAAGGGGCGCATTGCCGACTTCGATGATTTGCGCGGGTTGAAACGTTCCGTCGCCTTCGCCGAGAAAGACCAGGACGTTGTCGGTGGCCGTGCTGGCGACGCAGACATCGGAGAAGCCATCGCCGTTGAAATCGCCGGGTTCGTTGGGGCTCATTTCGAACAGGCCGGGCTCGGGTGGCTGAAGGAAGGGGTCGAAGGTTCCCGAGCCATCGGCTGCATTCATGAAGATGCGGAGGTCGGCGCTGACTTCGTTGACGGTGACGATGTCGAGCCAGCCATCGTTGTCGAGGTCGGATCCGAGCGCGCCGTAGATGCGGGTTTGCTCGGAGGGGGTGGTGCGGTTGGACATGACGTCGAGCTCTTGAAAGATGAAGCAAGCGGGGCGCGTTCGGGTCCAGAAGCGGAAGGAATAGCCGGCGGGGCGCAGGGGCGAGCCGTCGGCTGCGAGCAGATCGTGTGAGAGGACGACCATGACGGGTTCGCCGGCGGAGAATGGGGCGCCCGGAGTCAGGGTTACGGTTTGATCGTTGTTGGAGAAAATGAAGGAAGCGGGCGCGGCCGAGCCGCTCCAGCGGCCGAAGGCGTGGAAGTTGTCGGGCGTGAATGTGGCGGGGGCGACGGGGCGGTCGAAGTTGATGACGATGGGTGTATCGATGGGCGCGTTGAGGCCGTTGATGGGCGGGGAGACCGAAAGAACGGTGAGGTCGTCGGCGAGGGCGGCTGACGAAAGTGCGAGCGTCGACAGAAAGGCAGCGCTTTGAAGCGTCGTGTTGTTGAGCATCTTTCGGTCCTCCTTGAATGCTTAGGAAGTTCCAACGGCTATTGTCTATTCCACAACGGTGATTTCCAATGGCTGACATTGGAACATTCCGGTCCACATGCTTGCTTCGTCGCCCCTGCTGTCGTTGTCGTTCTTCGCGCGTGTGCGTGCCCCGTGCATTTCCACCTGTATGACATATTCTCCGGATGAAAGGTCAACATAACGATTCTGCCAGGCGGCCCACACACCTTGGGGTACCTTTCTGTCGTAGGGCCATGTACTCGCATTTCCAAATCGAATTGCCTGGACATTGGTTGTGGATTCGCCCGGTTGAAGCACCGGGTAAGCCCAAGGTGCGGGATAAATGGACACTGGTTGCAAAAACATCTTCAATGGCAGCTCACCATTCTTGAGAAACGTTGTCGTTGTTTCCACGAGTTGCAATGGACGTGGTATCGTCACGGGGGTATAACGCGCATTCATTAGAGTCATTTGAATGAGTAGAGTATCGCTGCGATTCGGATCGCGACTCGCAACCACGTGGTACGCGATGCCATTCGACGTTAACCACCCCCCTTTCACTTCATTGTCACAAACGATCATTCCATTGGAATCTACTCTTGCACGAAGCATCTCTGAAGGTTGGCCAGGCCCGTCTTGGTGCGCCTTCAAGGCGCTCTGGGCTAAATGCTTCCATGGGTCCTCCTCAATGCGACGCAGCGCCGCTTGGGTCGCTTCGCCCTTGAACGCCCGAAGAGACCAAATTGCAGACGAACGAACGAGAGGATCCTCATCGCTGAGTGCGTCAATCAACGCGGTCGCTGCTTGATCCGAGTCAGCACACCGGTCTCCAAGCGCTTCTGCAGCCATCGACCGAATCTCTGGATCATCGTGCCGGATCAACTCTAATAACTTGGCACATGACTCCATCAAGGGCCGTGCTTGCAATCGCGAGGTTGTGGCGGCATCGTGCAAGGTCACCGCGAATGGCAATCCGAAGAAAAGCGCACACAATGCTGCCACGGTGAGCACGACAACCCCAACGATACCCAACACCAGCAGTACTATCGCATTTGGTTTCATTGACACTAATGAGCAGGAGAGCGTGGCTAGCCCCAATTGCTGATGAGCAACAGAAGGTCGGTGATGTTGATGACACCGTCGCCGTCGAGATCGGCGGCACATGGTACGCCGCAGGGGCCCCAGGCGCTGATGAGGGCGAGAAGGTCGGCGATGTTGACGTTGCCATCGTTGTTGATGTCGCCGGTGATGTGAATGCCGCTGTTGCGCGTGACGATGACGAGGTCGGCGAGTTCATCGATGAGGCCGGCATCGAGATCGCCATCGTTGTCGGCATCGAACATGAGGACGCAGGACGCGGCTGAGGGGGCGTTGATTTCCTGGTTGAAGGCAAAGGTTCCGCTGCCGTTGTTGGTGTAGAAGCGCCAGTCGCCGCTGAAGCTGGAGAGGGCCCAATCGAGGTCGCCATCGCCATCGAGGTCGCCGAGGTCGGAGCCGAGGGGGAAGGGGTCGGCGGCGATCATGAGGGGCGGCCCGAGGCCGCCGGCGCCGTTGCCGAGAAGGCGAGCGCCGTTGTTGTTTGAGCTGTTGGCGGTGGTGACATCGTTGTTGGCGTCGCCGTTGAGGTCGGCGCAGTTGACCATCCAGACGGCGCCGCCGGCCGACTGCGTGCCGATGTGGGTGAAGGTTCCGTCGCCGTTGCCGCGATCGATAAGGATCTGCTGGCTGGTTCGAGCGCCGACGACGAGGTCGAGGATGCCGTCGTTGTTCATGTCGCCGGCGGCGAGGCCGTATTCGCCGGCGCCGCCACCTTCGAAGAAGGTGGGAACGCCGAAGACGCCCGCGCCGTTGTTGAGAAGCGTGGAGTTGTTGTTGCTGGTGGTGTTGGTGTTGACGATGTCGATGTCGCCATCGCCATCGACATCGAGCACGGCGATGCCGCGGGGCGCCTGGCCAACATTGACCAACTGCTGGGGCGCGTAGGTTCCGTCGCCGTTCCCCAGGAGGATGGAAACCGTGTTGGCATTGATGTTGGCGACACAAATGTCGGTGAAGCCATCGCGGTTGAAATCGGAGGGCTCTGATGGGCTGGCGCGATTGCCGACGGGAAAGGTAGGTTGGAGGAAGGTTGTATAGGGGGCGATGGCATCGGTTTGGTGAAGAAAGACGCGGAGGTCCATGCTGTCTTCGTTGACGATGGTGAGGTCGAGCCAGCCATCGTTGTTGAGATCGGAGGCGATGCCGCCGTAGGAGCGCACGGCTTCGCCGGGGAAGGCGTCGGTTGAAAGTGAGGCGACCTGCTGAAAGGTGATGCTGGCGACGCCGGCGCGCACGATGAATTGCCAGGAGTGGCCGGCAGCGCGAAGGGGCGATCCGTCAGCGGCTTGGATGTCGTGTGAGAGAATGACCATGACGGATTCGCCGGCGCTGAAGTGCTGATCGGGCGTGAGCGTGACGGTCTGGTCGTTGTTGGAGAGGGAGATTTTGCCTTCAACCGCGCCCGACCAGCGGGCGAAGGCCCAGAAGGATTGTGTAGAAATCGATGAGGGAAGGACCGGGGCGTCGAAGTGAACGATGATGGGAGCGCCGGGCGCGATGTTGATGGCGTTGAGAGGGGGCTCAACGCTGGTGACGGCGAGATTGCCGGCCATCACTTGGCCGGTCAGAGCGAAGGTCGATAGACAAACGGTGGGCTGAAATGTGGAAGGTTTGAAGATCATTCGTCCTCCTGCAGCGATTTTACAAGCGTTGTTGCACGGGTGGACCTAGAAAGGCGCAAGAATGCCCACATGTGGTGGCATTTGCAGCGTACGCGCCCAGGGTCGCGTAGCGACCCGGCTATTTGAGGATCAACCCCTTGAAGGTCAACCCCAATGGCTGACGACAAACAGCAGATCAAGGACGTTGATGACGCCGTCAGCGTTGACGTCTGCGGGGCAGGCCGCTGCACAAGGTCCCCAGACGCTAATGAGGGCCAAAAGGTCGCCGATATTGACTGTGCCGTCGCCATTAACATCGGCCGTCGGCTCGGTCCCAACCCGCACAATGGCGGCTTTCGAAGGGACATCGTCGGCGTTAAGGATGAATAGCAGGTAATAGCCGGGCGGCGCGAGGTTGGGCGTGGGCGGCGCGGTGGCGATGAGCGATCCGCCTTGGGCCACGAAGTCGAGCTCGCGGAGGCGCTGCTCGAAGTTCACCGAATGCGTGACGGTCGAGAGCTTGATGAACACGACTGACTCGATGGTTGCCGCGTTGGGCGTATTGATCGTGAAGGCTTGGCCGTACGCGACGTTGGCGGGCGCTGAGGTGATGTTGGGCCGGGGGCCGCGAAACAGATACGGTGGCGAATAGATTTCGGCGGTGTTCTGGCCGGGGCCGTTATCCTGTCCGGCGACGAGCACGCGGCCGTCGGGCAGCAGCACGGACGTCGAGTGGTACATGCGGCCGTAGACCAGGGACGGAAGCTCGGTCCAGATTGCCGTCTGCGGATT
>JAKEEP010000275.1 GCA_022616475.1 Phycisphaerales bacterium | reverse complement strand
AGGGCGGTCGGCGGATCAAAGTCCGTCGGTCGAGTAATCTGAGATTCTCAGCCGCGTTAGCTTCAATCTGCTCCGATTGCATCAGCGGAACAACAGTTGTCCCAGGGGGAGCTTCAAGATCTGGAGTATCGCCTGGTGTCAGTGGCATCCGCTCTCGTCGGAAGCACCAACCGATGTTGTCGTACACAATGTTACCGTTCCATGAGTCTTTGGGCGATGGCTCCAAGTCATTCAGCCATTCATCGACATTCGTCACTATGGGGGCGCCTTCCGCACCCTGTGAAGCGATAAGCAATGATCGCAACTGTTGCCAACTCGCATCATTGGTGGCGAAGTTGTAGAGCCGAAAAGTTACCGTCCCCGAATCCATTTGTGCGGTTCGGTCGACTAGCTGCTGCGCGACTTGCTTGTAATCAATCGAGTCGCTGGTCGGTTCAATGAGCGCCACCAACGCGCCTGTTCCAGCGAAGACGACAGCCAGCGCCCCTACTTTGACGTGTTGATTTATTGGGTGCGGCATTGGTCAGCCCAACTGGATTCGAATGAGCCTGAGCCTTGGTCTTCGCACCCGCAGACGCATTGGTTGTAGCTAAGCAAGTCGCAATCCGGTCCGCAGTTCGTCCCCCAGTCATTCCCGTTGTACGTGATGCACTTTGTAGTGGCGGCCGGGCAGGACCAAGTGTACGACCAATGGCATCCGTCGGCCCCGTGCTCATCTGGATCACAACCATTCGAGAGGCACACGATGCCTTGCGGAGTGCATGTACCACTCGTAGACGGCCCTAAACAAACGCGCTGTTTCCTGCACTCGGCTTGCTCAATCTCAATGCCGATTTGCGCTCCTGCGTAGCCAACGGCGAGCGCCAACAAACAGGAGAAAGTTACCAGACAGTCAACTCGGGAAATGTCTCGCATCTCAGCAGCCTCCACGCAAACGGCTGAAAGACCATGACTGGCTCTTGGATCAAGGTAGCATTCCGATAACGTGTCGTCAATAGGAATATGCCGGTTGCTGTACCCAAACGGAGGGTTTCGTTGCTATGGCCGATACTCATCGCCGAACTCGGCGGGGACGCCGTCGTCATCGCGGTTGATGGTTTCAACCTCGGGCGTTCGGGCATCGCCGTTCGCTCGCTCGTGCGACATTTCACCCATGGCCTGGTCATCTTGCGAATCCTGGAAGACGGTCCCATTCTTCGCAGCCTCGTCTTCCATCTTCTTCATCTGCTCCCACTCTTCGAGGGTGATGAGCACTTCGCGGGCGACAGAGCCCTTGTGGTCGCCAAGGATGCCGGCTTGGCCCATTTGATCGACCAGGCGCGAAGCGCGGGTATAGCCGATGGCTAAGCGGCGCTGCAGAAGTGAAACCGACCCGCGCCCGCTCTCGATCATGATCTTCACCGCATCATCGAACATCGGATCGCGCTCGTGCGGCGAAAGGCCCTCCTCACCCTCGCCATCGTCATCGACCCCGGGCCGGATCGCGATCAAGCTCCGCTCGAACGTGGGCGCGGCAACCGTCTTGAGAAACTTGGTGACCTTTCGCGTCTCGGGTTCCGTGACGAGCGTACCTTGGGCGCGCTTGACTTCCGATGTGTGCGGCGTCAGAAAGAGCATATCGCCCTGCCCCAACAGCAACTCCGCGCCCTTCTGATCCAGCACGATCCGGCTATCCATGCCCGATGCGACCTTGAAGCTCACGCGGCAAGGCATGTTCGACTTGATCAAGCCCGTCACCACATTGGCTTGCGGCCGCTGCGTCGCCAGGATCAAGTGAATACCAACCGCGCGGGCCTTCTGGGCAATCCGCACGATCGAGTGCTCGGCTTCCTTGCACGTCAGAATCAGATCCGCCAGTTCATCGACCACAAAAACCATGTACGGCAGCTTCTTGGGAATCTTGGCCCGCTCCAGATCGTTGGCCGGCTGCAATCGCTCGTATTTTTCCTCTTCGCTCAGCGCGTTGTACGACGCCACATCGCGCACCATCGCCTCGTGAAGCAGCTCGTAGCGCTCCTCCATCTTGTTGACGGCCCACTCCAGAATTGCCGCAGCGCGCGTGGACTCGGTCACCACCGGGCACATCAGGTGTGGAATATCCGAAAACTGGCTCATCTCCACCATCTTGGGATCGACCAGAACGAGCTTGAGCTCATCGGGCCGCTTGGTGTAGAGCCAGCTCATGATGATGGTGTTCATGCACACCGATTTGCCCGAGCCGGTGGTGCCGGCAATCAGCATGTGCGGCATTCGCGTGAGGTCCGCGACCAGCGGCTCGCCCGAGGCGTCCTTGCCCAGGAACATGGGTAGCATCATGCCCTCCGCATGCCCGCCGCTCATCAGCTCCTTCAGCCGCACGCGCTCTTTCTGAATGTTTGGCACTTCGATGCCGACGGTGGTCTTGCCCGCCATGTTGGCGACGATGCGGATGTTCTGCGCTGAAAGCGCTCGGGCGATATCGCTGGCAATGGCCGTGACCTTGGCGATCTTGGTCCCCGGCGCCAGCTGAACTGAATACAGGGTGACAACCGGGCCCGACTCGATGCCGACGACTTCGCCATCGATGCCGTAGGTCGTCAGCGCTTCTTCAAGCTGCTGGGCCTGCTCGCGCACGAATGCTTCCATCTTCTTGGAGAAATTCGTTTCCGGGTCGCCAAGCAGATCGATGGGCGGGAACTGGTATCCCTCGAAATTGTCCTCGCGCGGAATGTCCTCATCGCGCGCGATCGTCTTGGTGGAGCCGGTCATGCGAACCGGCAGCTTGGCGATTTTGGCGCGCAGCTCCTCAGCGCTCAAGCGCGCACGGTCACCCTTGCCGGGTTGCGGATCATCGGCAGATTCGCTTGCGGCTTCGCGCGCCTTGGCGCCGGTTCCGTGCAGCCCATCGACCCCGTCCAACTCATGCTCTTCCGGCACGAAGGCCTCAACCGCGCCAATGCCTCCCGCATCCGGATCGATCACCGGTTGAGCGATCTTGCGTCCCTTGCGAATCTTGGGCTGCATTCGCTCCATGGCAAGTCCGGCGCCGCCTCGCCAACCGCCCGCTCCCGCAGCCGCGCGATTCCCTGACAACGCCGGCCGCGGCCGCCGCTTCCAGCCGATCCGCGGCAAGCTCGGCACAGGAATACGAACTCGCCTGCTGACCCCGATGGCCAAGACAGTCCATCGCGGAATGCTGAAGACGATTTGATCCACGGCGAGCACCGCGCCTAATCCAAACGCCGCCAGCAGGATCAGCAATGTTCCGACGCCGCTGAACCGCGGCGTCATCTCAAGCACGACTCGCTGTGCGATCAACCCAGCTTCCGAGCCGGTCAGCGGGCCGACACCCGGCACAAGCAGTTGATGAATGCACGAGAACGCTAGCCCCATGATTGTCAATCCGAGAGTTCGCACAAGGAGGTCACCCGTCACGCGCCCGGAGACCGTCACTCCCAGAAACAGCGCCATCCCGCACATCAATACCCACACACCGTATCCAACAACGTGATATGCCCCATACGCCACGCCCGCGCCGAAGACCCCGCACCAATTGGCGATCGGATCATTGTGCACCGCCACAACGTGCGATGGCGGATCGGCCGAATCAAAGCTCAGAAGTGAAATCGCCAGGAACAACCAGACGCCGGCGCTCAAGACCCATGCCACTCGCCGCGCCATCGAAGGCTCCGGCAGAGCCGCCCGCGAGGTCCTTTGGCTTGAGCGCGCATTGACAGCTTTGGTAGCCATAGCCCACCGATATCGGCAAACACAGCCGTTTTCGAGGAACAATCCGCGCAAAGCTCGTATGCCTCACATTCCGACCAAACAGCCCCGCGAATTTCGCACCAGTCGCCCAGTGGGAATGGGTAGCTTCACAGCGTACGCGCAATTTTCTGCTTGCGGTTGACACTGTCTGCGCGATTAGGTACTTTGCCCGCACATCTCAGCTCTCGTAAGGGGAACAACATGGCCAGAATCCTCTCCCGCCACCGAGCCTTCATCGCGCGCGGTCTGGCGATCGCTCT
>JAKEEP010000029.1 GCA_022616475.1 Phycisphaerales bacterium | reverse complement strand
GGCTGATTGCGGCGCTGCGGAAGGAGAGATTTAATGCAGCTCCGCGGGTTGCGGGGGCGGTGCTGGATCTTGATCGGACAATTCCTGGGCAATCAAACTAGCACCATGCGCTGCAAAGCCTGTCATTACTCGCTTGCGAACCTGACCGAGCATCGATGCCCGGAGTGCGGCCGAGGGTTTGATCCGAAGGATCCGAGGACGTTCGATCTTGAGCGTCATCACAAGACTGCAAAGACATTCCGGCTCCTTCACGCTGCTTCGAGCGACGCAGACACTATCGCCATGCTCACCGGCCTGGGGGTACCCATCGTACTTTGGCTCCTTGTCGATGGGCCCACGTTTATGTTGCGTCGTACGGGCTCGATCATCATCGGAACTGCCATAGTCTTGTGGCTCGTGGTGCTGGGTCGATGGTTTCACCAGAGAATGCATGGGTCGAAATGATCCGCTCAAGCCCAAGCTCAATGCTCGCTCCGTGTTCTCCGTGCTCTCGGTGGTGAAAACCTGATGCGCTGCAAAGCCTGTCATTACTCGCTTGCGAACCTGACCAAGAATCGCTGCCCCGAGTGTGGCCGAGCGTTCGATCCGAACGATCCAAGTACCTTCATTTCGGAGCGATACCAGCGACCGACCTTACGTCAATACCTTGCTGTGAGTGGAATTGTGTGGTTGGGGGTTTTTGTGTGGTTGGCCCTGATGATGTTCCCATTGGACGCTCAAGACTATGAGCATCTTTTGTTCGTAGGCTCTGTTGCCACCGGCATTGTGCTACTAGCGTGGATGGTGGACCTGATCCCATTGCTGCTCCATGCTGCTTGGAAGCTTCGCCAACTTAGACGTTGATCGATCATGCGCTGTAAAACCTGTCATTACTCGCTCAAGAACCTCACCGAGCATCGCTGCCCGGAATGCGGCCGGGCGTTCGACCCCGACTACCCAGAGACATTCGCCCCTGATCCGTTTGATGTTTGGACCAAAAAGACACGCACGCTCGTGATTTACTCTGTTGGATTTGTGATTGGGTCCATCCCATTTGTGATCTTGTTTCTGATCTTGCCCGGATCGGTGCCAACGATCGTGGGCTGGTCAATTGGGATAGCGCTTTCGCTCTCAATAATGTTCACCGTGCACTTCATGCGGAAACCCAAGGATCACAAGCCCTAACCATCCCTCTCCGTGGCTCTGTGGCTGCCTGAACGTCGACTGCACCCGGTCCGGCGCGACCCATAATGCCGCTCAGGTTCTCCAATTTACCGTATGCAGCAATTAGGATGGATTACCTACCGGAATCGACCGTCGCGTGGCAGAACATGACTGTTCAGATCATGGCTGATGCGACGCCTACTGAGGATGACGACCGGGCAGAAGTGCGCCGTCGGCAATGGGACATTGTCGAGAAACTGCGCCGGCAGGGAGACCCGACGGCGAAGGAGATCGCCGACGCGATCGAGAAGATCCTGCGCGAAATCGAAGTCGAGGATCAACACAAGGCGTAGGGAAACTCTGGTGGTGGTTCGGCCCCTTGCTCACGCCGGTAGCTCTACCCACCCCCTAGCGTCCTCCCTCAAGGGAGGGGGAAAGGGCGACTCCCTTGGCCTCTTTCCAAGAGGAACCGGGCTGCCGCCCGCGACTATCGATCGAGTTAGCGCAGCTTGATTGAGACCAGCGCCATCATTGCGAAGATGACGGCCAGGACCCAGAAGCGGGTGACGACTTGTTGCTCGGACCAGCCGCTGAGGTGGAAGTGATGGTGGATGGGCGAGCAGCGGAAGATTCGCTTGCCGCCGGTGGAGCGGAAGTAGCCGACCTGGAGAATCACGCTGGCCATTTCCATGAAAAAGACGCCGCCGATGACCAGGAGCAGGATTTCCTGGCGGATGGCGACGGCGATGTAGGCGAGCAAGCCGCCGAGTGGGAGCGAGCCGGTGTCGCCCATGAAGACTTTTGCCGGCGCGCAATTGAACCATAGAAAGCCAAGGCAGCTCCCGGCCATGGCGCCGGCGACGACCATCATTTCGGATGTGCCGGGCACGTGAGGGAACAGCAGGAACTTCGCTGAGCGCACGTCTCCGCAGATGAACGAAAGGACCATCATGGCGAACGAGGCGATCGCGAGGGTGCCGGCAGCCAGGCCGTCCATGCCATCCGTGAGGTTGACAGCGTTGGAAGTCGCGGCGATGAGCAGCATGGCGATCAATGTGAACGCGACAGGACCGAGGATCATCACGCCTTGTTCAAGCCGCAACGGCTCGGCGTTGGGAACGTAGGTGCGCTGACCCGGCAGGACCAACACATGTGCGGCTTCGGCACCCTGTATGGGGAGAGATTCCGAGCCGCCCCCCCCGCCTCCATGCGTGTACAGAAAGAAGCCGGCCACGATTCCCAGGCCGATCTGAAAAAGGAGTTTTTCCCAAGCAAACAGGCCTTCGCGCCCGCCGGGATTTCGGCGCCGCGAGGTCAACTTCAACCAATCATCGAATCCGCCCACACACGCCAGCCAGACGAGCACGATGATCGCCAGGTGTACGTACCCATTGCGCAAGTCAGTGAGCAGCAGAATGCTGGCGAGGATGGATGCGCAAATGAGAATGCCACCCATCGTCGGCGTCGCGGCCTTGCCCGCCATGAGCTTGTTCACATCGGCGTTGTAGAACTCGGGGGCATCGCCGATCTTTTGTTTGGTGAGCCAGCGGATGGTTCGCTTGCCGAACATGAGCACGATGGCAAAGCTCACCACGACCGCAAAGAACGCGCGGAACTCCAATTGGTAGAGCACCTGCGCGTAGCGAAACAGCCCGATCTTGTCGAGCCAGTCTCCGGCGAATTGGAGCAGGTTGTAGAGCATTAGGCGGGGAGTGAGGAGCCTCCGCCCCGGAAGACGAGTTCGGTGTGCGCGGAGGGTTGAGACGGGGGCGTCAGCGGCTCAGAAGAGTCATTCAGCGATGTGGATTGATGGCGCGTGCGTATGGCGTTGGCGACGCGCTCCATCATCATGCCGCGCGAGCCTTTGATGAGCACGGCATCGCCGGGATGAATCTGGTGGGCGAGGTCGGCAGCGCTGCTTGAAGTGAGGGTGGGCAACAATGTGATACGATCGGGAGTCCAGGTGCGGCACACTTCGGCGGCGGCGAATCGCGACAGGTCGCCGACGAAGACGGCGTGATCGATCGGGGATTCGTGATCGATGGCAGCGACGGCCTTGCCGATCTCAGCATGCAACTGCGGCGCTTGGGGGCCGAGTTCCAACATGTCGCCGAGGACGACGATTCGTCTGTTGGCAGCGGCACAGCTCTCGGCGAATGTATGGAGGGCCGCGATCATGGAGTCGGGATTGGCGTTGTATGCATCGTTGTAGATTGTGATCGACCCGATTCGCTCGACTTCGAGCCGCATTGGCGCGCCCCTGGCGTGGGCAAGCGCTTGGCTGATCTGTTGATCCGGAATTCCCATGAAGCGTGCGATCGCGACCGTCGCCAGCGCGTTCACGGCGTTGTGCTTGCCCGGCAGAGAGAGGCCGAATCGTGCGGTTCTGTTTACTTTGAACCACCACCCGTGCTGTGATTGGCCGCGATCGGTCAAGCGCAAATCGGCATCGGCTGCCTCTCCGAACAAGACCGCGTTGCGCGGAATGTTTGTGAGGCTCCGAAGCAATGATGCATCGGAGTTGATCACGGCAAGTCCGCCCGGCCGCAGATGATCCAACACGGCGCCATTTTCAATCGCGATGTGCTCCAGTGATTTCAGCCCTTCAAGATGCTCGCGGCCGATCATCGTGATGACCGCGATGTCGGGCTCGACCAGGCTTGCCAAATGCGGCACTTCGCCGATGGAGTTGGTGCCGACCTCGACGATTAAGAACTCATCATCGGGTTCGGCGGCGAGAATGGTCAGGGGCACGCCGATGTCGTTGTTGAACGACTTGGGGGAGCACGTGCCGCGCATCGTTTGCGACAGTACTGCGTGGATGAGGAGTTTCGTGGTTGTCTTGCCGGCGGAGCCGACCACGGCGATGACCTTGGTGCGCGCCAGCGTTCGCCGGTACGCCTTGGCCAACTTGCCTAAGGCCAGGCGCGTGTTGCCAACGCGTAAGATCGCGATATCGCTTGGAATGGGGGTTCGTGGCTGCCTTTCGACGATGAGCATTTGCGAGCCGGCGGCAATGGCGGCGTCGAGATAGTCGTGCCCGTCGAAGCGATCACCCTTGATCGCAACGAAGACTTTGTCCGTCAAGTCGGCGCGCGTGTCGGTGCCGATGCCCGTCAGAGCCCCTGGCGTCTGGGGACGCTGAATCCAATCCCCCTGCGTGATCGAGCGCATTGCGTCTGGGCGATAGAAGCTCACCTCGACCTCCGATGGTGGTCGGGGCGATTCGCCGCCGTGGCTCTGCGAGTCAGGGCTTCGGCGGCAACCTTGCGATCGTCGAACGGCCGCTTGGTCGAGCCGATGATTTGATAGTCCTCGTGCCCTTTGCCGGCGATGAGCACGATGTCGCCTTCGCCAACGCGCCCGATTGCCGAATGGATCGCCGCAGCGCGGTCAACGATGCACTGAACGCGAATGGACCGACTCGCGTCAACTCCTGCGCGGATTTCTTCGATGATCGCCTGCGGGTCTTCCGTCCTCGGATTGTCGGATGTGATGATCACATCGTCGGCGTACCGGCACGCGATCGCAGCCATTCGCGGGCGCTTGGTTTTGTCGCGGTCGCCGCCGCATCCAAATACCACACGGAGCCGCCCGGTTCCGTTGCCACCAACCAACGGCCGCAGCGCGCGCAGAACGTTTTCCAACGCATCATCTGTATGGGCGTAATCCACCAAGACTGCGAATCTTTCGCCCGCGCCGGTCACCGGCTCGAGTCGTCCGGGAGGAGCCTTGCACGCGGAAATGGCCTTGGACAGCGAAGTTCGGTCCATTCCCAGCAGAGTTCCGACGGCCAGCGCTTGAAGAGCATTGGAAACGTTGTGCCTGCCGATAAGCGGCAGGCGGCAATCGAAGATGCCCCAAGGTCCGCCGAATACAACCTCGGTGTGATCCAGTGATTCAAATCGGACTTTCGCCCAGCACGCGCTCTGAGTGTCATTTTGGCTGCACGCAACAACTCGGCTTGCCGTTCTCGCTTCCAACACGCGCGAAGCTGGATCATCGATATTCAGGACGGAAAAGCCGTCGGCGGGCAGCGACTCGAACAGCAGGGCCTTTGCCGCCAGGTAGTCTTCCATCGTCCGGTGATAATCAAGATGATCGCCAGTGAGATTCGTGAACACGCCGATGCGAAAGTTGAGGCCCGCGGTGCGCCGCTGATGCAGCGCATGGCTCGAGGCTTCCATCGCGCATGCCTGGCAGCCGTTGTCCACCATCGAGCGCAAGAGCCGGCTGAGCTCGATGGCCGGCGGCGTCGTGAGTTCGGCCGGCGCTCGCGTCGCTCCATCATCGATTTCCACCGTACCGATCAATCCACAGCGCATGCCGGCGTGGTTGAGGAGTTGTTGGATCAGGTAGGTGGTTGTGGTCTTGCCGTTGGTGCCGGTGATCCCGATGAGCTCCAACGCCTGGCTCGGGTTCCCGTAGAAGCGCTCCGCCAGCTTGGCCCCGATGGCCGCTGGATCATCACAAGCCAGGCCGGCCACATCCGACGGCAACGATTCAAGCTCATCAGTGAGAACGGCGACGGCGCCGCGCGACACAGCATCGGCAACAAAACCCCTGCCGTCGCTTTTAGTCCCATGGCGCGCGATAAACAGGCTTCCCTTGCCGGCGCGCCGCGAATCCTCGACGATCGCGGAGATGGAACCGGTCAACGAGCCCTGTTTGAGCGCAACGGGCAGGCCGCGAATCAATTCGCCGATCTGGACCATCCGTGGTTCCGCGGAGCCGTTTGTTCTCATCGGTGAAGCGTTCAGGGCAGAATCAACATGGCGTCGCCGTAGCTGTAGAACCGGTATCCGCGCTCGATTGCCATGCCGTACACATCCTTAAGCCGCCCCAGCCCGATCATTGCCGCAACAAGAGCCAGAAGCGTCGTTCTGGGCAGGTGAAAGTTGGTCAGCAAACCATCGGCAACCTTGAATTCGTACGGCGGGGCGATCAAAAGATCGGTCATTCCGCTCATTCGACCGTAGATTTCTGCTGGTTTGGGCAGGGTTTGCGCGATGGTTTCGAGCGTTCGCAGGGCCGTGCTGCCCACGGCGATGATTCGGGGGCCCGTCAGCGTCGCGCCCGCTCGATCGTGCGCTGCCAGTGCCTCTCGCAAGTCGCGCACCGCCCCCTCGCGCACTTCGAACCGTTCGGCGTGCATCCGGTGCTCATCAACTCGTGCCGCGGTGATTGGCTTGAATGTGCCAGCGCCAACATCCAAGCGCAGGCTGATCCGTCGAACTCCCGCCGCATCAAGCTTGGCCAACAAATCCGGTGTGAAATGCAGGCCGGCTGTCGGAGCCGCCACCGACTGTTGATGTGAAAGGTCGGCATAGACCGTCTGATACCAGGCGCGATCCAATCGATCATCCGCCTCTCGCTGGCCGCGGGCCTTGAGGATGTATGGAGGCAACGGAGTTCGCCCGATCATTTCGAGCGCGCGTTGGGTTGAGTCGATCCCTCTCAGAGTGACCGACCATTCGCCCGCTTCATGGACTTGCGTCAGCTCCATCGAGATGGCGGTTGGTCTGCCCCGCGCATCGGGTAACTCGATCCGGTCGCCAAGGCGCAGACGCCCGCCAGCCTTCAGCATCACACGCCACCCAATTCCATCGGCCCCGCCACCTTCCTCGCGAAGAAAGAGACCCTCGACCCGGCCGCCCGTTCCCGCGCGCCGGCCCACGAGCCGAGCCGCGGCAACCGCAGTATTGTTGAACACAAGCGCATCTCCTTGGCGAAGATATTCCGGCAGGTCGCGCACGTGACGATGTTCGATCGCCGCACTCGATCGGCGGATGACCATCAAGCGCGCGGCGTCCCGCGGCTGCGCCGGCTCGGTGGCGATCAGATGTTCCGGAAGCTCGTAGTCCAGATCATCGGTCCGCAGACCCTCATCAACCATCGGTGCGCTCATCCGCTGTCGGCCATTCACTGCCCCCTCGCCCCCCGGGGAGGCGCCGCTCAAGCATAAGCTCGCAGCTGCGGTGGAATCTCACGCATGCCTCGCCGTCTTGCCTTGGCCACCGCGTACCGCAGCGACCGCTCCGTGCGCCGCTCGACCGCCGGCGTCACGTTGAATCCCTTTTCCCGCATCGTGTTCAACGCCCACACCCACACATGGTACTCCTCCAGACATCTGGGCCGGCAGACGCCCAAGCCGATCGCGTGATGACCGATCTCGTGCAGAAACACCGCACAGCTCATTGGCCCGCGCGGATACGGCGATTCGATCAGCTTCACGATCCGGCCACTCTTGATGTACCGGATGGTCCACGCAACCCCGCTGGTTCCCTTGCGCCACTTGCGAACGCGCACGCCGTACTTGCTCTTCATTTCCTCGACGATCGCGTCGTACTTGGCCTGCATCGATGTTCGCGCTGGCCGCGTTGTTGCAGCGCGCGAAGGCGCATGAGCGCGCTGCCTCCGAGCAGGCACCAGCAAATCCCAAAGCGATGCCGCAATCCAGTTCATACCGGGTCGATCCTCGAACCAACGCGCACTGCATGGCCATTGCAGTAATCGCGAAATGACATGATCTGGCCGCCCGGTGGCTGAACTTCGAGCAGCCTGATCGACCCCGGTCGGCACGCAACGCTCATGTCCTCCAGAAATACTCCGGCCTCCGATTGCTGTTTGGTTTGAGTCTCAAGAGCCACTCGTGCCAGACGCAGCGGCCTTTTGTCCAACGTGACGGTACAGCCGGGCCAGGGCGTCAATCCGTGGATGCGATTGCGGACGTGTTGGGCTGGCCGATCGAAGCATGCCGTGCCATCTTTTTTTGACAGCTTTGGGGCGCGCGTCGCGAGCGATTCATCCTGAACGCGTCGCGTCAGCTTCCCTACCTGATGTTGACTCAACACTTGCTCGACTAAGCTCGGTCCCATCGCAGCCAGTTTGTCGTGCAGTTCGCCCGCCGTTTCCATTGGATCGATTGGGGTCGAAGCCTGACCCAGAATCGCGCCGGCATCCATTCGGTCGGCCAGCTCGATCACGCTTATTCCAGTCTCCTTCTCGCCGTTGATGACCACCCACTGAATGGGCGCAGCACCGCGGTACTTTGGAAGCAGCGATCCGTGCAGATTAATGGCTAATGCATCACGACGCAGTGCAGCCCGCAGTTTCTGTCCGAACGCAATGACGACCAATACATCGGCCCCCACTGACCGGATGCGTTCGACCACCCCCGGCTGATTCACATCCTCCGGCTTGATCACGTCCAACCCGCGAGCGTCGGCAAACTGCGCGATCGGCGTCGCGGTCGGCGTTCGGTTTCGACCAGCCGGACGGTCCGGTTGCGTGACCACCAGCCCAATGTCGTGCTCGCCAGCCAGCTTCTGGAGCGTCGGCAGCCCGAATGCGCCCGATCCAAAGTAAACCAGTCGCATCAGCGCAGGCTCCTGCCCCTCACAACCCCGTTGGGCCCAATGCTCCAGCCGAACGCAGACCCTTCATGGCCTTTCGGTGAGCCAGGCGATCCTCCGACGATAGCTTGTCGATGATGAGCACGCCATTGAGATGATCGAACTCATGCTGCCACACACGGGCGGCAAATCCATTGCTGCTGAGGTTGACGCTGTTGCCATCCAGATCGGTCGCGGTCAAGCTCACCGATTCCGGACGCTCCACGTCCACGTGGATTCCGGGCAGGCTCAGGCACCCTTCCTCATACGTGCTATAGGTGCTTCCAAACTTCGTCAACACTGGATTGATGTACACCTTCGGCCCGTCATCTT
Source organism: Phycisphaerales bacterium (assembly GCA_022616475.1). Classification (GTDB taxonomy): domain Bacteria; phylum Planctomycetota; class Phycisphaerae; order Phycisphaerales; family SM1A02; genus JAKEEP01. The sequence goes on along the minus strand of JAKEEP010000029.1, from coordinate 2,338 downwards.
CCGGTATATGAGTGACAAACAATCGCCACGCCAGCCCGACTTGCGGCGCCGCCAACCCAACACCCTTGGCCTCATCCATCAATTCGATCATCCGCGCGGCGACCGATCTGACCTCATCATCAATCTTCCCGATTGCCCTGGCGCGGGCGCGCAGCGCCGGCGCGGGGTAGCGCAATATCGATAGGCTTGCCGCGTTCAACGCCATTCAATTTATGCTACGCTGCCTGCCCAAAAGCAGCCAGATTCTCAGGATTGACCGGCGGTTCCGATCGCCGTAACGTCCGGTTGAGCACAGCAAGCGCTGGTGCAACCGTCCCAGGGATGTTTGCGGACTCAGTTGTTGTCGTAAGCCGACAAGGATCATTGCGTGGCGATATTCAGCTGGAAGAAATCAGGTGCCGCCGAGCCAAAGCCAACTGCCAAAGGGACCTCCTCCGGCGACGTCGCCGCCACCGAAGCTTCCGACACCACGACGGGCGACGGATTTGTGCCGCAGCCTGAGAAGGCGCGGGTCTGGTTCGACTACGCAAAAACCGCCTCCGACTCGTCAAACTATGAATACGCGCTCACCTGTTACGCCAACGGCATCAAGCTCGATCCCGACACCATGTCGGCCCATGAGGCCATGCTCGACGTCGCCCTCAAGTACGTCAACAAGGGCGGCAAGCCCGCGACGGGCAAGGAGATTCGAAATATCGACGGCGCCCACCCCATCGCGAAGTTCGCCGCCGCTGAATTCGCTTGGATGAAAGAAATCACCAACTCGGCTTTGGCTCTTAAGGCGCTCGAAGCGGCCATCAAGGCCAGCCAATACCAGTATGGTCATTGGATCGCACCAACAATCCTCAACGTGCTGCGGCGCACCAAGAAACCGTCAAAGAGCACATTCGTGCAGGCCAAGGATCTGTTCAAGCAGGTCAACGCGTGGGATGAAGCGCTCACGGCCGGGCAGATCGCCGTGCAGATCGATCCCACCGACAACGCGCTGGACCACGAACTCAAGGATATTTCCGCCCAGCGGGCCATGGATGCCGGCGGCTACGAGAAGGCGGCGGGTCAGGAAGGCGGCTTCCGCGCGTTTGTGAAGGATTCGGAAAAGCAGCGGCAACTGATCGAAGCCGAAGCCATCACCGGCGGTCAATCGATGGAGGAGCGCAATCTTCTGCGCGCCAAAGCCGAGTACGAGAAACATCCAACTGTCCCGGATGTCATCAACCAATATGCGCAGCTCATCAAGAAGAAGGGCACGCCTGAAGCCGAGCAGCACGCCTTCGACATCTACATGAAGGGGTACAAGGACACCGGCGAGTATCGCTTTCGCATGGCCGCCGGCGATATCAGAATGGATCAGCTCCGCAGGGACGTCGATGGTCTTCAGGCTCGTTCCGAAGCCGCCCCCACCGACATCGCCCTCAAAGGAGAGGCGCAATTCGCTCGCCAGCGGCTTCTTGACCTGGAATCCAATGAAGTCAACGAGCGCGTCTCCAAGTATCCGACCGACCGGCAGATGAAAATGCGCCTTGGCGAAGTCGAGTTTGCGATGGGCAGCTACGAAAACGCCAGCGTGGCCTTTCAGGCGTCGAAAGATGAGCCGAAGCTGCGTGTTCGTGCCGGGCACATGCTCGGCAAGAGCTTTGCGGCCCTATCGTGGCACATGGAGGCGATCAACGAGTTCAAGGAGGCGCTGAACGCGATCGATGCCACCGAGAAAGATCGCGAGCTGGCGATTCGATACGACTTGATGGTGTCGCTCATCGAGTACGCTCGCTCCGAACGCGACATCGGCCACGCCAAGGAAGCCCTCGACATCTGCTCGGGCATCGTCCGCAAGGACATCGGTTACCGCGACATCCGCGCCCGGCGCAAAGAGGTCGATCAACTCATCAAAGACCTCTCGGGCGCGGGCCGGACGGCGTAAAACCTTCGCGCTGCAGGAACGCATGCCGTTCCTTTTCGTGCCGGCGCCCGATTTGCCGTTTGGGTACCGTTCGCCGGAATTGTCCGAACACATGACGCATGACACATACGTCATATGTTGGACACGGTGAGAAGTATCAGGCAGCATGGGGGTGACCCAAAGGAAGTTCGGCGGTGGATCATGACCAAGCGAACCCGGCTAACTGACAGCACTCAATCGACGCGAAGGCTGCTTCTCAACGTCGCCATGATTGGAGTGCTAGGCGCAGCGGTGTTGATCGTCGTGGCTTGGGATCGCATCCCGGTAGGGGCGTCAAATGCATATGGCGGCAATCAAGTTCAGGGAAAGCCCACTTCCATCTTCGATTTGATCGCGATGAAACCCGATGAATTGGCGCGCACGGACATCGCAATCAAGAAT
>JAKEEP010000028.1 GCA_022616475.1 Phycisphaerales bacterium | reverse complement strand
GTAGATCGCCATGCCCACGGCCGTGCCGACGATCCCGCACTCGGCCAGCGGCGTATCGCGCACGCGCTTCTGGCCATACTTTTCGAGCAATCCTTTGGTGACGCGAAAGACCCCGCCGTTGGCGGCGATATCCTCGCCCATGACCAAAACGTCGCGATCAGACTCCATCGCCTGATCGAGGGCCAGGTTCAAGGCTTGGACCATGGTCATCGAGGGCATGAAACGACTCCAAGCGACGGAGCGACGAAGCGACGGAGCGACGGAGGGACAGAACCGCTGATTGTGAGAGCGAACCCCTTCGTCGCTCCGTCGCTCCGTCGCTCCGTCGCTTTCATTCGATCCCCTTCCGCTTCAAGTTCTCAAAATACTCGCGCTGCTGTTCTTCCAGCTCCGGGGTCAACTTCTCGTATACAAAGTCAAAAACCTCGCGCGGCTTCGCCACCGCGCGCTTGCGGAATTCGTCCCGCGCTGCCAGAACCTCCTGCTCGCACTCCTCGGCCACGCGCTCGCACCCCGCCTTGTCAATGACGCCCTTTGCAATCAGATATTTCTCGAACCGCGCAATGGGATCCTTCGCCTCCCACGGCTGTACCAAGTCGCTCTTGCGATACACCGTCGGATCATCGGCCGTCGTGTGCAGGCTCAATCGATACGTGAGCGCCTCGATGAGCGTCGGCCCACCGCCAGATCGCGCCCGCTCCACCGCCGCACGCGTTGCCACGATCACCGCCAGCACATCGTTCCCATCAACCCGCACCGATGGAATCCCAAATCCCACGCCGCGTTGAGCGAGGGTTTCGGTCGCCGCCTGCTTCTCCACCGGCGTCGAAATCGCCCACCCATTGTTCTCGCAGACGAAGATCACCGGCGCCTTGTCCACCGCCGCGAAATTGAACGCCTCGTTCACCGCGCCCTGGCTGATCGCTCCATCTCCGAAGTTGCACAACACCACTGAGAGTGGGGGGGTCTCCCGATACTGAATCCCCTGTGCCACTCCAACCGCCGGCAGCAAATGCGATCCCACCACGATCGAAAACGGCAGATCATTCACCCCTTCCGGCGGCGCAAACCCTTCAAAGAAACCATCCCACAACAGCAAGAGCTGCGCGATCGGCCAACCTCGCCACAACTGCGCCCCAAACGATCGATAGGAAGGCGCGTACCAATCGCGCGATTCGAGCGGATACACCTGCCCAATTTGTGTGGCTTCTTGTCCAATTCCGGGGGCGAACGTCCCCATCTCGCCCTGCCGCTGCATGTTGAGCATTCGGATGTCGAGCTTGCGCGTGAGCACCATCGCCCGATGAATCTTCAACAGTTCCGGTGCCGACAGATTCGGATCGAGTTTCGAATCAACAACCCCGCGCTCATCGAGAATCTGAAGCTGTTGTATCGGCGGCAGATCAATCGGCCTCCGGATATCGCTTCCGGCCGTCCCCGATTCGATGACTCGGCTGCGGGCGTGCGACCCCGCTGCATGCCCGTTCCCGGTGGCAGCCTCCGTCTTCGTGCGCGATCGAGTCGTCTTGCTCGCCATGCCTGCCGCATCGTAGGTGAATCGTCGCGACGATGCCAGCGACGACGCTTCGCGGTTCGTGTTTCGATCAGGCCGCCAAGGCGGGACGACGAACATCCAACAGCCTACACCTTCTTCAAATGCTCAAAGCTATTCCGGCACGCCTCGCAATAGAAGATCATTCGGCAACGAGTCGGCCCGAATGGGCTGTCGAGGTACGTCGATTTCGAGCCGCAGAACGGGCACGACACAGCCGAGATCCGCACGCGCACGCTCGTCGGTGCCATGTGTGATGGAACGTCGAGCTTGCTGCCGTGCTCGGGCACGGTGACGCCATGCTCGCGCAGTGACGCCCGTCCTTCGGCCGTGATCCGCTCCACCGACCATGGTGGATCAAAACTCCAATTGACGAGAACTGATTTCACGCCATCCAGTTTCGAGACCTTCGCCCGCACATCACCCGCAATCATTTCCAAAGCCGGGCAGCCGATGAACGTCGGCAGCAAATCGATCTGAACATGGCTGGCGACCTCGCTTGCGCCTTCGCCACCATTTCGCGAAACCTCGATGCGCTGAACCAATCCCAGATCGACGATGCTCACCGGCATCTCCGGATCGGGAATCGTGCGAAGCACGTCGAAAACATGGTCGCGGGTCACCACCAACGTGATCGTATGCCGCGAAAACCCGGCGCCGTGGAAAGCCGGCGATGGCATCGCCGGGCTGGCTTCCGGGGGCCGGGCGGCCCAGATGCGGAGCATGGCTCAGCGTCTACCACGCCGCGCCCGGCTCAACGCGGTACACCTCGCACATTTCATCCAGCAGTTCTTTGAGATGCTTGGTGTGCACGCCACGCCGGCCGCCCTTGCCAAGCGTGCGCGGCTCGTTGAGCGTGAGCGTCAACCCCGCCGCCTGCGCTGTCTTGGTCAACTTCGATCGCCACCCCTTGAAGTCGTGCGCCTCCACAGGTGGATAGGTTCCCGCCGACACCAGTTGCTCCTCGCCTTCAACCGGCTCCCACAATCCCGCCGCCAGCGGCGTCAGGGCATCGAGCGCCTTCTGCATGCGCGATTTAGACTCGCCTGTCCCGCGCCCCAGCCGCACCAGCCAGCCATCCACGTGCTCAACGTGCAACGCTTCCTCAGCGCCGATCCGCGCCGCTCGCTCGGCCAGCGGTTTCCAACTCGACTTCGCAAGCCGGCCCAATCGAATCACATCGAAATGATCGCAGAAGAACTTGCGCGCCAGCGCCGTCGCCCAGTCGAATTCATCGGGCACTTCCACGATCGCCGCGCATCGATATTCCTCCGGCTTTCGTCCAAACGCCAGCTCATCGGCGGTCTTGCCAGTCAATTCGCCGACCATTTCATACAGCAGCTGTGCATGCGCCATCTCATCCTGAGCCATGTGCGAAAAGGCGATGTCTTCTTCGAGAATCGGCCCCAGGCCGGTCCAATCGCTGTTGCGATGGCCAAGCATGAGCTTGTCATCGGCAAGCGCCAACAGCAGTTGCGCCAGCGGCTGTTTGAGATTCGTCGGAAGATCGGTCATGGTGGTGAGTTTCAACGCCGTGGCATGGCCATGCCACGGCTTTCAACGTTCAAATCAGAACGACTCCTGCAAATCATCGCGCTCGTACTCGGCCAGTTGTTTCTCATCGCGGAACGCGATCCACTTCGCGCGCACTTCGCGGCCATAGCCGCGCGCCAGGCGATAACTCTGATCGGTATACCGCCAGATCAGGTCGCCATGCGTTGAGATTAACTGATCCGCGCGCACGACCCAGATCGCATGCGCGGCTTTCGCCTGCTTGATCTTCTCCCGCGCCGCATCAATCGCCGCCTGCGGCTTCGCCGCGTCAACAGTCCCAGCGCTCAGCCACAGATCGCCAGCACGTTTCTGTGTGAAGACGGCAAAACTCCCTCTCCCTTTGGGAGAGGGTTGGGGTGAGGGCGTGCGCTCGGTAGGTTCTCGGCCTGTTTGAGTCGCGGGAGCGCTCCCTGCCCTCACCCCTGACCCCTCTCCCAGAGGGAGAGGGGGATAAAGGCCATCACTCGAGGTGATGTCTCCCCGACGAATGGCAATCACGTTCACGCACTCCTGGTCCTGGCCATAGTGCTCCTTGGCAAACTCCATCGCCATCCCATCATCCGCCGCCTCCAGCCACCCCGCGTAGATGTATGGCCCGTTGACCTTGAGCTGCGTGAAGATGACGTACGGCTTGAGGTCGCCGGTGGCTTGAACTTCAAGCGGAGTTGGAGGCGGCGACTCAAACTGCTCTCGAATCTTCGACATGCAAACACAGTCTAGCGAACGAAGAAGACCGAGCCCTTTAGCGGCGCCATGACCACGCATCTAGCCGAAAGTGCTCGAACTGACTGGATTCGAGGCCGGACTGTTCAAATGCCTCGTCCAGTGTTCGGCATGGTATAGCCAGAATCGATTGCCACGCGGCATCACAATAGTGGAGATTGAAGCTCCATTCCGGTCTTCAGTGATTGCTATGCCCATGCAATCCTTAGGAAGGGATGCGACGAGGTCTCCCGCAGCGCGTTTTGCCTGCCTAATGAGCGCAATAGCAACGACTTTCTGCCCGCCAATTGACTTTGGGAGATTACCCATGACGGATGTGTTCACTATGCCGCTGGCGGCAAACTCGCCTTGCCATTCGCAATCGCCTGCCGCACCCACTGGCCCTGCTCGTAGCTGAATCTTCGCAGCGCCAAGCGCTTGGCGTTGCACGGCCCGCCCCCGCGGATGACGCGGAAAAACTCGTCCCAGTCGGGTTGCGTGAACCCCCAATCGCCAGTCGCTTCATCGCGCACAACCTTCTCATCGAGGCGCTTCGAGGCCACCATGCCCTTCTCATCCTTGGTCACGCAATGAACCTTCAATCCCAGCGCGATCGCCGCCGGCGCGAAACGATTCACGAACCGCCGGCGCAGTGAATCGTTCGTCTCGGTCTTCATCCGCCACTTCATCGGCGGTAGCTCATTGGCGTTGGGCTTGTCCGGCGGGCCGAAGAACATAATGCTCGGCCCCCACCAGCGGTCGAACGCCTCCTGCGTCATCTCCTTCTGCTTCTTGGTGCCGCTCATCAGCGTCAGCACCATGTCCTCGCCGCTCTTGAAGTGGAACGCCTCTTCCATGTTGATGCGCTTCATCGTGCGCACGTACGGCCCGTACGCTCCGTCGGCCAGCGTCTTCTGGTTCATGATCGCCGCGCCGTCGATCAACCACTGAATCATCGCGATGTCGCCCCAACTCGGCGCCGGATAGTTGAAGCAGTTGTGATACTTGGTCTTGCCGGTGATCAGATCGCGCAGCATGTCATCGCGCGTCTTGCCCAGATCTTGCGAGACGCGATAGAGCATCTGCCCGTGGCCGACCTCATCCTGCACCTTGGCGGTCAGCGCGAGCTTTCGCTTCAGCGAAGGCGCCCGCGTAATCCACTCGCCCTCCGGCAACGCTCCGATGATCTCGCTGTTGGCGTGATGCTCAGCCATCTTCAGCATCCCCTCCCGATACGCCTGAGGCATCCAGTCATCGGCCTCGATATGCTCGCCGCGCGCGACCTTGGCCTCGAACTCGGCAAGCTTCGCCGGGTCTTCTTTGATCGAGTGGTCCACGTGAACACCAATATTTGCGCTGCCGGACATTCTCTTATCCTAGATCGGGATTCACCACGGAACTCGCGGAAAGCGCGGAAGGCGTAGCTGGCTGAGATACGACCCGGCGAACGATGCCGTCGGGAAGAACTTTCACATTGAAATTGAGCACCAGGCCGACCTGCTTGCCGGACAGCCGCAGGTACGTCATCAATTGGGCCGTGTGAACTGGCGCTAGTTTCTCGACAGCCTTGACTTCGATGATGACCTTATTGTCAACAAGCAGGTCGATTCGGTATCCGCATTCGATCAACCTGTCCTTGTAAAAAACGGGCAACTCGAGTTGTCGGGCGACTGCGAGTCCATCGCGCTGCAACTCGTCCAAAAGGCAGGCCTCGTACGTGGATTCCAGCAAACCTGGGCCAAGAAATCGATGCACTTCGATGGCTGCACGAAGAATGCGATCGGTCAGTTCTTTGTGGATCAGTTCCGAATCCATTCTTCATTCCTTCCGCGAGTTCCGCGTGTTCCGTGGTGAATCACTCTCGATAGAACACTGTTGCCAGACCTTGCCCCACACCGATGCACGCCGTCGCCAATCCCGTCTTCGCACCAGTTCGATTCATCTCATGCACCAAGCTCGCCGTGATCCGCGCGCCGCTCATACCCAATGGGTGTCCAATCGCGATCGCGCCACCCTT
>JAKEEP010000274.1 GCA_022616475.1 Phycisphaerales bacterium | reverse complement strand
CCCTACTCCGCAGTCGCAAGGTCGATGGTACGGCCGCTCGCCTCATAGCTCAACCGCTCCCTCAGGTCAGGCCGTCTTCCAATGGCCGCCTCCACCCCTGCTTCTACACTCATTCTCGCCGGCGCTTGTGTCTGCTTGCCTGATGTGATGGCCTTGCCGTCGGCGAATCGCTGCGAGCTTCAACATGCCGCTGTTGAAAGCCGTCGTTTCACCGCTGTGCATCAGCGCGATCTACGCTGGCCTGGCGATGTTCTACATCTTCCTCTCCGATCGCGTGCTGGCGTGGTTCATTCGCGATCCGGACCGCTTGACCACCGCCCAGACCATCAAAGGCTGGACGTTCGTCATCATCACCGCGCTTCTGTTGTACAGCATGGTCCTCAAGAGCAACACGTTCGCTCGCCGCGCCAAGACCGCTATTCTCGCGGCCAACCGGCGGTTCCGCCGGATGGTCGAAACGACCAATGAAGGAGTTTGGATCGTCGATGAGGCCGGCCAAACGCTCTATGCCAATCGCGCCATGGCCGACATCCTCGGCGTCCGCTACTCAAAGATGGCTGGATCGAACCAGCGCGACTTCCTCGATGAACAATGGGCCACGCGGGCTATGGAATCGATTCGACGCCTCCTTGCCGGTGAAACCCACCGCGGCGAATTGTGGTTTCGCCGCCCCGATGGAAGCGAAGCATGGGTTCTGCTCTCTTCTGCCCCGTTCGTGGATCGGCGGGGCAAGCTCAACGGCGTGCTCCGAATGGTCACCGACATCTCCGAGCAGAAGCTCGCCACCGCGCGCCTTGAGCGCGCATTGGAAGCGCAGCAAATGCTGGTCAACGAGCTCGATCATCGCGTCCGCAACACCCTGGCATCCATCCTCACACTGATCGACACCACCCGCGCTGAGACCACCGAGATGGGTGAGTATTCCAAGAGGATCACGGGCCGAATCTACGCCATGTGCACCGCCCATGCCATGATGCTGCGAGCGATCAAACGTGAATTGCCCCTGCAGGCATTCATCGCCGGCGTCTTTGCCGACGTCGGCGAGCACCGCATCGTGAGCGAAGGGCCGCAGTGCAACGTACCCCACCGCGCTGTGGTGCCAATCGCGCTGGCGCTTCACGAACTCAAGGAATGGAGCTCGCAGCACGGCGCGTTGTCCAGCCCCAGTGGCCAAGTGCGAGTGCGCTGGGACGCTTCCGATTGCGACCAACCAGAAATCCAGACGATCATCTGGCAAGAAAACCAGCACCACACCGATGCGCTCAACGGCGAACTCTCATTGGTGGAAGGCCTTGTGCGTTCCGATCTTCGCGGACACCTCGATTGCCATGAGAATCCCGAGGGCTGGTGCTGCGAAATTCACCTTGGGCTCCTGGCGCCCATCGACCCCGTATCGCGCGATGCGTCAGTCCGGTCAACGGTCGTATCGCAAATCGTAAATCGGAAATCGTGAAATCGATTTACGCCGCCGATTCACTCTCGCGCTGCACCACCGGCGCCGCCAGCCGATTCGCCGCCAGCTGCGCTGCCAGCTCGATCGCCGCCCTCATCGACCCCGCGCTGGCCACATTCTTCCCCGCGATATCAAACGCCGTTCCATGATCAGGGCTCGTCCGAATGATCGGCAACCCCAGCGTCCAATTCACCGCCTTGTCCCAGCCCAAGAGCTTCACCGGAATCAATCCCTGATCGTGATACATCGCCACTACCAGGTCGTAGTCTCCCGCCGCCGCACGAACAAAAATCGTGTCCGCCGCAAACGGCCCGTGTACATCGATTCCCGATTCGCGCGCTACGCGAATCGCAGGCTCAATCAGCCGCGCTTCCTCATCTCCAAATTGGCCGTTCTCACCCGCGTGCGGATTCAATCCCGTCACCGCGATCCGAGGCCGCTCAATCCCCAACTGTTTGCATGCGTCATTCCCCAAATCAATCGGATCAAACACCCTTCCGATCGTCAGCGCGTTGCGAATGTCGTTCAGCGCCAAATGCGTTGTCGCCAGCGCCACGCGCAACCGCGGCGAAACAAACATCATCGAGTGTCGCTTCGCTTTGGTCCGATACGCCAGCAATTCCGTATGCCCCGGCCAATTGAACCCGCCCAGCATCCAACTCTCTTTGCATATGGGCCCTGTGACGATGGCATCCAATTTCCGGGGGTGGCCCGCGGGCTGCATCGCATCCGTGATTGCCTCTTCCACGAAACTCTTGGACGCAATCCCGCCCAGCTTGGTCGGCTGCCGCGGCGCGTGCACCATGCCGTCGAACTCATCAAAATCCAGCACCACCACGTCCTCGATGATCTGCCGGCTGGTGCGCTGCGAATCGTGTTGCACCCGGTACCAGAACGGTTCGACTTCCTGTCGGTCCGCTTCGTACGTCAGCAGCTCGTTCTGCCCGTAAATCACATACCGTGCCAGCTTGCGCACCGAGCGATCGGCCAGCGCCTTGACGATGATCTCCGGTCCGATTCCGGCCGGATCACCCATCGTGATCCCGATCGTCGGTTTGATTGGAATATGCGCTGTTGAACTCATCGCATCATCTTATGCGAAGGCCACGTCAGAATCGACGCTTTTCAGCGAAGCGCCAAGTGCATTTTGCCGCAAAAAAGACAACCGGAATCCGGCCCATGTTTCGCGAGCGGCGCCCTCGCCGCTCAGCCCTCCCCAATCACCGCTGGTGACTCACGTCCGCGCCCACTTCCGACTGAGCATCGCCAACCGTGCGAGCAATCCGTTGAACCACTTGGCGCAGCTCCGCCAGTTCCGATTCAAGCCGCTCAACGCGATCCTCCAAATTCGAACCGGCGCCCGCCGCCCGTTCGCTCAAGTCCTTCCCCGGGCTCGCCGGCGCGGCCGCATCAATTGGATGCAGATCCGGAGAAAGCAATTGCGCATACCGCGCCGCCCGATCACCGGGCGCCGGCGGCAACTCCCGCACCATCGGCTCCGCTCTCGCCATCAAGCTATCCAGCACGTTCTTCACAATCTCCGTCGATTCCAACGGATGCATCCGCGAAGCCCGCCCGCGCAGCTCCCCAATCGTCTGCGGCCCCCGCAACAGCAGCTCCGTCAGAATCACCAATTCGCTCGTCGAGACCTCCAGCACTTCCCTCGCCACATGCCGGAACTTCTCAACCCGGCTGCCGCTGAGCATCACCTCTCGTGCCAACCCCTTGCCGCGCAATCCATCCAACGCCTGCAAAACCTGCTCTTCGCTCAGGTTCGTCACCGGCTCGCGATTGTTCTTCTGATTCGCCCCGTTCACCAGCGCATTGAGCGTCAACGGATACTGCTGCGGAGTCGTCTGCGCCTTCTCAACCAAAACCCCAAGCACCCGGCACTCATGCGGCGTCAGATTCAACATCAATGAATCGTAAATCGTAAATGAGGAATCGTAAATACCAGCCGCCGGCTTCTCTGGTGCCACGGCCGGCGAGCGCAGCGAGTCGGCCGTGCCGACGTTGAAGAATTCGATCTGTTGGGCAAGGGTCTCGCCGCTCCTGCCGCTGCTTACAATTCCCCGTGCCCGACCCCCGCACCGATCAAATCGCCCGTGAGGCCGCGCGCCTGATCGAAACCGGCCGCTCCAACACCATCGATTCAGCCATCCGCGCCGCCGCCGACAATCCCCACCTGCGCGGTGCGCCTCTCCCAGGCCACGGCCGCGTCCGCAAGCACGCCCAGGCCATGTCCATGCAGGCCCTGGGTGAGGCTGCGTACAACCAGCAGCGCGGCGCGATTTGGCAAGTTGCCGAACAGCTGATGTCGCTCTTCGAACAGGCCCTGCCCGATGCAGAAATTCTGCTCGTCGGCCGCGCCGCCGAAGGCCACATCGACGCCGGCGTCGCCATCCACATCCGCCTCTACACCAATACCACCGACGGCGAAATCGCCCGCCTTCTGGTCGAACACGGCTACGAGGAACCCACCTTCAAAACCGCCGAGTCGCGTTTCGGCCGTCTGAGCCAAATCTGCCTTCAAGAAGACGCCCTCGAGATCGTCCTCACT
>JAKEEP010000273.1 GCA_022616475.1 Phycisphaerales bacterium | reverse complement strand
GGTTCGCCTGGCTGAGTTCGGCACCGTGTACCGATGGGAGCAGTCGGGCGAAATCAACGGCCTGACTCGCGTGCGGGGCATGACCCAGGACGATGCCCACCTGTTCTGCACCGAGGACCAGGTGCCGCAAGAGTTGATCGGCTGTCTGGAATTGGTGAAGATTATTTTCGGCACCCTGGCGATCAAGAATTTCCGCGTGCGCGTTGGCTTGCGCGATCCCGATTCCGCGAAATACGTCGGCAGCCCCGAGGTGTGGGACAAGGCCGAGCGAGCTTGCCGCGAGGCGGCCGCTTCATTGGGCGCGCCGTTTACCGAGGAACCGGGCGAAGCGGCGTTCTACGGCCCCAAGATCGATTTCATCGCCAAGGATGTCATGGGGCGCGAGTGGCAGCTCGGCACCGTGCAAGTTGATTACAACCTGCCAAAGCGTTTCGATTTGAAGTACATCGGCGCCGACAATCAGTCGCACCAGCCGGTCATGATTCACCGCGCTCCATTCGGATCGATGGAGCGATTTGTGGGTGTGCTGATCGAGCATTTCGCCGGCGCCTTTCCGACCTGGCTCGCCCCCGAGCAGGTGCGTGTGCTGCCGATCAGCGAGAAGACACTGGACTACGGCCGCGAGGTCCTCAAAGCTCTCAAGGACATTGGAGTTCGCGCTGCCATCGATGAATCCAGCGAGCGGATTCAAGCCAAGATCAAGGTGGCAACCGACGCCAAGACACCGTATCTCCTGGTCGTTGGGCCGCGCGATGCCCAGCAGCGCGTGGTCAGCGTTCGTGCATTCGGAGTGCGGCAAGACTTGGGGGCCCTCTCGCTGGAAAGCTTCCTGGAGACGATTTCGCGCGAGATTGCCACTCGTGGCCGCGTTTCGGTCATCAGTGAGCATTTCCAGGGAGGCAGAGCACGTGGGGAGGGTGCAGCGTTAAATGCTACGATTGAGCCGCGCGAGCGGTGAGTAGTTGCTTGCACGCTTGTCAGAAAGCTGGCCGACAGGGGAATGGGAATAAATGGAGTGGCTTGACAGCGGGGGGGGGGCGGTAGGATCGGCATGGTTAGACGATAGACCCTCAACATGAAAGGACAAAGCATGAAGTCAATCCGCCGGAAATGGATTCTTGCTGTCGCGGTGTCGCTGTGTACGGTGGCAACCCTTGTGTCTGTTGTGGTTGGGCAACATGAACCGACCGAGGCGGAGTATGCGGCGGCGAACGCCGCATTCGTCGAACTGCAGATCAATTTGGGGAATTACACACCGCACCAGCATCAGCTGCGGAACTACTTATGTAGTCCGAGCAACATCACTTGCAACGCGCCGGGAGCAATTTGCACGTATTTGGTGGCCGGCGCGCCATGCACTTGGTGTGACGGCTCAAGCCAGCTTCAGACATTCTGCCTCGATGCGCCGAATCAAGGAACCTGTTACATGACAGGACCTCTGCCACAAGCGCAGCTAAAATGTGGTCGTCAAGGTAGTGGCACGTGCGTTGGGGGGACGTGCACAGGAGCAGCGACAACTCCTGCATCGCCGGCTTGTCATGCGATTACCTGTACGGCCTGATCGATTACTGTCGCATCGAGGCGCGCCGGAACGGCGCGCCTCGATGTTGTAGTCAAAGGAGCGTGCAACATGCGAGTGGTCATTTCTTGTGCAGTCATGGTGCTGTTGGTGCAATCCGCTCCTGCCCAAGCTCCAATTACAACCGACGAGATGTGCGAGTCGCTCGAGAAGGACTTGGCTGATCTCGACGGAAAACTGGTTCGGTTCCGCATGTCGTATGCTTCGGAAACGGGACTTCCTGAGCCACCAATTGAAACACTGGACGCCGGCAAGGTGAACTTGATGTTCGATTGCCGGTCCATCATGAAGGACGCAGGCAAGAAGTATCGCGTTGAGCAAACGTATGTGAAAGCTGCGGGAGAAGTCGCCGAGTTTGTCGGCCGAACTGACATCGACACATGGGATGGGGCGCAGGCGCGCACGGGCACGTTCACTGCCGACGACCGAGGCCTCGCGGGAGCCATCGATGCCGCACCTGGCATGAACGCTTACATGGAGGGCCATTTGACGTGGCAAGGCTGGTGGGTGCTGCAACATAAGAAGGGATGGACCTTCACCGACCTCCTTCGCAGTGTGCGTTGCGAAGGACCGAAGTTGCTTGTGGATGGCACAACCGAATGGATTTACCACTACGAGGAATCGCCGTTGATGGAGGCCTCGATCATCGCACATCGAATCGACGGCAGGCCGAGGCTCAGGAAGGTTGAGGTCCGTGGTCATTCTGAGAAAGATGGCCAGAAGAAACTGGCCGTGTCCGCGACGACGATATGGGACAACGACTGGACGCAAGGGCTGGCGCGCTCTGCCAAGACACTCTGGCGGCACTTTCGAGAAAAGGCTGAGGACGAATTCTGGCAATTGTGCCGACTTGAACTGGTATCCATCGAACCGGCGCCGCTTGGAGAACATACTTTTCGACTCGCGTTCAAGCCTGGCATGTCGATCGCCGACACCCGATACCGCATCGGCTACACGCTGGGCGACACGAAATTAAACTTGGACGGTCGGCTCGTGCGTACAGCGAAGCCGATGGAAGGCGATGTTGGCGATAATCTCGAACAGTGGGTGAGGGAGGGGGAGTTTGAGGATACATCGGAGTCGCAAGCCAATGATGAGCCATAGCGGGCGAGTGTTTGGCCAGTCGTTGTTCGTCGCGCTGGGGAGCGTGCTGTGGAGCTGCAGTGATCATTCGGATGATGACTCAAGGGGACGAGCGAATCCGGCAAGATCAGCTATACCGGCGGTCGTCTTCGATGCTGGGGACATCGCCATTGATTCGGGCGCTGTCACCGTTGAGCGCGATTTCGACGTGAGCAACACGAGCGCCGTCCCGGTTGACCTTCACTGCAAGACCACATGTGGATGCATGAGCGGCACGCTTTCTAAAGACCGCCTCGAGCCGGGCGAAAGCGCGAATCTGAAACTGAAAGTCCAAGTGTCTCATTCCGGCCGAAGGGCCGAATCCGCTTGGGTTACGCGCTCGGACGGTCAGGCACACCAATTCGTCATCAAGACGAATGGAACTGTGGTCAGCGAATTCCGCACGTTCAAACTTCAAGGCGACGTGCCGCCTGGTAGGCAATTTCCCATTCGAGCGTACCTCGTCGATAGCGGCGGAGACGGAGTGACGGACGCACCGATTTTGGTCAGTCCCCACGGGCCTCGCATTGTCTCATCAGGCTGGAACACACTTGAACGGCGCGACACTCGTGGCAATCGTCCCACTCGGCAGGTTGGAACCCTGGTCGTGGACCTTTCCGGTGTTGTTGGGCCTTATCCACTGGAGCTAAAGTTCCGAACTACGAGTGGCTCCGAATCAACGGTTGTTGTTGATGAGCCCGGCGTGTGAACGGTTTGCCAAACGCGTCACCACACCTCCCGCCACTCTGCGAACCTAAGCAGAGAATCACAAGTCGGCCCGTTCGTTCTCCCTGATCTCCATCAACTCGGCAATGGCGCGCTTTCGCCACGCCCAAGCGGCCGTGAAGGCCCAGCTTGCCGAGCGAGCATTCGGCGCGTGCTAGGATTTGGGGGCGATTTCGCTGGAGAGCTTCCTGGAGACCATCTCACAAGAGATTGCGACCCGCGGGCGTGTGACCGTCCTCGGCGAGCACTTCCGCGTGGCCTCAGAGGCCTTGGGAGCAGCCCATGAGCCCTGATGGTCAAAAACGTGGACTATGGCGAAATGCCAAATCCACGCGGCGTTTTGTCCTGAATTGCAGTTGCCCGGTTGCCGATGTGAATGTAGGCTTATGGTCACGATAACCTCGGGATCTGCCCGGGTGAACTGTTTCGGTCCGCTGTTTTGGAGTCTCCAAGCTTGATGTCCATCTTGGTCGGTACGAATCCGCGGGGGAATTTCTAGCCGTATGTTCTGCGGCGCCGCCTTGAACAATTCAGTGTTGTGCCATCCGGCGATCAGCCGGTGGGCCGTTGTTTTTGTCTTTTGATCTGCCTTTTTTGAGAGGATTGCCCATCGCACGTCAACGTTTCTTTCGCCCGCAAGAAGCAGCACACCGCGGCCCTGCGATCAACGACCGCATCCGCGCCAAGCAAATTTTTCTTATCGATCAGAACAATCAGAAGGTCGGGGTGGTGGACACGATCGAGGCCCTTCGCCGTTCGCACGAAGCGGGTCTGGACCTGGTGGAGGTGGCGCCCGAAGTCAGTCCGCCGGTCTGCCGCATCCTGGATTTCGGCAAGTGGAAATACGAGCAGGCGAAGAAGGACAAGGCGAACAAGGCCAAGTCCAAGACTGCCGAGATGAAGGAAGTGCGCCTGGGACGATCGATGAAGATCGATCCACACGATGTCAGCATCCGGATTGACCAAGCGCATCGGTTTCTGATGGAAGGTCACAAGGTGCAGATCGTTCAGAATTTCCGCGGTCGCGAGCTGATGCACCGTCACTTGGGGGATCAGCGGATGCGCGAGATCATTGAGCGTTTGTCCGATATCAGCCGCGTCGAAATCCCGCCCAGGCTCGCTGGGCGACGGATGTCGGTGATTCTTGCGCCTGAGAAGTCGAAGATCGACGCAATTCTGCGCCGCAATGCAGCTGCCGCCAAGCAAGCGGGTAAGGAATCACCCAGCAGCGGTGATGGGGCTCACAACAAATCCCCTGCCCGGCCGAACAAGGCTGTCGCCGAACGACGGGGCCAGGCGCCTGAACCTGTCGAGGTCCAGGCGCGCTGAACACTTCTCCTGGCTGCCAAGCCTTGCGGTTCCTGGGCTTTGTGGCAATACGAACGCGCCTGCTGGCGTTCTTTTGGAACATTTGACAGCGCTGGATCGTCTACTGTTATAGAATCCGACTGGTCGTCGAATTTCACTTGGGCAAGGGAACTCTTGAAATCCGTAGGCTGTTTTCGCATCCTGTATTGTGATGAATTCGGCGCCGCGGGCCGATCAACAGGAACGTTCGACCATCTCTCGACCTCATGAACCGACTGGCGATCATCTCAGACATTCACGGCAATCTGCACGCGCTGGAAGCGGTGCTGGCACGCATCAGCGAGTTCGATGTGGATGGGATTGTCTGCCTGGGCGACATCGTGGGCTATGGACCGTTTCCCGAGCGCTGCATCGATCTGGTTGTGCGGCACTGCGCGTTCATGGTGCAGGGTAACCACGAGGAAGCCGTGGTTGACCCGGACTGCGCCGAGCAAATGAACGGCGCCGCGCGCGAAGCGATTTATTGGACCCGCGAGAACGTCGGGCCGCTGCACCTGAACGCCTTGAATCGAATGCCCAAGATGGCCCATATCGGAATTCCCGGCACGCCGGGCAGCGTCATGTGCGTGCACGACAGCCCGGTTCCGGGGCCGAATGACTACGTTCACGATAAACAAGTGGCGGCGCAGGCGTTTGCCGGGGTCGAAACGAATATCTGCCTGATCGGTCATACACACGTCCCGATGGTCTTCGAGGCGCCGACGTTGAACCCGCGTGAGCCGCTCACAGCGCTGGAGCTGGTGGCCTATTTGCCCAACGAGCCGCTGCCAATTCGACTGGAGCCCGACCGCCGGTACATTTGCAATCCCGGTTCGGTAGGCCAGCCTCGTGACTGCGATCCCCGTGCCGCTTTTGCCATCCTGGAGTTGCTGGTCGACGGCCAGGCGAGCGTCTTCACGGTGCATCGCCAGTCGTATGACATTGCCGCAGCGCAGCGCGAGACACAACGCGCCGGGCTGCCCACGATCCTGGCTGATCGCCTGGCCCTCGGAGCCTGAGGCGCCTCAAGCCGCGCCATCGAAATGGGCGGTTCCAGCTTGCCGTCTGCTATTGTGTTGTCGTAAGAACCCGCGGCGATGCTCGTTAATGACCAGCGGGAGGATCAGGAGCAACTTTCCATGATCGGGCAATCTCGTTGTGCGTTAGTCATCGTCTCGGCCCTTGCCGCACTCGCGACGGTTCCATCGCTTGGTCAAACGACGCCTGTGTCGGTCCCGGCGGTCGCTCGGACGGTCGAATCAAGAATCACTGGCGTGACCCTTTACCGCGGGCGCGCCTCGGTCACGCGCAGCGCCACGCTCACCCTGGACCCGGGAGTGTATGACCTTCAATTTGGCAACCTTCCGGCAACGGTGCAGCCTGCAACGCTTCAGGCGCGGTCAGGAGGGTCGCTGAAAGTGATCGGCGTCGATTTCGTTGCGACCGTCGCCGATACGTCAGGCTCGCCACAGATCGCGGAATTAGATTCGCAAATCGAGCGAATCCAGCTGGAGCTGAACGAGCTTGTCGAACAGCGCATGCTGCTCAAGGCTCACGAGGATTTCATCGCCTCGATCAGCGTGAAGTCGGCTCAGCAGGTCAGCGAGACAGCCGGCACCGACAAGCTCGATGTTGGCGCGCTGCGAAAATTGATCGACTTTGTGACCGAGGAACGAACCAATCTCCTTGCAGCTCGGCGCGAGCTGGATGGCAAACAGCGAGAGTTGGAGAAACAGTTGCAAGCCGCGACCGCCAAGCGGCAAGCGATCGCGGGCACGTCGAACATCAATCGCACCGCGGTCGTGTCTGTGGTGGCGACCGATCCCTCTGAGACGACCATCGACCTCACGTATCTTGTTGGCGAGGCCACATGGGAGCCAACGTACAACGTTCGCGCTGCCAGCGATGGCTCAATGGCGGTGCTCGAGTACGATGCGATGATCACGCAGCGAACCGGGGAAGATTGGGACAACGTCACGCTCTGGCTTTCAACCGCACAGCCGACCGTCGCCGCCCATCCGCCGGTTGTCGCGCCGTGGTTCATCGATGTGCAGTCCCTTGATGTCGCGCGAATGAGGGAGGAGCAGGAGCGGGCAGCCCCTGAAGAACCGCCGCCGCCTTCATTTCGGAGCGTTCTTGATCAAGCCGACCTCAAATCGATGTATGCCGATGCCCAGGTGGCCGGCGAGGGGCCGTCGGTGACGTTTCAGCTTCCGCGTCTGGTGATCGTCAAAAGCGACATGCTCAAGCAGCAGCGGACGCGCATCGCGAACATTGATACCCAGCCCAAGCTCATTCACGTTGCCGTTCCCTTGCATACCGATGCGGTGTACTTGCGCGGCGACCTGGTCAACGCAAGCGAGTATCAACTTCTGCCCGGCCGAGCGTCGATCTTCTTTGGCCAGGACTACGTGGGTCCAACGACATTGGAATCGGTGGCGCCCGGGGGCAGCTTCAAAGTTCACTTTGGGATCGATCAATCGGTCAAGGCGGCGCGGCATCTGGTGCACAAGCACACCGAGAACACCGGCCTGTTGAGCGGCGGCCGCCGCACGAGCTACGACTATCGGCTCACCTTGGACAACGGCTCCGGCAAGCCGATCCTTGTGGAAATGTGGGATCGATATCCGGTCTCGCGCAACAGTGAGATTCAGGTCGAGTTGGTCGATGTCAGCTCGCCGCTCTCGGCTGACGCGTATTACACGACCAACGAGCAACCTTCAGGGTTGCTCAAGTGGATTCTCAATGTGCCCGCAGGCGCCGCCGGCAGGTCGGCGCATGTCGTGAGCTATGGCGTGCGTATTAACCGCGCCAAAGACCTTCAGATGACGCCGCTGCCTGAATAGCGTCGTCGACGGCGGCAATTCGGCGCAGCGCGAATGTAGTCAAATCGGGGGCGGGCGAGAGGGCCGCTGGAACTTTTCGTCAAATTATGCGGACATTCATGGCCGTGTGAATCTAGTTATCTGGCGGAATGGAGACCTTGTTGACGCATGCCGTGCGAACCTTGGACAATAGCCTCATGCGTCTGAAGAGCCTCCTGTGTTGTTTGCTGCTGGCCGGGGCGGCGCTGCCACTTCATGCCCAGGACACCCAACCGGAGAAGGCCGACGAGCAAGTATCAGCGCCGTCGCGCGTCATCCTGATCGTCAATCGAAACGTTCAGGTGAGTGGTCACCTGGTGCTCGAAGACGAGGATGTCATTACGGTTCGAAACACCAAAGGCGAACTCGAGAGTTTTGCCAAGACGCGATTGCTGCAGATCGTCCGCCTGGTTGATCCCGAACCCGACCAAACCGGCATGGTGGTGATGCGCGATGGCTCGATGCGAGAGGGGATCATTGTCGAGGACGTGTTTGATCACGTGTTGATCGAAATCAAGGGAATTCACGCCAAGCTCAAGCGCGAATCGGTCAGCCATGTGGTGCTGCAGCCAACGGTGGAGCAGCGATATCTGGAAGCCAAGGCGGCGCTGCAACCAGGAATGTACGACGCGCATCTGGCGCTGTGCCGATGGCTGGTGGAGCAGCGGCGCTACGAATCGGCTCACCAGGAATTGCTGGAGCTTCTTCACAAAGTGGAAATGCCCGATGCCCGAGACTTGCTCAAGCTCGTTGAAGCCCAGCTTGCGCTCGCCGAGCGGCCCAAGCGGGCGGCACGCTTGGAAAATCCTGAGCCGGAGGCACCCGGCGAAGACGACGGGCGACGAGCCGGGCCCGTCGATCCCGCGGATTTGATGCCCAGTCAGCTCGTCAGCCGCGACGATGTCAACATCATGCGAGTGTATGAGATTGACTTTGACCATCCGCCGAGGGTGACGATCACGCCCGATACGGTGCGCACGCTGATCGAGAAATACGGCACGAGCAAGCTGATTCCGGCATCACAAACCGGGCGCAATGCCATGTTTCGCGCGGCGGCCGACAAGCCGATTGACCTGGTGCGACTCATGTTCGAGCTCAAGGCGCGCGATCTGTATCCCCAGATCAAGGTCAACAGCGAGCCATATGCGTTGAATATGTTCCGGCAACGCGTGCAC
Organism: Phycisphaerales bacterium; assembly: GCA_022616475.1. Classification (GTDB taxonomy): domain Bacteria; phylum Planctomycetota; class Phycisphaerae; order Phycisphaerales; family SM1A02; genus JAKEEP01. The sequence continues at coordinate 3,611 of JAKEEP010000273.1, read as the reverse complement.
GATACGTGGCTGATGAACAACTGTGCGACCAGCCGCTGTCACGGAGGACCGTTCGCCGGGGATTTGTTTCTCCATCGGCGCAATTTCAAGGACGATCGGGTGCGATACACCAACATGCTGATTCTGGAGCGCCTCCAACTCGATCCGGAATGGCCGCTGATCAATTTCGAGAGGCCGGAGGACTCGCTGATCATCCAATACGGCCTGCCGCGCGAAGCCGCCAGGAAGCCGCATCCGAAAGTGGACGGATGGAAGCCGGCGTTCAGCCCGATTCATCAGAAGCTCAAAGAAGACACGGTGGGTTGGATCAGCGCGATGATGCAGCCGCGCCCGGATTACACGGTGAAGTACGATCCGCCGCGCCTGGCTCGCAAGCAAGATGAGCCTGGTGCTCCGGAAGATGCCAATCGGCCATCACGTTGAAGCGGCGGGTGGGCAGCGATCATCGATCGCAGCCGGAGGCCGCCCTCATTTGGCGGATTGAAGTGCCGACATTCGGCGCAGCCCCTCGCGCAGCGTTTCATCAGTCTTGCAGAAAGCGAATCGAACCAGCGAGCGTCCATCGCTGGGATTGTGATAAAACACGCTGGTGGGAATGGCCGCGACACCGACGCGCTCAATGAGGTGCCGGCAGAACGCAACATCGCTCTCAAAGCCAAACGGAGTGTGGTCGGCCATTACAAAGTACGTTCCCTGCGGGGGGAAAACCTGGAAGCCGAGCGCCGATAATCCGACAACCAGGGCATCTCGCTTCCGGCGGTAGTCGCCAACGAGTTGCTCGTAGTAGGAATTGGGGGCGCGCAGCGCGGCGATCGCCCCGTGCTGAAGCGGCGTGGCCGTTGCAAACGTGAGGAATTGATGTGCGGCTCTGATTCCGGCAGTCAGGTCCGGCGCGGCAATCGCCCAGCCGATTTTCCAACCCGTGAGCGAGAAGGTCTTTCCGAGTGATGAAAGCGTCACCGTCCGCTCAGGCATTCCGGCAAGTGAGGCGATGGAGATGTGGCGGCCCTCAAAGACAAGGCGTTCATAAACCTCGTCCGATAGGGCGATCACATCATGCTCCCTGCACAGTTGCGCAATTGCTTCAAGCTCATCCTGTCGAAAGACCTTGCCCGTGGGGTTCTGCGGCGTATTGATGAGAATGGCGCGCGTCTTGGAGGAGAATGCCCGCCTGAGCTCCGTCGGATTGATCGAGAAATCGGGAGGTCGCAGCGTGACGAACCTTGGAACGGCCCCGGCCATCGCCACGCACGCCCGGTATGAGTCGTAGTACGGCTCGAACAGGATGACCTCATCGCCGGGATTGACCAATCCCAAAAGCGCTGATGCAATGGCTTCCGTGCATCCCGATGTGACCGTGACTTGGGCTTCCGAGTCAACCGGAAGGCCCGAATCGGCGGCGAAGCGTTCAGCGATTGCCTTGTTCAGCTCAGGCAGGCCGAACATGCGGGCGTATTGACCATGGCCGGCGTTGATCGCCTGGATCGCGGCTTGTTTGACGAACTCCGGGCCATCGAAATTGGGAAACCCTTGGCCAAGGTTCACGGCATTGTGCCGCATTGCCAAGCGGCTCATCTCCGTGAAAATCGTTTCGCCGAATGGGGTCAGCGAATTGGCGATTTGCCGCGTGCGATCCAACTTGAGCCTGTCGTTGGCCATGAATCCACCAGTGTATCGCCGCAGGCCGAGTCATCGGGAAGCTGCTACGCTGCTGAAGTTTGGAGGCCAAAGCGGATGTCGACGTTGAAAGGAAAGCGAGCAGTCGTCTGCGGAAGCACGCAAGGCATCGGGCGAGCCTGCGCGATCGAATTGGCCCGGCTCGGGGCCAGCATTACGCTCATGGCCCGGCATCCGGAAGGGCTTCAGCGGGTGCAGGGCGAATTGGACAAGAGTCATGGCCAATCACACGATTCGATCCAGGTGGACTTCTCGGATTGGCAGAGCGTGCGCCAGAAGGCAAGTGGATACGTGGGCGCGCGCGGCCCAGTCCATATCCTCGTGAACAACACCGGCGGACCTCCCGCAGGGCCCGTGTTCGAAGCACAACCGGAAGATTTCCTCAAGGCGATGAGCCAGCACGTACTGTGCAATCAAGTGTTGGCGCAAGCGGTAGCGCCCGGCATGCGCGATGCCAAGTATGGCCGGATCATCAACATCATCTCGACTTCGGTCATGATGCCGATCAAGGGGCTCGGGGTCTCGAACACCATTCGTGCTGCGGTGGCAAACTGGGCGCGAACACTGGCGGTGGAGTTGGCGCCGTTTGGCATTACTGTGAACAATGTACTGCCTGGCTACACGGCAACCGCGCGGCTGGAATCATTGATCAAGGGCCGCGCCACGCGGGCAGGCACGACGCCGGATGAGGTGCAACGCGAAATGATCGCGAGCGTCCCAGCCCGGCGATTTGGCACGCCTGAGGAAATCGCCGCCGTCGCAGGCTTCCTCGCTTCGCCCGCCGCAGGATACGTCAATGGAGTCAACTTCCCGGTCGACGGCGGGCGGCTGGCCGCTCAGTAAGTTCTGTCGACCGTCAGAATTCCTGACTGCTTAGACTTCGAAGATGCTCCGCATCGCCAACTACATCAACGGTGAATTCGCGGCTCCGGCGTCGGGCAAGTACCTCGACAACGTTGATCCGGCGATCGGCACGGTGTATTCACAGCTGCCCGACAGCGATCAGCGCGATGTGGATTCGGCGGTTCAGGCCGCCGAGCAAGCGTTCCCCAAATGGTCAGCCACACCGGCAGCCGATCGATCGCGAATTCTGCTCAAGATCGCCGAATTGATCGAGACGAATCTCGAGAAGCTGGCGCGGGCTGAGTCGATCGACAGCGGCAAACCGATTTCCTTGGCCAAGTCGCTCGACATTCCGCGAGCCGCGAGCAACTTTCGCTTCTTTGCCACTGCGATACTTCACACGCAATCCGAAGCGCACTTCACCGAAGGTCCCGCACGGGCGATCAACTACACGCTGCGGCAACCGAGGGGTGTTGCGGGCCTGATCTCGCCCTGGAATCTGCCGCTGTATCTGTTCACCTGGAAAGTGGCCCCCGCCCTTGCGACGGGCAACACCGCAGTCGCCAAACCCTCGGAGATCACTCCGATGACTGCGTATTTGTTGGGCGAAATTTGCCAGCAAGCCGGCCTTCCGCGCGGGGTGCTCAACATCGTGCACGGCCTTGGACCAAAAGCCGGCGCGGCGATTGTCGCGCATCCGGGCATCTCCGCCATCTCGTTCACCGGCGGCACCAAGACCGGCGCGGAAATCGCCAGAGTCGCCGGTCCGATGTTCAAGAAGCTCTCGCTCGAGCTTGGCGGCAAGAATCCCAACATCGTCTTCGCCGATGCCGACCTCAACCAGGCGATTCCCGCGAGCGTGCGGTCCTCGTTTGCCAATCAGGGACAAATCTGCCTGTGCGGATCACGCATCTTTGTTGAACGTTCGATCTACGATTCCTTCATCGATCGCTTTGTCGCGTACACGACCAAACTTCGCATAGGCGATCCGCTGGACCCACAGACCGAGCAAGGCGCCATCGCGTCCAAGCAGCATTTGGAGAAAATCACCTCGTACATGCGATTGGCGGCCGATGAAGGCGGTACCCTGC
>JAKEEP010000027.1 GCA_022616475.1 Phycisphaerales bacterium | reverse complement strand
TCCTTGGCCTTGTCCATGAAGTCGCAGCTGGCCTTGACCAGTGTCTCATCAAACGTCGTCATGTTGTGCTTGGCCTTCGGCGAGATGTCGTGCATGTTGGGCACGTTGGACATGTCGGGGAACGGCGCAAGCGGGCCTTCATCCTGAATCTTCTGCTTGCCAACCTTGCCCCAGCGCGGCAATTCAGTCGAGTCCTCAGAATCGGTCGCCCAGCAGTGCACCAGATTGCGTGGACCGTGCTGGTCGCGGAACTTCTGATCGTCCGGGAACGAGTACCAGTACGGGTCCGACATCGCATCAAGGTGGTACAGGTAGCCGAAGAACTCATCGAAGCCGTGCAATGTGGGCAAGAACTTGTTGAGGTCGCCAAGGTGGTTCTTGCCGAACTGACCGGTGGCGTAGCCCTGCCCCTTGAGCGCGGTGGCCAGCGTGCAGGCTTGCGCCGGCATGCCGACATCCGCGCCGGCCTGGCCGACCGTCGTCAGCCCGGTGCGAAGCGGGAGCTGGCCGGTGATGAAGTTGGCTCGACCCGCCGTGCAGCTCGCTTCGGCGTAGTAATCGGTGAATAGCACGCCTTCGGAGGCGAGCCGGTCCAGGTTGGGCGTCTTGCCCGACATGATGCCGCGGTGGTAGGCGCCGATGTTGAACCAACCGATGTCGTCGCCCATGATGAAGAGAATGTTGGGTTTCTTGTCCTGTGCCTGCGCCTCTGTGACGGCGCCGAGCGGCGCAAGTGAGGCTACGAGAATCGCAGCGGTCCGACCAACTGTTTTGCATCTCATGAGCAGCTCCTTTGGTGTTTGTCGTTTCGCGCGGTTGCTCGGCCGAGCTCGCGCGCTTGTGTTGCCGGGAAGCGGCGGGCGGGCTTGTCGGCCCGCCCACCAGTCATAAGTCACATCACTGGCCCGGGCCGCGGTGACCCGAGTCCTTGACCTGCTGGAGAACCTGATCGAGGTTGTAACTCGCCGCCTGCTGCAGCGGCGGGAACTCCTTGTACGACTCCAGCTCCTTCATCCACAGCACTTGGCCGATCGGCAGGACGTTCCAGTCGTAGAGATACGCGGTGCTCGGGGCCGCGAGCGCCCCGCCCACTGATAGCACCGACTTCTGGTCGTCGCCGACGCACTGCTCGAACGGATCGCGCTTGATATTGGTGATCTGAGTCCAGCCGTACGTCACCGGGGCGCCGAACGCCGAGACGCCGCTTGACCCCATCATCGTGTAGTACAGTTTCCAGTTCTTGTACCGCACCGCCGAAGGGATGTGGTCCGCATAGTAGAAGAACGTGTCGCGCGCCGATTCGTCACTGCCGGTGAGGTAGTTGAGTTGGTTCACGCCATCGAGTTTGGTCTTCGAGATGCCCGGATACTTGCCGGCCATGATCTGCTTGTTCAGCTCATCGCCCTTGGGGCCGCCGGCGATCTCAACAAGCGTCGGCAGCCAGTCCAGCGACGCGAAGATCTCGTTGTACACCGTGCCCGGCTCGATGTGTCTTGGCCAACGGATCACGCACGGTGCCCGCATGCCGCCTTCCCAAGTCGTGAGCTTCATGCCCTTGAAGGGCGTGATGCCGCCATCGGGGAACGTCTGGGTCTCGGCGCCGTTGTCGGTGGTGAACACGACGATCGTGTTGTCGAGCTCGCCCATGTCTTCGAGCTTCTTGAGCACCAGGCCGATGTTGTCATCCATCTGCTTCATGCCGGCTTCGTTGATCCCCCAGTCCTTGCCGCCCTTGGTGCCGAGCATGGCCTCGTACTTCGGCGCCAGCATGGTCGTGATGTGCATGCGCGCTGGGTTGTACCAGCAGAAGAATGGCTTGTTGGTCTTCTCGGGGTCGTTGCGATCGAGCCAGTCGATGACATGACCGGAGATTTCCTCATCGATCGTTTTCGATCGCTGCAGAGTGAGCGGGCCTTCATCGGTGCCCATCTGGTTCGCTGCGGTGCCATCGGACGACTTCATCCACAACACCGGCCGCGGCGGCGTCAGGCAAACGCCGGTCTTCGGGTCGATGGCGCCCTCAACCGGTTGAATCCCCGGGATCGGCTCTTGCTTGCAAGGCGGCGCGATGCCCTGCTGTGTTGGGCTGCTGTTGATGTCCGGGAAGCTCACCTGTTGCATCGCGTCCAGGTGATACAAATAGCCCCAGAACTCCTGGAAACCGTGCGCCGTCGGAAGGGACTCGGGATGGTCGCCGAGGTGATTCTTGCCGAACTCGCCTGTGTTGTACCCAAGATCGAGCAGGAACTTGGCAAGGCACGGCGTCCCCGGTCGCAGATACGAAATCGCGCCAGGCAGTTGCGGCAGCAGCATGCCGGCGCGCATGGGGTTCATGCCCGTGATGAACGCGCAGCGCCCGGCCGTGCAACTCTGCTCGGCGTAGTAGTGCATGAACGTCCCGCCCTCTCTGGCGATGCGATCGATGTGGGGCGTTTCGCCCACCATCAGGCCGCGGTGGTAGCAACTCGGCTGCATCCAGCCGATGTCGTCGCCCATGATGAAGAGGATGTTGGGTTTCTTGTCCTGTGCCTGCGCTGGGCCGGCTGCGCTCATCAGCGCAAGCACAGTCATCAACGCCGCAACGCCGTAGTTCATTGATCTGCATGTCATAATGTGCTGCTCCTTGGTCTTGTTCTTGATCCTGATCCAGACACCTTCTTCACCGGCGGCGGCTTCCAGCTGCCGTCGATGATGGATTCCTTGGCACGTTTGGTCATCACTCACCGAGTCATGTCCATCGTGACCAACGTTGTCCGATCCGGCTGCCGAATGATCGCAGTCGGAGCCGGCAAAGTCAGTCGGGATTGATGCCGAGATTGGCCACCCGGAATGGGAACTGCGCCGCGTTCGCCAGCGGAGTCTGGTTCAAATTCGATGGAGCAGTCTCAAGCGCTCTGCTCACATCGTATCTGCCGCGGAAGTCCTGCGCCACAAGCCGACGCCGCCGATGGTCAACAGGAACGTCAAGATCGCGTGCAACGCCACGGCAGGCCACAACAGAGGTCCGACCCACTCGCCGCGCACTCCGAGATATGAAAGATACAACGTGACGAGCGCACTGTAAGTCAGCATGCCGGCCACCGCCGCGGCCGCCGGCGTCTTGCCTGGCCAGCAGGCGATTCCCAACGACAAAAGCCCGATTCCGAAAATGCGAGCCACCACGGCGGCAACGCCGGTGAGTTCTGCAGCGAGCAACAGCTGGCCAACCAGCGAAGGTACCGCCACCAGCGCCGCGCCCGTGGCAGCTTCGGCGAGAGCGGCCAATGCAAGCAGCCTTTTCATGCAACCCTTTCAAGAGGCGGGTGACGATGCGTCGCCGCCCGCCTCACCCATTGGGTGTGCCTAGTACTGATGTGCGGCCGTGAACTCGGGCGGACCGAGGGTGTAGGTCAGCTGAATGATCTTGCCCGTGAACTTGAACGGGCAGTCATAGTGGTGTTCGATGAATGCGACAGGCGTGCGCGTATCCATGCCGACGTCGAAGGTTTCGTCCTCCGGAAACGTCACGGGTATGGTGTGGTCCATCGATTTGGTCGCGACCTCCTTTCCATCGACTTTGAGAGTGCCAGTGCCGCCTTTGCCGAAGCCCGGACCGTCGTACTTGAACTCGAACTCGATGGCATGTTTGCCGGGCTCGAGTTTCGGGCCTTCCCACACGATGTGCTTTGACCCCAGCAGATTGTAAAGAAAGACGCCTTGCCGCGGCCGATGTCCAAGTCACCTTTGGTGAGGAACAAGCCGTAGCCGCCGAAGCGCCCGCCTTCGGTCACGATCATCCCTTCTGCGCCGCCTTTGGGAATCTCCACATCCGCGCTGATGACGTAGGAGCGCCCCATGATGTTTGGGCAGCATGCCGGAGGCACGCCGCTCAGTTCGCCGGAATATGTGAACGTGGTTCGTCCCGCCGTCGGGCTGGGGCGTGGAGTGAGGAATCGCGCCAGCGTTGAATTATCGAGCGGCAGAACGTCGTACTTCTTCGCCTCGGCGTAGAAGAGATCCTGCATCTCCTTGAGCTTGTCAGGCATCTGCGCCGCGAGATCGTACGACTGACTGAAATCGGTCGTGATGTCATAGAGCTCCCAGTTGTACCCGGTGATGACGTCGGGCGATTCCTTGAGGCCCAAGTCCCAGGGCGTGCTCACAGGCGTCGTGCATGCGACCCATCCATCGTGATAGATGGCGCGGTTCCCAAGCATCTCGAAGTACTGCGTCGTGCGTTTGGAGGGGGCGTGCGCATTGGCCTTGTCCCACGTGTACACCATGCTCACGCCGTCCATCGGCAACTGTTGGATTCCGTTGATCGTTTCGGGGGCGGGTATGCCGGCCGCTTCAAGGATCGTCGGCACGATGTCGATGACGTGGTGAAACTGGCTCCGAATGCCGCCGACATCGGTGATGTGGCCCGGCCACGAGATGCACATGCCTTGGCGAGTGCCGCCAAAGTGCGATGCCACCTGCTTGCACCACTGAAACGGCGTGTCGAAGGCCCAGGCCCAGCCGGCGGAATAGTGCGGGAAAGTCTTATCCGAACCCCAGAACTCGTAGAACAGAAACTGATCCTTCACCGGCACGGTCACGCCGTTGAAGAAGGTGAACTCGTTGGGCGTGCCGTTAATCGTGCCCTCCGGACTCGCGCCGTTATCACCGCTGATGTAGATGATCAGCGTGTTGTTGAGTTCTCCCATGTCTTCGACGGCTTGGATGACCCGGCCGATTTCGTAGTCGGTATACGCCAGGTAGGCTGCAAAGACGTCAGCCTGCTTGATGAAGAGTTTCTTCTGCTCCAAGTCAAGTGAATCCCACTCGGGCAGTTCCTTGGGCCACGCTGTCAATGGCGCATCCTGCGGGATGATCCCCAGACGTTTCTGGTTGGCGAAGATCTTGTCGCGAAGCTTGTTCCAACCCTCGTCAAACAAGTGCATGTCGCTGACTTCCTTGATCCATTCCTTCGTCGGATGATGCGGCGCGTGAACGCCACCGGGCACGTAATAAACGAAGAAGGGCTTGTCGGGCGCGACCTCGTGCAGGTCCTTCATGTACGGAATGGCCTCATCGGCCATGGCCGTGGTCAGATTCCACTCGGAGTCGCCGGCGAACGGATAGATGGCGGTGGTGTTGCGGAACAAGTTCGGCTGCCACTGGCTCGTATCGCCGCCGACAAAGCCATAGAAGTACTCGAAGCCCATGCCAACCGGCCATTGATCGAACGGCCCAGCCACGCTCGCCTGATAGAACGGCGTGTTGTGGTTCTTGCCGAACCACGACGTCGCATAGCCGTTGCCCTTGAGAATCTCAGCAATCGTGCCGCACTCCTTTCGAATCACCGAGTCGTAACCGGGGAAGCCCGTCGCCGCTTCACCAACCACGCCATAGCCGCACACGTGATGATTGCGTCCGGTGATGATCGCCGCGCGCGTCGGCGAGCACAGCGAGGTGGAATGGAACTGCGTATACCGCAGGCCGCTGTTGGCGATGCGGTTCAGTGCGGGCGTCGGGATCACGCCGCCGAACGTGCTGGGCGACCCGAAACCACAATCGTCGGTCATGATGAGCAGGACATTGGGCGCGCCCTTGGGCGGAACGATCGTGGGCGGCCACCACGACTTGGAATCCGTCGCCTTCAACTCAATCTTGCCGCCAAACTTGGGATCGGGCGCCGGGATTTGCTTACCGTCAATGGGGGCGGTGGCGCTTGGCGAGCCGGGCGCTTCTTTCGGCTGCGGCGCTTGGCCGAACGCCGAAATCCCAAGGCTTGCGGCGAGCAGAGTGGTGACGGTGAGTTGTCTTGTTGGATTCATGGTGTTGATCCCTTTGAGTTGCCCGTTGCTTGCGGGCCAAGCTAGCGCACACCCACACCCCGCGCACCGACGCCCACCCCGTGGTAGCCGGCGCCAACACCGCCGCCGACCCCGACCCAATCGATGAACAGCGCGGTTTGGCCGCCACTGGCGGGCATCTCGCCGTCGATAATCTTGTAGTTGTAAATGAGATCCGCACCATCAACGACTGGGTTGGTGATCTCGACCACTACAAGCGTGCTGTCTGGCTGCCCCGGCTCGTAAACGGAGAGCGCGGCATTGGGCGGGTCGGCGCCGAAATTGTCCTTGCCGGCTTTCGATGTCCATTCCTCGAGATACTCGGCCATCTTGAGGTGCCCAGCGATACGCACCGGCCGATCCGAGAAGTACAGCGTCTGCGGGTGCACCTTGACCAGGCGGATAGTCTTCGCTGCAGGGTCCGATGTGAGGTCTTCTGCAACCTGAACAAACATGAGTTGCGCTTTGGGGGCTTTGTCCTCCGCCTTCGGGGCCTTTTCCTGGGACTCAGAGCGCGCGATGCTTCCGATCAGGACCGCACCCAGGGCGCAAACCGCCATACTTGACAAAATGCCGAAACGGAACGGGTTCATAGTGGTTCCTTTCTGATGACTTAGTGCCATTCACTGGTGCTTGCTGAACGGGTTGCATGGGTGCGGCTGGCGCACCCATTGCTCAAAGGTGAGGACTACCACACCGCCCGTCGGTAGCAGCGCCGCCCAACCCCTGCAACTGAGACGGGGGTCAGCGGCATGCCGACGACGTCGATGAACAACGAGCAGGCGCCGCCCTTTTCCGGGAACTCGCCATCCAGCACGCTTACGTCGTAGGTAAAGTCCTCGCCGCTGAGTTTGGGATTGCGCAGCTCCACCACGACATCGCACACCTTGCCCTGGTCAAATATCGACAGGGTCGCGTTGGGTGGATCAGAAAGGAAACTGTCCTTCCCTTCACCCCAAAGCGAAACGAACTCCTTGGTGCTCAGATGACCGGTGATTCGTTGCGGACGGTCGGAAAAGAAGATCGTCGCCGGGCTGATCCCTTTCAAGGTCATCGTGCCATTGTCGAGACTGACGCCCTGGGCGTTCTGTACAAACAGCAGAGTGACCTTGCCCAGTTTCTGGGCGTCTTGTTCGGTCAGGGGAACCATCTTCTGCACGTTCTGGTCGCTCGATGGCGCGCCGGTTGGGGCCGACGGGGCTTGTAGTGCGGCGGCGTAACCCGCCAAAAGAGTTGTGGCAATGGCGCATCCCAGTGCCGCGCCGATGAACGTGCGTCTTCTGGTTGGACCGAATGGCTTGCATTTCATGAGTTGCTCCTTGGGTATGTGTGCTCATCGTTTTGCGCGGTCGCGCGCCTGACCCTGGAATTGCACGGGTTACGAGGCCTTCCTGACCGCAATCGCCACGGCCTCGGTAACGCGCACGGTCACATCGTCCCCCGGCGCAATGCCCGAGAGGTTGATCTCCTTGCCGACCTTGACCTTCCTGGTGGTGCCATCCGGAAACCGGAGTGTCACGTGTCGGTCCTTGGAATCGACCGCAGTGACCTCGGCGGTCGCATCGATGGTGTTGGTCACGATCCCGCCAGGCTTGGCCCCCACGGGCGCCAGCGCCACCGTCGAGGATTGACTCATGCTCGGCAGTCCGCCCTGTTCAGACAGGAACACAGCCACCTCTTCGGTCACCGTGGCCGACACCCGATCGCCCACTTCGATTTGGTCGAAGTTCACCGCATCGGGTCCCACCTTGATGATTCTCTGCCTGCCGTCGGAAGTGGTGAGCGTGACTTTGCGGTTCATCGAATCGATCGACGTGACGGTCGCGTTCAATTGGTACGTGTCGACCGACATCACCCCGCGTGTTCCATCTGAGGTGACAAAAGCGTCATCGGACGATTTGATCGTGCCTGCCTTCGAAGACTCGATGTACCCGTATTCGTCCGAGATTTCGACCGCTCGGTCCGGCGTCTCATATGTGTCGTAGTGGTACGTGTATTCCTCTTTGTCATTGGACGATGTGCACGAGGGGAAGATCACCAAGGCCGCTGAAAGCAAGGGCAAGACGACGAGTTTCGGTGCGTTCGGATTCATGTTCTTTCCTTTCGGGTTCTGTGGTCACACATCGCAATGAGCGAGCGCGGTCGCGCCAATCGCGATGCGTTGTTCATCTTCGACAGCGATGCGGCATCGCCATGCGCCGCGCCGACAGGGTCTCGAACTTCGAGCGTTCACTTTCCAATCGTGCCGCTTAGCCCGCGCAAAGACTATGAACGACCCCTGCCGCCAACGCATAGGTATTCATATTGATCTTCTTCATCCCCGCGCCCAGATCACCTTGGAGTCGTGCGGGGCGACTTGGTTGTCGTGGCGTCACGATTGGTCCCGTTGAGGCTGGCGCAACCAAGTGATGCAATCGATCGATCAATCCAATCAATCAATGCGAGTGCCTATGTGTTCCGAGCCCAGCCGCGATTACCGTTGAAACCGATGATCCGCACCAGTCAGATCACCGAGGCGCCCTACGTCTCAACCGGCGCGCTGCCGCCGGCAGATGCGATCCGGGCGCTCCTGGCCGAGGCGCACGAGCACTTCAAATCGAGCCTCCAAGGCGAAAACTCAAAGGTCTATCCGGCGCTCGCGGCCATGCCCAGCGAGCTGTTCGGCATGGCCCTGGTCGGAACCAGCGGCGACGTCTACTCCGTCGGCGACGCCGAACAGGAATTCTCGATCATGAGCGTGTCCAAGCCGTTTGTCTTCGCGCTGGTCTGCGACGCCGTGGGTCCCGAGCACGCGCGCGACAAGCTTGGCGTGAACGCGACCGGACTGGCGTTCAACTCGCTGGCAGCAATAGAACGCGGGGATGACGGCCGCACGAATCCCATGGTCAATTCCGGCGCCATCGCGACGACGAGTCTGGTATCAGAAATTCCGGGGACGGGCGAAACATTCGACAGCAAGTGGCGATTCGTTCTTGATGGTTTGTCGCGCTTTGCCGGCCGCACGCTTTCGCTCAATGACGAGGTGTACACCTCGGCCTCACAAACCAACTGGCGCAACCAGAGCATCGCGCGACTGCTTCAGAGTTACGACCGTATATATATGGATGCAGCCCAGGCGCTTGACCTATATACCAGGCAATGCTCATTGAACGTGAGCGCGATCGACCTGGCGGTGATGGGCGCGACATTGGCCGACGGCGGTGTGAATCCGATCACCAGGCAGCGCGTGGTTGATGCGCATGCATGTCACTACGCGCTGGCGGTGATGATGACCGCGGGGCTGTACGAGACCTCAGGCGACCGGCTCTACGACATCGGCCTTCCCGGCAAGAGCGGAATCGGCGGCGGCATCGTCGCTATCGCGCCGGGAAAGGGCGGACTGGGCACGTTCGCGCCGCCGCTCGACCAAGCCGGCAACAGCGTGAAGGGACAACTGGTCGCGAAGTTCTTGGCGCAGAGTCTGGGGCTGGATATGCTGGCGTCGAAACCGTTGGCCCAAGCGCGTGCCCGGACCCGGCGAGTAGAACAGCATGAGCACTCTCCTGCGTCACCGCGCGTTGGTGAATAGCTCCAAACCCGGCAGCATCCCAACTGACTCCGCCAGGCCCAAGGTCAACCATTCACCCACGGCCAAGCTCGGGATTCCACCAAGGAGAATAACCATGTCCTCAGTATTGTCATCGCCCACCCGGCGCAGCTTTCTTGCGACAGGTGCATTCGGCCTTGCTCTGCTCGCCGCCCCCAGCTACGCACAGAAGGTTCCGGCCGCCGATGCCCAAGCCCCTATCAGCGCAGCGACCGAAGACGACGCAGTCCACCCCTTCCGCATCAACGTTCCGGAAGAGGAACTCGTCGACCTGCGCAGACGCATCGCGGCCACCCGGTGGTCCGACAAGGAGACCGTCGCCGATCAGTCGCAGGGCGTGCCGCTGGCGACAATGCAGAAACTCGCGCGCTATTGGGAGTCAGATTACGACTGGCGCAAGTGCGAGGTGAAACTGAACGCCCTGCCGCAGTTCACCACCGAGATCGATGGGCTCGACATTCACTTCATTCACGTTCGTTCGAAGTATGAAAACGCTTTGCCGGTCATTGTCACGCATGGGTGGCCGGGCTCAATCATCGAGCAGCTGAAGATCATCGGCCCTCTCACCGATCCGACTGCCCACGGCGGAAAGGCTGAAGACGCTTTTGATGTGGTGATCCCTTCGATGCCGGGCTATGGGTTTTCAGGCAAGCCGACCACGACCGGTTGGGACTCCGCCCGCATCGCACGTGCCTGGGTGGTGCTGATGAAGCGCCTTGGGTACACGCAATTTGTGGCGCAAGGCGGCGATTGGGGTGCGCTTATCATCGAGCAAATGGCTCTGCGGGCGCCTTCGGACGTACTCGGCATCCACTCCAACTTGCCTTTCGCTATGCCAGACGAGGTCGCAAAGGCACTCCATTCCGGCGGCCCGCCGCCGCCCGGCCTCTCGGCCGACGAGAAGCACGCTTACGATCAGCTCGACTTCTTCTTCAAGCACGGCCTCGCCTATGCCCAGGAGATGGGCAACCGTCCGCAGACGCTGTACGCGATTGCGGATTCACCCGTCGGCTTAGCCGCTTGGATACTCGACCACGACGCGCGCAGTTTAGAGCTGATCGCACGCGCCTTCGATGGTCAGGCTGAGGGCGTCACACCAGATGACGTCCTCGACAACATCACGCTCTACTGGCTGACGAACACGGCGGTCTCTTCGGCTCGTCTCTATTGGGAAAACAAGCTTCCCTTCTTCGTGCCGTTGGGAGTTGCGACACCGGTTGCCGTGAGCGCCTTTCCAGACGAGCTCTATCAAGCCCCGCGGAGCTGGGCCCAGCGGGCGTATCCCAAGCTCATCTATTACAACAAGCTAGACAAAGGCGGGCACTTCGCGGCATGGGAACAGCCGGAACTCTTCGCGGCCGAGCTCCGCGCGGCGTTCAAGTCGCTGCGTTGAGCAGCCCTCGCCGAAGTCACTTCCACAACAAATAACCACCCCAAAAGCTGAAAGGGACTCACCGTGAGCATTCGCACCATTTCTACCAGCCTCGTTGGGCTGTGCAATCAAAGCGAGGACTTCGGCGTGATGAAACGAATCGCTTTCGTGCTGGTTGCAGTTGCAACGGTGGCTGGCGTTGTCGCCTCGATAGCCGCGGTATCTCAACACGCCGATGAAGCCGCCGCCGCGATCTCCGCAGGCAAGCTTCCCCCGGGATACCGCGACTGGCGGTTGATCTCCGTGGCCCGCGAGGAAGGGGAACTCGACGACATCCGTGCCGTTCTGGGTAACGACGTAGCGATCAAGGCCTACCGGGCAGAGACGCGTCCGTTCCCCGAGGGCACGATCATCGCGCGGCTCGCTTGGAGGTACGTCGCGTCGGAGGAGAACAACAGAGCCTTTGGCAAAACCCAATCGTTCGTCGCCGGGGCTCCCAAGAACGGTGTGCAGTTCATGGTCAAGGACTCAACCAAATACGCTTCGACCGGCGGCTGGGGGTACTCCCAATTCGACGACGGCAAACCCTTAACCGACCAGGCTGCGCTCCAGAACTGCTTCGACTGCCATCAGGCCTTCAAGGATCGCGACTTCGTCTTCACCCATTACGCGCCGTAAGCGATGAACGCATAGAAGGAACGAGCATGGCGATTGGCATCCTGGTCACCGGCGCCGCGGGCCGCGTCTGCAGAGTAGGGCGCACGGTCACCGAACTCCTGTTGGCGGTCATCGGACTGAACGGAAAGGAACCATCAAATGAGTGAGACATGCAACATCCTCGGGATCGCCGGCAGCCTCCGGCGCGAGTCGTACAACCGCAGCGCCCTGCGCGCCGCAACGGAACTCGTGCCGCCGGGTTCAAGGATCGAGGTCTTCGAGCTCGACGGGATTCCTGGCTTCAACCAGGACGACGAACAACATCCGCCTGCGAAGGTGGTAGAGCTCAAGCGGCGGATCCGCGCCGCGGACGCGCTGCTGTTTGTGACCCCAGAATACAACTACTCGATCCCCGGCGTCCTGAAGAACGCCATCGACTGGGCGTCCCGGCCGTACGGCGACAACGCCTGGAGTGGCAAGCCCGCCGCGATCATGGGCGCGTCGATCGGGGGGATCGGGACGGCCCGGGCCCAGTACCACCTGCGCCAGGTGTTCGTGTTCGTGAACGTATATACGATCAACCAGCCCGAAGTGATGATCGGAAACGCCGCCGAGCGCTTCGACGCTCAAGGGAACCTGAAGGACGAAACCTCGAGGAAACTGATCCGCCAGTTGCTGGAGAACCTAGTGGACTGGACGGAACGTCTTCGACCTCCAGAGGCGCCAGCTTCGGCGCGCTACCAAGCGCAAGGCGTTTCCATGAGATAAGAGGGCTGGCCATGCGGCTCGGTGACAGAGAAAGGAGACCTGATTTGAAACCGCGGATGGAATACTGGAAGGTCTCCCCCGGCGGCTTCAAAGCGATGTCGTCCCTGGACGCCTACCTTCGCGACTCCGGCCTCGACAAATCGTTGCTGCACATGGTCAAACTGCGCGCCTCCCAGATCAACGGCTGCGCCTATTGCATCGACATGCACTGGAAGGACGCCCGCGCCGCCGGCGAAAGCGAGCAGCGCCTCTACGGCCTCGACGCCTGGCGCGAAGCCCCTTACTACACCGACCGCGAACGCGCCGCACTGGAATGGACCGAGGCCCTGACCAACATCACCGCCCCCGGCAACGGCCACGTCCCCGACGCCGTGTACGACGCCGTCCGCGGCCATTTCTCTGAGAAGGAACTGGCCGACCTCACTTGGGCCGTCGCCGGCATCAACGCCTGGAACCGCGTCGCCATCGCCTTCCGCTCAGAAGCCGGCACGTACAAGCCGACGGCGCAAGGGTGAGAGGAGTGGCGGATTACTCGTTTTGTGGTCCAGCGGCCATGGTAGCCACGGCGCGCACGATCGGCTCCTTCCGGCAGCGCACGGCAAGTGCGATGTGAGCCGTCAACTCGAAGCCGCGGCATTTCCGGGGGCCCAGTTGAAGCAGACGCCGTTGTTGAAAACTGCGTAACCGCGATCACTGTTTCTTGGCGTTGCGCGGATCGTCTGACGGGTTGAGATACTCGATCTTCCACGGGCCCAAGCCATGAAGCTGGATGATCGTTTCTCCGCTCGACCATGCGAAATGGTGCATGCGCGCCGGCCAGTAGCCGAATGAGCCTGTAGGCATGACTTTGCCCTTGCCGGGGCTCTTGTCAACGCTCTCGCCTTCTGCGACATTGAACGTCCCTTGAATCACAGTGACGCGCTCAGCACGCGGATGCATGTGGGGCGGGATCGTGAAGCCATCGGGAACCTTCAGGCGAACGACGAACGGGCCTTCCTTGGTTGGATCGCCTTCGAGCACGGTCATCTGCGCCCCGGCGGGGAGCGATGGCGGGCCGGACTTCCAGGCGATCTCCGCCGGCGGATGAGTCTTGAAGTCTTTCATTTCCGAGCCGTAGGGCTCGTGTGTGGTCGGGGCTGCGCCGCCCTGGTCGGCCTGCATGGTGGGTTCGCTGGCGCAAGAGGCGAGGATAAGAAGCGTCGGGACGATCAATACGCGGATCATGGCCAATCTCCTGTTTCGTGCAGTATACATATCGCTGGACGCCACGGCTGGGGCCAGCGCGCCGTCGATGCAATTCAACATCGATGCCTACATGCTCCCAGCCCAGCAGCGCTTAGCCTTCAAGCATGTCATGCGGCGGGCCACGGATCACCCTTCCCGCGCCGCTGCTAGGCCTGGCGGGCGGCCGCGCATCGCGTGGCGGGCTGAGCGTGTCCACGATAAAGATAAAACGTTCGGCACACGGCCCAGGTGAAGTCCGGGCAAACTCCCAAGTCGCGCCCAGAGCCATGCGACCCTAGCTTTCTTTCACGATAAACGACTTACCGTCCACTCCTTGGTCCCGTTCTTGAATGAGGTGATTTTATGAGCGAGCGCGTCGACCAGTTCTGTTCTTCACTGCAGCAAAAACTCAACGATGTGGAAGAGCACATGAATTCGTTGAAGGCCAACCTGGAAGCCGTTCCCCAAAAGGCCGCCGGTGATCTCCACCGACTGCGGAATCGGGCTAAGCAAAACCTCGAGTCCCAACGCCAGGCGATCGACAAGGCCAAGGCAAGCGTTCGTGATTGGGCGACCCAGCAGAAAGCGGAAGCTCAAACCACGATTGATGAGTGGAAGACCAACCACCAGGCCAAGAAACTCGCCCATCGAGCTGACCGGGCCCAAGAGTATGCCGCGGCGGCTGTTCAACTCGCCGCGTGGGACCTCGACGAAGCCGAGCAAGCCGTCCTTGAGGCGATCGTTGCGCGCATGGATGCCGATGCCGTGCCGGTCTAGCCGGTGGCGCTCGAGCCCAGGGGAGTGGTCTCATGAGCGGCCGGGCGCCGTGGAAGGGGACGACAAGGCGCGGATTCAATCGCCATTCTCGTTCCATGAGCATGAGCATGAGCCTGGTTGACAATGCGACGAAGACGGTTCGCAGTATGAAGGCCGACTCATCGGGGGCGCGCGGTTGAGCTTGGCATTCATCATCCGTAGTGAATTCATCATCCGTAGTGAGTAGGGAGTCGATTTTCAGCGCGCTGCCGCCGCCGCAACGGTCTCGACCGTGCGCCATGTGAGCGATTGTTCAGCCCGCGAAACGCGCTGCGTCGATCGAAAGATTAGGACTAGCTGCCAATGCCCAGCGCCGTGCCCCGAGCGCTATGGTCCAAGAGGGCTTTGGTGCAACGCATCTGCTCTTCGTCGATCTCATGACGTCAGTTGAGTCTGGACAGATCTGCACAGATCGGAGTGCGACATGGTGAGCAACGTACGAGACTTCTTCAAGGCTGAACGCCGCTATGACCCCCGGCTGGAGGGGGTGACAGGAACGTACCGATTCGACATCCAGGCCGCTGACCATTGGTACGTGTGGCGCGTGGCGGTGAATGACGGAAATGTCGACGTTTCCCAAGGCACGGCAGATGCCGACTGCGTCATCGGTTGCAGCGAGGAAGACTTCATCCGAATCGCCAGCGGCGAGCAGAACCTCATCACTGCGACGCTCCAGGGACGCGTCGAGGTGGCCGGCGACTTGGCGCTGGCCCAGAAGCTCCATGCACTCCTGCGATCAAAGCCGCAAGAAACTCCCGCGGAGAAACCCGAATGAGCACCGACACAGTCAGCATTCTCGAAGGCAGCACCTTCGTAGTCAGCGATCGCCGCGGCGACATGGACGCCTCTCCGACCGACACCAGCGGCCTCTTCCGCATGGACACCCGCTTTCTCTCCCGCTGGGTCCTGAGACTCAACGGCGACCGCCCCAGTCACCTTTCAACCGATGACCTTCAGTATTTCTCGGCGCAGTTCTTTCTTGTCCCCGGTACCGGCACCGTCTACATCGACTCGCCGATGTCGGTGGTGCGCCGACGAGCCGTTGGCGGCGGCTTTCACGAAGATCTCACCATCTTGAATCACAGCCATGAGCCCAAGGACCTCGAGGTGCGCATCGACGTTGGGTCGGATTTCGCCGATCTGTTTGAGGTCAAGGACGCCTTGAAGAAAAAGGGGCAGTACTACCACAAGATCGAAGACAACAAGCTGATTCTCGGATATCGACGCGACAAGTTCGTTCGCGAGACGTGGATTTCATCCACCTCGCCGGCTCAGATTGATGAGCACGGGTTGTCGTTCAAGGTGCACCTGGACGGCCACGGAGAATGGACCACCGGATTGGACGTCACCGCGCGTGGAGCCGGAACCAAAGACGATCCGACGCAACCCAAATACCACCACAGCAACGAGACGCCCCGGCCCGAGGGCGTCAACCTCGAGCAGTGGCTCAATCAAGCGCCGCAACTCACTTCATCGTGGATGCCCCTGGAGCAGATCTACCGCCGGAGTTTGATCGACCTTGCAGCCCTTCGGTTTTTCTCGCTCATCTTTCCCGATGCAGCGCTGCCCGCCGCTGGATTGCCCTGGTTCATGGCCATCTTCGGCCGCGACAGCATCATCACCAGCCTTCAAGCGATTCCCTATGAGGCCGAGCTCGCCAAGACGACGCTCCGCGTGCTTGGGGCTCGTCAAGGAACCATGGTCGATGACTTCCGCGATGAGGAGCCCGGAAGAATCCTGCACGAATTGCGCTTGGGCGAAATGACCGCCTTTGAGGAGCGCCCGCACTCTCCCTACTTTGGCTCGACTGACGCCACGCCCCTCTTCCTCATCCTTCTCGATGAGTACGAGCGCTGGACCGGCGATGCAGAGCTGGTCCGAAAGCTGCGCCGCGAAGCCCGCGCCGCTCTTCGCTGGATCGATGAATTCGGCGATCGCGATGGCGATGGCTATGTCGAATACGACCGCAGAAACAAGGAAACCGGTTTGGAGAACCAGTGTTGGAAAGACTCCTGGAATTCCATCCTGTTCTCCGATGGCACGCTGGCGCCGCTCCCTCGCGCCACCTGCGAAATCCAGGGCTACGTCTACGACGCCAAGATGCGCTGCGCCCGATTGGCCCGCCAGGTCTGGAACGATCCGGCCCTCGCCGATCAACTCGAGCAGCAAGCCGCCGATCTCAAGCGTCGATTCAACCAGGATTTCTGGGTCGCCGACCGCAAGTTCTTCGCCCTCGCCCTAGATGGCCAGAAACGCAAAGTCGATTCGCTCACCTCCAACATCGGCCACCTGCTCTGGAGCGGAATCGTCGATGACGACAAGGCCGAGCACTGCGTCCGCCACTTGATGGGCGACAAGCTCTTCTCCGGCTGGGGCATCCGCACCATGGCCGAAGGCGAAGGCGGTTACAACCCCATCGGCTATCACGTCGGCACCGTTTGGCCCCACGACAATTCCATCATCGCCTGGGGCCTGCGCCGCTACGGCTACCGCAAGGAGGCCGCGCGCATCGCCATGGGCATTCTCGAAGCCGCAACGTTCTTCCGCTACCGCTTGCCCGAGGCCTTCGCAGGTTACGCGCGCCAGCACACCCGCTTCCCCGTCGAGTACCCCACCGCATGCAGTCCGCAGGCCTGGGCTACCGGCGCGCCCCTGCTCTTGATCCGCACACTCCTGGGCCTGGAGCCCATCGGCAAGAACCTGCTGGTCGACCCCGCAATCCCTCGCCAGATCGAGCGCATCGAGCTCCTCAACATCCCAGGACCCTGGGGCAAGGCCGACGCCTTCGGCCGAGGCCTCATCGACCTCGATCAACCCACCACCACCACCCCAACGCGCTGAATTTCCCCTCTCCCCCTGGTCGCAGAGTCGCCGTGGAGACGAGAGGGGTCAGGGGTGAGGGCAGACCGCTCGCGCGCACCCATCAACGCCCAGGCATCGCCATGCCTCGGACCCGCTCTACTTCACCAACCCGCAACTTCTCGCACCTCCCACATCGCTCATTCATTCACCCACCCCAAATAGCCGCCCACTCCATCCGCGTCCCATCGGAGGTCCCCAATGACCACTCGCCGTATCGTCACAGCATCTTCATTCACCGCTCTTGTCATCGCTTGCCTTGCAGCGTCGATCCTCGCACAAGCGTCGCCGCCATCGGCCACCCAAGTCGTGAAGCTCAAGCTTCCGCTCGAGCTTCCCGCCATCGGCAACATCGAGGCCGCAAAAAATTGGCGCTTCGGCCGCATCGAGTCGGTCGTCCAGGCCGGCGCCAATCAAGACGTCAGGATCAACATACGAACCGAAGACAACGACGTGCACGAAGTCATCGGCCCACGCGTGCTCGGCGACCTCGCCCGCGCTTCCAACTGGACGTCCGTCGAGCCCAACAATCCCCAAGTCACCCGCCCCGATTATGTCGAGCGCATGGTCGCCTTCGACGTTGATGAGAACAACCGCATCATCGCCATGATCAGCCTCGAGCCGATGGACCGCAACCGCCGCCGCCTCGAGCGCGGGTTGCAATGAACCACCCAACCTTCGGCGCCGCAAGACGCAGCCCGCACCGTCGTTGACGTCGTCGCGAAAGCCCACGCCGTGCACGGCGTGGGACCAACTGCACCACGCCACCACACCCGCCCGCTCGTCGCGCCTTCAAATCCCTCATCCATTCACCTCACTCCCAAAGGGCGCGAAACGCCCGCCCCCTATCGCCCCGATGTGGCGCCGGACTGCAGCCACGGGCCAAACCCGTGAACATCGAAATAGAATGAATCCGTTCGCCCCGCCAGGGGCGAAGGAGCTCTCGATCCGCGCGCGACCTTCCATGAAGCGTCTCATCGAAAAGGTGACCCTGTTCCTCTTCCTCGGTGCCATCATCAACATCGCCGTGGCGTGGGCCTTGGCCATGCTGGTAGATGTAACATTCACTCCAATGCGGCAAGTCAACGATGGCACGCAATTTGCGACCTCATGGCGCCGAATGGGTGCAGAAAGATGGACGCTGCAGTATGTGCCCAACACCGGCCACACGTTCGATGAACCGCCAATTGATTACTACAAGCCGGCGTGGTGCACAGCCGATTCTCTTGCCCAGCCTAGCTGGGATGTCAGCCGACACCCTGCCCTCGACCAATGTGACATGGTTGCATTTGATGCAAGAGGATGGCCCTGTCTGGCCCTTCAGGGTCAAGTTGGAAGCACGATTGTGAGAACGGTGAACGCGGGCACCACTGATGATGCTGCCGCCATCAGGCTGAATCGACCCGCTCCACTGCTCTTTTTTTGGGTAAGGGATATTCGGTTCTTACCGACTCGCCCCGTCTGGCCCGGCTTCGCAATCAACACCCTCTTCTACGCCGCGATCCTGTCGCTGCTGTTCGCAGCGCCCGGCTTCGTCCGTCGCCGCAGGCGCATCAAGCGCGGCCTGTGCCCGGCGTGTGCCTATCCAATCGGCGCAAGCGAAACTTGCACCGAGTGCGGCAAGCCAGTTCCAACCAAGTGCGTTGAACCGACATGAAGCGCCGCATGACAAGAGTTTGTGTGTTCCTACTGCTCGGCGCGATCGTCAACGTCGCCGTGGCATGGGGATTTGCGCTTAGATATTCGCCAAATCAAATGTATTTGGGCGGCAGCATGATGACAGGCATTCCATCGGAATCGCCGGTATGGCTCAGTAAAGAACTCAACCTTCGCTTCGCCGTGAGCGTACACAGTCGGATTCATTCATACACCTATCCTCCCGTCGATTGGCAACCACCACATTGGAGCATTGCATCTGCGCCCCCGCGAGATGAAGCCATCAAGCGGGGAACTTGGGTTTACGAGCAAGCATGCGGGTGGCCGGTCCTGTCAATGCTGTCTCGACGTTTGTGGGACAGCCTCGTCGGCGAACAGGTGCTGCTTGGGGTTCCAGTTGGAGAACGCGGTCCTCTATGTCACCGATTACTCCCGGTGCTTCCAATCTGGCCCGGCTTCGCGATCAACACCATCTTCTACGCCGCGATCTTGTGGGGGGGTTGGCTGCTCTTCGCAGCGCCGGGCTTGGTTCGTCGCCGCAGGCGCATCAAACGCGGCCTGTGCCCGGCGTGTGCGTATCCGATCGGCGCAAGTGCAACTTGCACCGAGTGCGGCAAGGCCATTCCCTCTCCCTCTGGGAGAGGGTAGGGTGAGGGCAGCTATTACATGAAGCGCCGCCTGCTCAAGCTTGGTTTGTTCCTGTTGCTGGGGACGATCGTCAACGTCGCCGTGGCGTGGG
>JAKEEP010000272.1 GCA_022616475.1 Phycisphaerales bacterium | reverse complement strand
TCGAGTCTTGGCCCGAGTGTTGACAATGGAGCGTGGTGTGACCCGCAATATGAACGCCGCCAATACACCTGCCCCGATACCGACCAAAGCAACCTGCCACCAGTTTCGTGGCCGCGTTTCCTTCGAACTTGATGTTGAGGAAGAAGGACCTTCT
The DNA here is from genome assembly GCA_022616475.1 of Phycisphaerales bacterium. Classification (GTDB taxonomy): domain Bacteria; phylum Planctomycetota; class Phycisphaerae; order Phycisphaerales; family SM1A02; genus JAKEEP01. The sequence continues at coordinate 12,073 of JAKEEP010000272.1, read as the reverse complement.
CGCTTTGGGGTTGGCGTGACGCCGGGAGAGGGTACAAACTCGTGCAGGCGATCAGACAAGTCAGCCGGCGCAGGCGCATTGAGCGGCACCTCGTAGCCATCGACATGTGCCGTGAGGTCTCCGACGCGATATGCGATACCCAAGCGATCATCCTTGACGTAATCGCCGTGGACTATTCGGACACCCGAATCGATAGGTGCGTCTGCGCCGAGAATTGCCGCTGAGGCGCGAGCATAAGTGACCCTCGCGCATTGTGGTTCTTCAGCTTCGTTCTTTGGGTCATGGTCCCACAACACGATGTCGCGATGCCCAACGCGAGGAAGACGGACTCCGTGATAATCAGCCCACTCTTCGATCCAAAACGCCAAGGCCAATCGCTTGCGACGGGGCTGATCGGCGATACGCGGCCCGAGCAAAGTCTTTACAAGGCGCTTGAGCCGCAATTCAGGCTTTCGCTCAAGGAAGACCTCCACAACTTCATTGCTATCCCCAGGCACTTCCAGAGTGACGAGCACTTCGTCGCCATGTTCTTCCAACGATGTCAACGTATACGTCCGCAATAGTTCGCTCAACGGCCTTTGTCCGGCAAAGGCTTCGCCCTCGCTCACGTTGAAGTACGGCAAACAATCGAATTCAGTGCTCCATGACGGCCTGCGGCTTATTGCGTGCGCCCCCTTCGCACCCAAGGACTGAATGCAGCGCACGCCATTCCATAGGGCGTCAACCCCAATTGGTTGCGCCTCGCCCTCCCTGTAGTCATAATGCATCGCCATAACCGGCTGACGTTGGATCATTCTGACTTCGCGCGATTCAAGCGTCATCGCGGACTGGTTGATCTGCTCGCCTTTGGCCGGCTCAAATACCGTAGCGGTAAAGTGGGTCTGCAGAGAGGCGGACTCTCGCTCCGACCCAGCCAACTGTTCCGCAATAGCCGCCAACGCATCAGAAGCGGGCGGACTTGAACCGACAGCCTGCGAGAGCAAGCTTGTGGCTAACAGCCAATGAATCATGGCCAAACACGTGCCCTACTTTTAGTGACACCTCTCGCGAGCACATTTCGTAGTGCTGGCAATCCAATTGCACGTACTACCGCTGCATTGTCCGTTTCTCACCGTTCCACAGCCGCCGTCAACGGGAGGATCGAGGTGGCATTGGTCCGGCGGATGCAGATCGCAGATGTAGTTTTGATCGGGGGCCGAGCACAACGTGCAGTTACCGAAGTCAGTTGGGCATGGATCGAAATTACACGAAGGTCCGGGCCAGCAACGATAGTCTTGAAATACCCCCGGTTGCGCGTACACAAGCATCGCAGCGCACCCGACTGTCAATGATGACACCAACTTGACACTATTCGCTCTCATCGATTTCATACCAAGGCACTCCTTGTTTTTCTAAATCGATAATGGTCTGTTCGCCGGTATCCGGATTGACCGGCCCGACCAAAATGCCTCGGGGGAGGTGCTCCCCCGTAATTCGCTCGCGGATTTCGGGCTTGACGTAGGGCCCCATGATGTTGAGGTTGGGTTGGTAGTCCCTGAGCGATGCCAGAGTGCGATCAAAATCCCGGGCTTGGTCAACCGTCAACAGCGCGCGAAAACCACGAGTGACTTGTTCGTTTTGCTGCACCATGCGCCACAAGGCTTTGCCGTAACGGAACTCGGCGGCTTCGGCTGCGGCTTCGCTACCGGGTTGGCCGCGGGATTGGATCCCGGCCTCGATAGCCGCGAGCCTGAGCCGGTCGCGCTCCGCGGGATAGGCCTCCATCAGGACAACGGCGGCCTCAAGCTGCTCCGGCTGAACGTCGGTTCGAGCCTTGAGCCAATCGAGCATGCGATCGGGCCATGCCTCCTCAAACACGCTGGGGCAGATCGCACGCAAGAAGCGCTCACGCCATTGATTGGCCCTTTCAACGGCCAAGTGCTGCTCCGCCGCCGCGGCGATTTCGTCGCAGTACCGCCGCAGCGCTCCGAAGCGCTCTCGCCACTTCCTGACGTTGGCTTGGCCGCGAGCATCAAATCGCGAGTACGTGAGACTTTGATCCTCAGGGACCGGCGTGCGTCGATCGCGGAGATCCTCCACGCGGAACCCGTCCACGGTCTGCTCATGACGGTACAGGATGTCGTGGAGCGCGACGAGGAACCCCTCATGGGCATCGTAAAATTCACAACCTTCCTTTGAAGCGTCAGCGACGAGATCGGCAGGTCGAATCTCATAAGAAAACTCGCCCTGCACACTCCCCTTTCCCTCAAGCTCAGCGTGTCGAACATCGATGTTCAGGCGGCGAACGAGGGCGGGCACCTCCGAAAATCGCGTCAACTGATCCTCACGCAAAACGGCAGCCAAATTCGCGTAGAAGGCATCGAGCAGTGCGTCGGCCTTCTTCAAGCCCGCGATCATTTCGGGTCGCCAGGCATTTCGCAGCACCCTCATTTTGCCCAACGGAATGGGTTGCCCTCGTTGCCGAGCCGCAGTGCTCAACTCGCCGGCCTCACGCAATCCGGCGTCATCGACGCGCTGCGCCACCAATGCATCAAGCTCACAAGCTTCTTCGAAATACGCTCGGTGATGCGCCCGCGCCGCCGTGATCTGCTCTTGATCCAGTCGCAAGTGTTCTATGATCGAATCGAACATCGATGGCTGAACGACGAGGTCGACTCGTTTGAACTGGTGGTCAGGCGCTTTGATCGACGCCCTTGCATCCGGTGGCTCAACCCCCAGGGAGGTGGAGGCTTGCAGCGTGGTCAACGCCAGCCCCATCACGAGCGAAGTGCGAACACCGAAGTGCGCTGGGTCAGCCATAGCGCCTCCTGCGACTGAAGCGAACATACGCTTGACGGCATTATGAGTCAAAGAATTTTTCTCGGTTTTGCAGCATCCTTGCCGACCGAAGCGAACAACCTGCGAATCCGTGCTAAGTAGGTACCTCGCTCCGTTCGCCCTTTGTCGGGAACGGCGCTCGTCGGACGCGGCGTCCGTCACTTGGAGATGGTCACGCCGGTCGTGAGGCTCGCTGGCGTCGTCGCCGCTTGCGAAGCTCGAATCAGCGGCCCGAGGAACAAAGGCAATACAACCACAGCTACAGCCGTCACGATTCCGGCAATGCGCGGCCAAGGAAAGGGGCTGCGGACAATGGTCTCGCTTTGGGCGCTGGGCTTGGCCATGATGGGCAGCGTGACCAGACCTAGGTAGTACCAGGCGCTGATGGCCGTGTTCAACCCCGCGATCACCACCAGCACGATCTGGCCGGCCTGAATACCGGCAATAAACAGGTAGAGCTTGGCGAAGAAGCCGAGCAACGGCGGCACACCGAGCAGTGAACCTGATGCGATGGCCATGACCACAGCCATGCCGGGATGCTTGATGCGAAGGCCCGCGAGATCCTCCATGGTCTCGATTTCCTGCCCGCGCCGCTCCAGCGCCGCCAGCACGGCAAACGCGGCGGTGTTCATGATGCCGTAGACCAGCAGATAGAACAGGACGGCGTTGATGCCGTTGTTGGCCGGCCCGGCGATCACACCGATGAGCATGTACCCGGAATGGGCGATCGAGCTGTAGGCAAGAATGCGCTTCACCGAGCGCTGAAGGAGCGCGCCGAGGTTGCCCAGCGTCATCGTCAGGACGGCAATCATCCACAGTGTGGTCATGATCGGTTCGGGCAGGCCGGTGCTAGGGTGCCCCGACCAGCCGAGGGTGGTGAGCAGGAGAATGATGGCGACCATCCCCGCAGTCTTGGGAACAAACGCCAGAAAAGCGGTGACGGGCGCGGCCGCGCCTTCATAGACATCGGCGGCGTAAAAGTGCATCGGCGCGGCGGCGATCTTGAAGCAGATGCCCAGCATCGCGAGGATCATTCCGATGATGCCGAACGAGTTGACGACATCGGCCTTTGCTTGCGCCGCAAAGGCGCGCTGCATCTCGGTCAAGATCATGGTGCCCGTCGAACCGTAGAGGAGCGCAAAGCCATAGAGGAAGATCGCCGTCGCCATGGCGCCGAGGAAAAAGTACTTCACGGCAGCTTCTTGCGCGACGCGGGGCGGCCGGCTAATCGCCACCATGATGTACGTCGGCAGGCTGGTGAGCTCCAATGCCAGAAAGAGCCAGATCAAATCGTTGGCATTGCATGTGAGCATCACGCCCATCAAGCTGAGCAGGAAGAACGCGTAGAACTCGCCTCGATTGGCGCGGATCGGATCAAAGGGCAAGTGCCCGGCTGCAACCGCTGCTTCGAGACGTCGATCGACGGATCCGACGCTCACCATCGCGAGGATGATGCCGATGGCGCACGCGGACATCTTCACGTACTTGCCGACCATCGGCATCAGCATCAGATTGGGGTTCACCGACAACAGCGTCTGGCCCCGCGAGCCCTCGTACACCCACCATGTGAGGCCAAATGCCACCGCCAACGACAGGCACGTGATCATCGGCAGCATGTCGCGCACTCGCTTGGAATGCGAAAGGCCCATGATGAAGATCACCACCACACCCAGGAAGAGCGCGACTTCGGGCAGGATGAACCAGAGCTTGTCAACCATGGGGAGGCGATCAGCCATCGGCGCCTCCACTGTAGTGTTGATGGCCCGAGACTGCGGGCTCTCCCTGTTCAATCCCGCTGACTTGAATCACATCGTGTTCAGGACGCAAGTCCGGCTGAGCCAGTCGTTCGACGGTCTCCGGATAGTTGCCAAGGATTCTGTCGATTGGCGGCCCAAGGACCGTCGTGATCGGAGAAGGCTGCACACCGATATAGATGCACAGGATGGCCAGCGGCGTGAGGACTCCAATCTCGCGCAGCGTCAGATCGGCCGGGAGTGTAGAGCCGTGGGCGCGACTGGCTCCGGCGTGGCCGTGCCCACCGGGCTCCTTGAGCGGGCCCCACACAACCTTGCCGGTCATGATCAGTAGATACATGGCGGCGAAGATCATTCCGACCGATGCGACCGCTGCGTACCAAGGCCCGAGCACGCCGGGATAGCTTGCGTTGTCTGCCGATGCTGTAAACGCGCCAATCAAGCAGAGGAACTCACCCACAAAGCCGTTCAGTCCGGGCAACCCGACCGACGAGAGCACAAAGAAGACCATGAAGAAGGCCCAGACCGGCATGCGATTGCACAGACCGCCCATCTGATCCATGTCGCGCGTGTGATAGCGCTCATACACCATGCCAACCAGGAAAAACAACGCGCCGGTTGAGAGGCCGTGGTTCAGCATGTACAGAACTGAGCCCTGCACGCCCAGCGGATTGAGCGCGAATAGACCGAGAACGCAGAATCCAAGGTGGCTGACCGAGGAATACGCCACCAGCTTCTTCATGTCGTTCTGCACCCAGCAGATCAAAGCGGCATAAAGGATGCCGATGATGGCGAGCACGGCGATGACCGGCGCGTACTCCACGACGGCAAGCGGAATCATTGGAATGACAAATCGATACAGGCCGTAGGTTCCCAGCTTCAGCAATACCGCGGCAAGCACCACTGATCCCGCGGTCGGCGCCTCGGTGTGCGCCAACGGCAGCCAGGTATGGAGCGGGAACAGCGGCACCTTGACGGCAAAGCCTGCCAGCAACGCTAGCAGAATCCACGCCTGTTCGGTCGCGCTCATATCGGTTGCGAACGTCGTGAGCGTTTCGATGTCGAACGACCAGTGGTAGCCACGCGACTTGGCGTATTGCCACGCGATGTAGAGCAAGCCGGCGAGCGCAATGAGCGAGCCGGTGAATGTGTAAATGAAGAATTTGTACGCGGCGCGGGCGCGATTCTCGGCCCCGTAGATCGCGATCAGGAAGAACATCGGCACCAGCGTCAACTCGAAGCAGATGTAGAAGAAGATCAGGTCGCGAGCAATGAACACCCCCACCATCGCCGTCTCGATCACGAGCATCCAGCCGTAGTACTCCCTGAGCCGCTGCGTGATGGAACTGAATGATCCCCAAATACACAGCGGCATGAGCATGGTGGTGAGCAAAACCAGCAGCATCGAAACCGAATCAGCGCCGAGGCTCAGGCGAATGCCAAAGGCATCGATCAGTCCAACCCAGCCGATTTGATTGAACTCACGGCTGGTCCAGAGGGGGCCAAATCGCACCGCCATGATGATGCTCAGCACGAAGGCGATGGTTGACGCCACCAGCGCGATCCACTTGGCATGGCGCGCTGGCGCCACGACGAGGGCCGCGGCTCCGAGCAAGGGGACAATGAGCAGGAGCGCTGCGGTCATCCACCGCCTCCGAAGAACCCGATGAGCCATGGGCGCAGGTGCGGCATGAGCACGACCACCAACAGGATGGCGAGCCCAACACCACCGGCCATGAGCACCGCATACGACTGCAGGACACCGTTTTGCAATGGCTGGAAAGAGCGGCCCATCCATTTAGGCAGGCGCGCTACGCCATCGACGAAAAGCAAATCGATCACGTAGCGATCGAACAGATACAACGCGTGCGCAAAGATCCACAGCGGCGTGACGATCATCCACTCATAGAACTCATCGACGTACCACTTGTTCTCCATCGCCGTGGGCAACCAGCGGGTGAGCGGATTGGCCAGCAAGCGAGCGCGCAGGGCATCAGCCGACTTGCGGCTGGCCAGATGGAAGTGCCACGCAACGACTATGCCTGCGACAGCGATGGTGCCGGCGAGCCACGGCACCCACCCAGGATGGTGTTCGTGGGAGTCCGCCGCGTGAAGCACCGCCGCGCTGGAATGAGACACCTTGTCCATCACCCAGGATCCGGAGAATGTTGAAATGATCGCTCCGACAGTGATGACCACCAAGACAAAATTAATGGCAAATCGCGGCGGATGCGGCTGGTGCGCCACATGGGCTGGCGGTGCGTGGCGCGGCGGAGCCTTGTGTCCAGTGTCGGCCTTTCCGTGATGATGATCATCGCCGTGGCCGTGGTGCTCTTCACCCATCTCATAGCTCACCGGACCAGCACACACGCGGAACCAGACCCGGAACGTGTAATAGGCGGTCAGCAGTGCCGTGAACAACAGCATGAATCCGAGCCAGGGTCGATGCACTGCAAACACCTGAGCCAGGATTTCGTCCTTGGAGAAGAAACCGCTGGAGAGCGGAAATCCAGCCAAGCAAAGACAGCCGACCAGCATGGTCCAGGCTGTGATCTGCCAGCCGGGCATGTGGCGAAGACCGGAGATCTTTCGAATGTCGAGCTGACCGGCGAAGCCATGCATGACGGCACCGCCCGTCAAGAACAGCACGGCTTTGAAGAAGGCATGAGTGAAGACGTGGAACGCCGCGCCGTAGGTGGTGAGCACGCCGACGCCAACGAACATGAATCCCAATTGAGATACGGTGGAATAGGCCCAAATGCGTTTGATGTCGTACTGGGCCATGCCGATGGTGGCCGCAAGCAGCGCGGTCAGTCCGCCGATCCACGCCACCGTGGGCAGTGCGGCTGGATGCAACTCCATCACCGGCAGCATGCGCGCCAGCAGATACACGCCGGCGGTGACCATCGTCGCAGCGTGAATGAGCGCCGAGACCGGCGTGGGGCCTTCCATGGCGTCGGGAAGCCAGACGTACAGAGGTATTTGAGCGCTCTTGCCAAACGCGCCAAGCATGAGGAGGAAGGGGATGGCTTGGATCGACCATCCACCCGCCTCATGTTTGTAACTGCCGCTCGCCAGGATCTGGAACAGGCCCGTGCCTTGGGCGTTTGCATACTCAACCGTGCCAAAGTTGTAGTAGATGAGCCAGATGCCAAGGGCCAAGCCAAGATCGCCGATGCGGTTGACAATGAAGGCTTTTTTAGCCGCGGCGACTGCACTTGGGCGCGTGTAGTAGTAGCCGATGAGCCAATACGACGCGAAGCCAACACCTTCCCAACCCAGGTAGAGCATCACCAGGTTGTCGGCCAGCACCAGGCAGCTCATGGCGAACAGAAACACGCTGATGCCCGCGAAGAAACGCGCGTAGCCGCGCTTCACGTCCGGTTCCATGTACTCACTGGCATACAGCGCGATCAGCGTCCCCAGCCCCGTCACAAACAACATCCACAGAAGCGTGAGCTTGTCAACGTAAAATGCGAACCCAGCCACAAACGAGCCAGCCTGGCCGTCGTTCGACCGCCAATTCAGATTGAACCAATCGAGAAGGGGGATCTCCATCGGCTGGCGATAGCTCATGTACAGCGCGACGATCACAACAAACGAGATCGCCAGCGAGCCCACCGTGATCCATGCCGGCAGCTTGGTGTGAATTTTCAGCGCAGCGCATACACCGCAAAGCACCAACGAAATGAGCGGGAGCCAGAGGATCCACCCCGCCCACGACGGTCCGGCGATGACCGATCGGGCGGCATCAACGGCGGCCAGCCAACCCGATCCAAGGCTCAATTGAACCGCTTCGGTCATGGCGTGGGCGTTTCCCGAAGTTCAGACCAGACATCGGCGTTGAGGGTTTCACGACGGCGATACAAGAGCACCACCAGACCCAACGCCAGCGCCGCCTCCGCCGCGGCGACCGTCAGGATGAAGATCACAAACACTTGGCCGGAAACATCGAGGTGAAATCGGCTGAACGCAATCATCGCGATCGCGGCGGCCTGGAACATCAGCTCGGTGCACAGGAACATGATGATCATGTTGCGCCGGCTGAGGAAGCCGATCAGGCCAATTGCGAACAACGCGGCGCTGGTGATCAGATAATGACTCAACGCCAGCTGACCCAGGGGCTGGACCGCGGCAAAGAATGCGCACGAGTCGGCAGCCCAATTCACGATTCATCTCCTGGGCGAGGGCGCCCGGGACCGGCGGATGCCTGGTGTTCCGACGGCTCATCGGCATGCAGGGCCAATCGCCGCATACCGGCCGCTTCGCGCACTTCATCCTCGCCAAGCTCGATTTGCTTGCGGGCCAGCACCACGGCGCCGAACATGGCCATCAGCAGAATCACACCAGCCAGCTCAAGACTGACCGGGAACTTCCAAACCAGGTCCACGCCGACCAATTGCACGTTGTTGGGAATCGCATCTGCCGGCAGCACAATCCACGACGGTTCGGTCTGGTTCGCTCGAATCGCTTGAACCGCGGCGACATCGTCCATCATGCGCACATCCGGCTTGTCCACCAACCGACTTCCAGGCGCGACCCTCTCCACCATCGCTTGGAGCTCACCGCGCATCAACTCGAGCTTGTCCCAAATCAGGGCCTGGGCTTTCTGCGGATCGGAAACCGGCAACATCGGAGCCCCCGTGAAAACCATGTAGCTCAGGAGCGTCAGCATGATGAACCCGACAAATGCGGCGGCCCCGGGCTCACGGGGCACGATGTCGTATTCCGGTTGCGCGTCCGGCCGTCCCGCACCTGGCGCCTGCTGAGCCAACATGAGCACAAACATGTACGTGATCAGGATGGCCCCCGCGTACACGATGACCAAGGCAAACGCCATGAACTCGGCCTGCAGCAGCAGGAACAAGGCGGCCGAGCTGAGAACAACCATGATGAAGTACAGCGCCGAGTAGACCGGCTTCGGATGGGTGATCAATCGCACAGCCGAGGCGACTGCGATCACGCTAAAAATGAGAAAGAACGATTCGGGCCGGCCATCGGCCCCCAGCAAGCGACCGGCTTCAACCAACAGCCAGGCGAACGCGCCGAGTCCGAGGATTGCCCCAGCGGCCTTGATCGCGCGGGAACCCGGCCGCAACACCAGGTACAGTGCGACAGCGCCAAGCACAATTGCAAAATAGGCGAGGGTTGGATCCATCCACAGGCTCGATCAAACGGCAACAAGCGAGCGGTCAAGATATGGCTGATGGATCATTCTGGCAACTCCGGCAAAGGCGTTGGGCCGCCTGCAGCGCAGCAGCCCCATCGACAGTAAGATTTGCCCATGAATCGCGCTGTTCGTCGTCAGTTGCCAAACGCGTTGACCGTGCTGCGGATTTTCCTGGCGGCTGCGTTCTTTGGCACGCTCAACTTCTACCGGTATCCCGATGTGCATGTCGCCCTGGCGAACTTCGCCATCGTCCTCTTCCTTGCCGCTGTCACCACCGATGCTCTCGACGGCTACCTGGCCCGCAAGTGGCACGTGGAATCACTCTTCGGCCGGTTGATGGACCCCTTCTGCGACAAGGTCCTTATCCTGGGCGCGTTCATCTACATGACCGGCCCGCGATTCGCGTTCGAGCGCGAAACCGATGTCGAGCCCGTCATCTACATGGCAACAGCCGTCTACCCCTGGATGGTTATGCTCATTCTCGCGCGCGAATTGCTCGTCACAGGCATCCGCGGCCTCATCGTTTCCGAAGGGGTCAGCTTCGGTTCGCTCTGGTCCGGCAAGGCGAAGATGATTCTGCAATCGCTCACCATCCCGATCATCCTGATCCTGACCGTCAATTTTCATCCATCCGAAAACCTTTGGGCGATGCGTCTGTGCGAGGTGCTGGTATACCTGACAGTATTGGTCACGGTCTGGTCAGGCATGCCGTACATCTTCGGTCTGCAACGTATGCTTGCTGAACAGAAACAGGAAAAGGCCCGGGAGTCATGAGGCGTCACAAACTTGGGTTGGCGCTGATTACCGGATTGGGGTTGGGGCGACTGCGTCCGGCCCCGGGAACGATTGGCTCGTTGCCGCCGGTCTTGCTGGTGATGATCGTGGCCTGGCAGCTGGCGCCTCGGTTATCGCATCAGGAGTACACGGCGGCGCTCAACGTCTCGTTGTCGGTTCTGCTTGGCATCTCCTCTGCCATCTGCCTCGGTTTCGGATCGATCGCTGAAGGGCGATTTGGGCGCAAGGATCCGCCCGATGTTGTGGCCGATGAGATTGCCGGTCAATCGATCGCGTTGCTGTTCCTGCCTTGGCGCAGTGAGCCATCCCCCAAGGCGCTGGCCTGGAATCTGAGTCTGGCCGGTGCGGCATTTCTGGCGTTTCGTCTGATGGACATTATCAAGCCGCCGCCGGCGAAATCGCTTCAACGACTGCCAGGCGGGACTGGAATTCTCATTGATGACATTGTGGCCGGGATCTACGCGCTGGTCCTGACTCAGATCATGGCCAGATTCGTTTGGCCGGTGGTCTTGGGCTAGGCGATCCGTTGTGCCTTGGGAGGCCGCGTGGCCAGAATCGCAAAGAACGCGGCGATGCTTCCAATCGTCATTGCCGACAGGATGTAGGCCAAGTACCGCTTCTCGTCGCCGCCTGAGTCAAACGTCTTGTAGGCGCGGAGGCCGAACGCGATGGTGAACAGCAGCGGGAGAACCAGCCCGGCATGAATTCCGATCATGCCGACTATTCGGTTGCGACCAAGTGCATTGGCCATGACTCCACACACGATCATCAAGACCGCCGCAACTGACGGCACGATCAACGCAGTGGTTGCCTTGGCATTGGGCGGCGCTTGCAAATACGCATACAGGCCGCACGCCAGAAGGAACCCCGCATAGAAGAACATGATCCTGGGAGACTTCATCGCTCACCTCTTTCCAAGTTGCCTGCTTGTGCCTCCTGCGTGCGGACTGCCTCAAGCAGAGCCGGAAGCTTGGCGACAAACGCCGAGCGTGCCATGACCTCATGAGCGCCGGCGCGTCGAGCCGCATCGATCAAGTCGGCCTGCACGTGAGATACGTACGCGATTGTACGCGGCAAACTCGCTGACTGCCGGGAACACTCCACCGCGCGCAGCACATCCAGATCGGCGTTCAGGTCGATGAGGACAAGCGTGGTGCCCGGGTTCATCAGCCTCTCCTGAAGCTTCTCGATGGAACGCACGGTTTTCACTTCAACCCCAAGCGCCGAGGCCGTCGAGCTGATCTTGGTTGAGAAGATCAGATCGGTGACAATGGCGATGACGCTCGGCGGCATGCGTGATCGTAGAACCCTCTCCCTCTGGGAGAGGGCAGGTCTCCGCAGGCGACTCGCCGTGGCGAGGTGAGGGCGGGTCGCGCGACGGACACACAAAGTTCCCGATACATCGGTTGCAACAGGCCTCACCCCAACCCTCTCCAGAGGATTATGCAGGAGGGCAGCGCGCTTCCAGATCAGAGCGGTCAAATCCCCCTCTCCCTTTGGGAGAGGGCCGGGGTGAGGGCAGAGAGTCTTGTGCGCC
>JAKEEP010000271.1 GCA_022616475.1 Phycisphaerales bacterium | reverse complement strand
GCGCGATCACGATCACATCACGCTCGGCATCTCCTGTGGCGGCGCGTGGATCACGCGCGATGGCGGCCGAACATGGAACTGCGGCGGCAAAGGCATGCGCGCTGACTTCATGCCCCCGGAACGCGCCTACGACACCAACATCCAGGACCCGCATCTGCTCGTGCAGTGCCCGGCCAATCCCGATGCCATGTGGGTGCAGCACCACAACGGCATTTTCAAATCGACCGACGCCGCCGCATCGTGGACCGAGGTCAAGAACGTCAAGCCCTCGGTGTTCGGCTTCGCCGTAGCGGTGCATCCCGATGATCCCGACACCGCGTGGTTTGTGCCCGCGATCAAGGATGAAAAGCGCATTCCGGACAGCGGCCGCGTCGTGGTCACGCGAACCACCAACGGTGGAAAGAGCTTCAAAGTCCTGACCAAAGGCCTGCCGCAGAAACACGCTTACGATCTGGTTTTCCGTCACGCTTTGGACATCGATGAAAGCGGCGAGCGTTTGGCCTTCGGCTCCACCACCGGTTCATTGTGGATCAGCGAAGACGGCGGCGACTCCTGGCAGACCGTCTCGAGCAACTTGCCGCCGGTCTATGCCGTACAGTTCGAGAAGCCGCCGGCATGAGCGAAACAGGCGCGGCGTCTGCGGCCGGTTGACGCCGCGCTGATGGAGACATCTCTCGTGCCCGAGCAGCTACCGCTTGCAGCGCTTCTGTTGGTGGCATCGATCTCCAGTTCGCTTGCAGGATTCTGGATCGTTCGCGCGAATCGCCCAGCGCGGGCCGCCTTCGTGTCGGCCATTGCTGCATTCACGTTTGCGCTTCCGGTCATCTTTGCCGTTGCGCACCCGCATGCGCCGGCATGGCTCAAGGGAGTCGTTGTGCTCCTTTGCCCGCTGGCTGGAATCAAGCTCATCGATGCCTCATTGGGTGCCGAATGCTGGCGCGGCCGGCCGCTTCGCCAATGGATCGCCTTCTGGCTCAATCCATACGTGCTCTGCCACCGCCGCCACATCATGGAGCCGCCGCACGACCGCGCCACAAGCTTCAAACTACTGGCACGCGGCCTTCTCGAGATTGCCGCCGGCAGCGTTGTGCTGTCGTGGGCTTTCCAACAGGAACTCGGCCGCTACTCGTTCTGGCTCGACCACGGTGTCAAGCTCTTCGCGATGTACCTCATCGTGTTCGACGGCATGTTTGTCGCCCTCACCGGCGCGCTGCGACTGCTCGGCTGCAACATCATGGACCAGAGCCATCACCCGATCGCCGCCGTCACGCCCGCCGATTTCTGGCGGCGATACAACCGTGAAGCCGGTCGCTTCCTCTATGAAGATCTGTTCAAGCCCGCCGGCGGCCTCCGCGCCCCGGTTGCCGGGATTCTCCTGGTCTTTCTCATCAACGGCCTTCTCCACGAGTACCTCGCCACCGTCATGATCGGATCGATCACCGGCTGCCAGATGATGTTCTTCGGGCTGAATGGCCTGGCGGTCGCCGCCACCTTTCGATTCCAACCGCGCGGCCTGGTGGCAATTCTCTCGGGCATTCTCACCTTGGCATTCCTCTTCTTTACTTCGGTCCTGTTCTTCACCGCCGCCGATCAATTCCTTCCTTGGTACTCCCATGGCAGCGTTGTGCACTGAGAGGCACCGGTCCTCTGGGTGAGGGCCCGCGATCAAATCGGCGAATCAAACGCCACGTCCTCGGCGCTCTTACCCCGCCGCCCGTTCTGCAACACCGCGTACGCCACGTGCGACAGGCTGCTGTTGATGCGCTTGAGGTGCGTGAGCAAGTCCAGGTGAATCGCGCTGGTCTCGTGTGCCTGAACCATGCCCGCGTTCAACCGCGCAAAATGACGGTCGCGCAGCTCCTGCTCGTACTCGTTCAGCCGCTCTTTGTGGCGGACCAACTGCTCGGCCAGCCGGCGGTCGCGCGTCGCAAACACGGTGTCCGCCAGAATCTGGTTCTCTACCACCTTCTTGTAAAAGTCGTCGAGTTCGCGCTCACCCTCGGGAGTGAAGCGCGCTTTGAGCCGCATTTTCTTGAGCGCCAGGTCCGAGAGATTCTTGTCCACGATGTCGCCCACCGTTTCCAGCTCCGTCAGATACTGAAGCTGGCGGATTTGCTCGAGCGGATCGCCCTGATCGATGTCTTCCTTCACCAGCCGCGTCAAGAACCGCTTGATCTCCGCATCCAAAAGATCGACCTTGTTGTCGCGATCGCTCACATCGCGAGCCAGCCGTTCATCGTCGGTCTTCAGCGCCGTCCAGATGTCGCCAAGCATGCTGCGCACGATCTCACTCATGTGCATGATCTCGCGCATGGCCTGGCCGGTCGCCAGCGCGAAGCTGTCGATCGGTCCGGTGTGAATGAACTTGGGGCCGAAGATGCGCGACCGGCTGCCGGGCGACTCGCGAATCGATCGTTCCATCAGCAGATTGATCACTCCAATCAACGGCAGACCGATGATCGCCTGAGCCAGATTGAAGCCCGTGTGAACGTTGGCGACCTTGCGCGGCAGCTCGCCGGGCAAGCCGTTGAGCCAATCGATCAGCCACGGCATGGTTGCGAATCCGATGATCGCGACGACCAGCTTCAACGCCAAATTCGCGACCCCCAGGCGCCGCGATTCGATCTGCCGCCAACCCACCATCAGCGTCGTGAGTGCCAGACCGATGTTGGCCCCGATCACCACCGGCACCGCGAGGTTGAGGTTGGCCGCGTCCACAGCACCCAGCCCGATGACCACTCCGATGGCCGCCGTCGCAGACTGCAACAGCGTCGCGGTTGCCGCCGCAAGGACCGCGATCCAAAACGGATAGCGTTCAGCGATCTGGATGATCTTCGCCACGTCGCTCTCAGGCCCCATTCCTGCACTGGTCACCGTGTATTTGATGACGAACATCGCCAGGAAGAAAAAACCCAGCGCCAGGATGATCTGCCCAATCCCCTTGGCCCGGCTCGTCGTGCTGTACTGAAACAGGACGAACCCCAAAAAAATGAAGATTGGCGCCTGATGGTCCAGATTCAGCGAGACCAGTTGCACCAGGATCGTCAGACCGACGTTCGCACCCAGCATGACGGCCAGCATCTGGCGGGCCGTCATCTGACCGGCCTGCACGGTTTGCACCGCAAGCAGCGACATGGTCGTGCTCGACGGCGCGATGATCGTCAAACCGATGCCTGTGAGGAACGCCAGTCCTCTGCGTGCCGCAACTCGGCGCAGCCATTGCCCCAGGCGGGCCCCAAAGAGCCGATCCAACCCCTTCCGCAGATACCGCACGCCAAATAGCAGCAGCGCCACCCCGCCAGCAATTCTTAGCAGAACAAGCATTGGTTAAACATTACATCGGATCAGCGCGACTGACGATGCGAGCGGCAGCGGCCCCAGCCGCCACAACTCAGCAATGAGGCCGATATAAACGGACGCAGCCTCGCTTCATCGGGCACAAACACCCGTTATCCACCATCTTCCAACGGGTCGGCATCGATGTTGGCCGCTTCCCCAGCCAGCTTCTTCTGCGCGTATTTCTTCACCCAGCTCTCAAAGCTCTTGCCCGAAGCCGTATCCTTGCCCGTGAACCGCAGGGCCGCGATATCCGAAATCGGCACCGTGACCCGGTCTTCAGTGCCCTTTGGAATCAGTCTCAGCAGCGGCCCCGTCGCGGAATCGTTCCCACGCCGATCAAATACATAGCCTTCGATCGGCTCCCGGGATGACTTGCGCACGATCGTAACGTCGCCCCGATAGTTGAACGCCAATTCGATCGCGGCGTGCAGGGCAACCGGATCGGACGAATCGGCAGACCATCCCTGTAGGTTCTGATGGCTCGGGGTCGCGGACGTGGTCTTGGCAGGTTTGGCGGTCATGGCGTCTAGCCCTGAGTCGGAGTTGGACATCGAATTCGCAAGAGGGAGTCAGGCGTTGAGTTCGCGGCCGGTTTCAGTATCGACAATCTTCCAGTCAAACGTTTTGGCCAGCCGCATGATCACCAGCCAGGCGATTTCCTCCTCGGTCACGGTCATCAGGATCTGCTGAATCCGGTCTTGGCCGGGCGGCAGTTCCAGCCGTATGCCCGGACCGTACAGGACATCATCGCCCTCGCGCTCGGGCGCGGTGTTGTGGTGCGACAGATCGCGAATGATCTGCGAGCGCGTCCCTACCGGCGCCATTCCATTGTTGCTGGCCGGCTGCTTGGAAAGAATCACAAACTGTTGGCTGGGCACAGCGAAACTGTACTCGATTTCAACCCTCGGCCGGCGCAGCGGTCGTTCGATTGGCCCGGCCTTCCAGCAGCTTTACCAGCGTATCGACCAACCGCTTCAGCGGCATCGGCTTGGTGAAATAGGCATGCACACCCAGGTTCTGAGCGTACTGTTGGTGCCGCTTGCCCTGATTGGCCGTCACCATCACCACCACCGGCGGATCGGGATGCTCCATGATCTTCTCCAGCACCAGGAAGCCCGATCGCCGCGGCAGCATCATGTCCAGCACGACCGCATCCGGGTTGCCCGCGTGCCAGGCGCTCACCGCCGTGTTGCCGTCGGTCACAATCGTGGTCAGCGCGCCCTCGGCCCGCATCGCCAGATCGATGCTCGAAAGGATGTCCTGGTCGTCATCGACGATCAGAACGCTTCGGCCTTGGAGACGCTGGGATTGAATCATTGAAGCAACCAATCGGTGACGGTGATTCTAGCAGGCTCTGCCGCGCTGGATGCGTGGCAGCCGGTGTTTGGTGGGTTCAATCAGAAAAATCGGTGGGACAGGCGTCTCGCCTGTCGTGTTTCCGCACAGGCGAGACGCCTGTGCCACTTTCAAACGATCGATGTTTCAGTCAATCGCCGGCGCCACAGGTGGATTGACCAGCCGAGATAGCTCGTCTTGAGTCATCCACGGCAGCTCCTGGAGCTTTGCGATCAGCCGGTTGGGCATGGGCTGGTGTTCACGCTCGTGCTTGGGCCGGCTCTTCCACCGGCGGTGAAGCCACAAGTACTGTTCGGGCGATTGGCGAACCATCTGCTCGATGGCGCGGTTGTATCGAGCCGTAATGTAAAACAACGGATCCGGCGCCGACGCCCACTCTTGGGGCCAAATGATGTCGTTGTAGGAGAGATCGTATTGGAAACGGTCGTTCATGCGCAGCGCGCATCCGGCGATGATGGGAACCTTGTACCGCATCGCCAGCAATCCGATCGACTTATAGCTTGAGGCCAAGCGCCCGAAGAACGGCACAAACAGGCCCTGGTTGCCGGCGTTCTGATCGGCGATGAACGCGACGCGGCCGTGGTTGCGCAGGGCATCCTGCAAGATCGGCGTCGCGCCCCACTTGGTGATGATCCTCAATCCGCGAACTTGGCGCACATCGAGCAGCCATTTGTTGATCAACGGATTATCGAGCGGCCGCGCCAGCGCGATCAACGGATAGCCGATCGCCGCCAGCGTCGCGCCCAGAAGTTCCCAATTGCCGAAGTGTCCAGTCACGAAAATGGCCGGCTGCCCGCGCACCATCAGGTCCATGAGGGGGCCGACCTCGCCCAGCCGCACGTGGCTGGCCCAGGTCGTGGGCGCGATCAGACGCGGCGTCACGAACGATTCAACCATGAACAACTTGAACATGTGCTGCATCGATCGCTCGGCCACCCGTTTGACCTTTTCCACCGGCCAATCGGGAAAGCTCAGCGCAATATTCTCTTGCGCTCGCTTGCGGCGCTTGCGGTTGAACCGGTAGAAGAGCGAGCCGACCGACGCGGCCGTGGACAGGTTCTGCTCAATGTCGAAGCACTGCATGAAGCCCGTGACGGCGCGCAGCGCCAGGTATTGCGACCAGTTGATGATGGCTGACTGCTGGGCGGCCATGGGCAAATGGTATTCAATCCGCGGGCAAAACAGGCGAGGCCCGCTTGGGCGGGCCTCGCGACGTTCACGAATGAGAATTTGGTAAATTACCGGTCCGTGTGCCCGATCAAGATAAAGAACCGATTCGAGTTCAGCACGGGAATCTGCGCCTCGCGGGCTTGGCGGAACAACTGGTTGTACCGGTCGTGCGCTTCGTTCTTGCGAACATAGTCGTCGATCACCACGGCCGAGGCGTCATCGGGCGGCGGCGGCGGCTTGGGCGGCTCGGCGCCCAGCACCAGGAAGTCCAGATCGCCCGGAAGATCGTCGCCCGAGATGACCGATCCGCCCCAGTTGATCACCAGGCTGCGCAGATACTCAGCCTCGGTTTCGGTGGGCCGGCCGTCGCCATCGATGTCGAACTTGCCGTGAACCAGGAACTTGAACTTGTAGGTTGGGTCGTAGATCGCGTTTGCCACCACGTCGCCGCGAATAATCGGATTGCCCGGCACCGCCCGCGTCACCTTGCACGTTGAGGTCGTCTCGTTCACCTTCATCACCTGCAGGCTGGCCTTGCCGCGAGGCAGTTCGCCGGTCTGCGGATTGAGCCGGATCTGATTCTCGTCGCTGTAGACCTCGAAGGTCATGCCCAGCACGATGCGGTCCTTGGAGCCGCGATCGATGAAGATCTGATCGTTCGAGCTCGGCGCGTCCACCACTTTGCCATCAACCAGCATTCCCGGGTGCGTGGCCCGCAGAGCCGCCTCGGCCCGGGCCCGCTCGAGCTGATCGAGCTTGGACTTCATCAGCACCAGGTCCTGGCCCAGCCGGTCGGTCTCGTTCTGCAGTTCGGTGACCCGTCCCTCGTACCGTGATCGAATCGCGTCCTTCGCCTGGGCCAGCTCGTCGATCGCCTCATCGAGCTTCTTGCGGTACTCCTCGGTCAGGTCGCGATAGCCCGCGATGCGCCCCTCGACCGCGTTCATCTCCTGCTGGTGCGACTCGGTGGTCTGCTTGAGCAGGGCATCCTTCTCAGCCAGTTGATCGGTGAGCGATGTTAACTGCGTCTTCATGCCGGTCAGCTCTTCCTGCCGGGCATTGAGGTCGCGGAACATGTCCTGCATCTTACTGCGGAGCGTTTCGTTCTCCTTGAGGTTGAATCGCGCCAGGTCGCCCTTGAGCTTCTCGATCCCGCCGGCGGAATCGCCGCCGGCAAAGCCGATAAGGGTGTCGTAGCGGTCGGTGAGATATTGCGTGACCGATTTGCCCTCGGCTCGAGCTGCCGCTTCCATCGCCTTGAACGAATCGTTGTTGCGCTGATTCGGGCGCACATATGCGCTCAGCGTAGACTCGGCGCCGGCCTTGGCTTCCATTTCGTTGGCCTTGCCCGCGTAAAAGACAATGGACAGGATCAAAAGGAAGACGGTGGTGAGGATGAACACGACCAGCGAAACGACGACGCCGGTGCCAGCTCCAGAACGAACAGCCATGAGGATTCTCCGAACGGGTGCGATTCAGTAAGAAACCCCACGTCTGGGGAGTTGTCTCCCGAGGGATGGGGTAACCAGCCAGTGTCGCGGTTTTGACCCTGAGAGTCAAGGAAAAGGCGGCAGAGGGTTGGAAGGAGTACGCAGGGATGGGGGAGAAGGTTGCCGGGTGGAGGGGGATAACGGTGGTTGGGACGTTGGTGGGGTGAGGGTGGGACGAGGTGGTCGTGGGGGCGAGGGACGAAGCGACGAAGCGACGGAGCGACGAAGGGGGAGGCGGTGAGCAGGTGAGCAGGTGAACAGGTGAGCAAGGTGTGAAGCGAGGGTGGGGGTGGGAGGGCGATCGCGCGGCGATTTGTGGGATGGGAGTAGTTTGCGCGCGCGCTGATGACGGAAGGGGATTAGTTTTTGCGCGCAGAATTGTACTTTTGAGTTCTTTGCTTTGTTGAAGGCGGTGTATCTGACAGAGATGGGGATGATTCCGCGGGAGGAGCGAAGCGACGGAGTAGAAAGTGGGATAGGCGCGGAGGGGGCGCATGGGGAGTTCCGAGCTTCGAGTTCCGAGTTCTGAGTTCTGAGTTCCGAGTGCTGAGTGCTGAGTGCTGAGTTCTGAGTTCTGAGTTCTGGCTATCGATGAGCGCAATGAGGGCGCGAGAAAAGATGCGGTTCCCTCTACAAGGGGGCCGAGGGTGTCGTTTGCGCGCGCAGGGAGTGTCGCGCCCGGAAGTGGAGGGGTGAAAAACGCGGTTCTTGGGGTTGAGAAGGGCGAAAAGAAAATTTCGAAAATGCGCGGATTTGGGTTTTGGGGAAGGGCGGTTTTGTGCGCGCGCTCTTGCCAGAGAGGTGTTTAGCACGGAGGGCCACGGAGACCACTGAGCGACGAAGGGGCGAGCGACAGGTGCGGTCGGATGATGTGGGATCGTGCTCACAGCCCAACAGCCAGCGGGGGTATGCTGCGGCTCATGCGAGGCGACGCCGTTGCTGAACCGACTGACAGTTGGGAGATCCAATACGAGTTGTCGGAGAGTGACTTCGTGGCGTTTGCTCGAGCGCATGCGCGCCGCACTTGGTGGCATTGGCTTGTGATGCAACTTGTGATTGTCTACTGGATGATCCCGTTCGTCGCGTTGGCTGGTTTCGTTGGCCTGATAGTTGCTGTGACGGGCGGGAGACTTACATGGTCGCGGTTTATCCTGGTTGTTGTAGCGGGTTACATGCTGATCAACACGATCATGTGGCTGCGGAACCGCCCAAAGCGCATGATCGAGATGATGCTGAAAGCGGGCCACGGCCGATCGGCGCTCGGTCGCCAACAGCTCGCGATCTCGTCACAAGGTCTGTCTTGGAAGGGGGTTTCGGGTCATCAATTCCTACGCTGGTTCGCGATCTTGAGAGTTCAGGTCATCCCCTCGCACGCTTTCTTCTATCTTGATCCGTACCGAGCCTATATCGTGCCGTCGCGAGCATTCGGATCGGTCGACGAATTCGCGCGTTTTGTTGAATCCGCTCGCGAATATCAGGAGCGAAACCAAGATTATGGATTGGTGTGTCCCAAGTGTGGCCAGGAACTTCACCCGGATGTAAATCCAGGTTGTCCCGAATGCGGGTGGCGGAGGGAAGGCGGCGGCACCAGTGTCACGTAAATTGGCGTCAACCGAGAGCGCGCGAAGGCACTCCTTCGCCCCTGCCGGGGCGATTTCGATTTTGAGGGTGATGTTGACCACGGATTGCGCTGCGCTTCATCCGTGGCTACATTCCTGCGCCCCGTTGGGGCGATGGGCGGACATGTCGTTTGGGAGTGTGCGGTGTTCAGACGGGCTTCAGCCCGCCTGCCGGAGGGAAGGGCGCGGCGGAGCCGCGGCGCTTCGTGGGCGCGGAGCGGCGAGGGAGCCGCTCGATAAACGGGTTTACGCCTTGGTGGCGCGGAGGACTTCGGGGAAGCTGGTTTCGCCGTTGCGGACTTTTTCGAAGCCGGCGTGGCGGAGGAGGGTGAGGTCGCCGGCGGCGATCGCGGCTTGGGCGATGCGGGAGGCGTTCTGGCGCGCGAGGACCATTTCGCGGATCGCTTCGGTCATCATCAGCAGTTCGTAGATGCCGACGCGGCCGCGGTAGCCGGTGTTGCGGCACTCGCGGCAGCCAGCGGAGCGGTAGAGCGAGGGAAGTGCTGAGGGTTGGGCGCCAAGTGCTGAGGGAGCGCTGAGTGCCGGCGGCTGTATGGATTCCTCGCTGGCGCGTCGGCCTGGTGGGTGCTGAGTGTTGAGGGGGAAGTCGGGGGGGAAGTCGCTGGGTTCAGGGGTGTAGAGAGTTTTGCAATCGTTGCAGAGGCGGCGGACGAGGCGCTGGGCCATGACGCCTTCGACGGAGCTGGCGACGAGGAAGGGTTCGACGCCCATGTCGAGCAGGCGCGTCATGGCGCCGGCGGCGTCGTTGGTGTGGAGCGTGGAGAAGACGAGGTGGCCGGTGAGCGACGCTTGGACGGCGGCTTCGGCGGTTTCGAGGTCGCGAATCTCGCCGATCATGATGATGTCGGGGTCGTGGCGGAGCACTGAGCGCAGGCCGGTGGCGAAACTGAGGCCGACTTCCGGATGCACCTGAATCTGGTTCACGCCATCGACGTGGTATTCGACGGGGTCTTCGATGGTGATGGCTTTGACTTCATCGCTCACGATGCGTTGGAGCGAGGCGTAAAGCGTGGTTGATTTGCCCGAGCCGGTAGGGCCGGTGACCAGGACGATGCCGTGGGGGCGGTTGATCAGCTCATCCCATTTCTTGAGGAGCGTTGAATCCATGCCCAGCTGCTCGAGGTTGAGAAGCAACGTGGACTTGTTGAGGATTCGCAGGACAACGCCTTCTCCAAAGAGCATGGGGATGACCGAGACGCGCAGGTCGTACTCCTGGCTGCGGTGGCGCATGGTGATGCGGCCGTCTTGGGGTTTGCGCTTCTCGGCGATGTTGAGGTTGGCCATGATCTTGAGGCGGCTGATGATGGCGTTGCGGAAGCGGTTGACGGTTGGGGGGACGCCGGCGTGCAGCATGAGGCCATCGATTCGATAGCGAATCGAGAGCGAATCTTCGTAGGGCTCGATGTGGACATCGGTGGCGCGCTCGCGGATGGCTTCGAGCATGAGGTCGTTGACGAGCTTGACGACGGAGGCTTCCTGGGCTTGTTCGAGCTCGTTGCGGTCAACCCCGCCCCCGGAAGCAGCGGCGATGGCAGCGGCGCCGGTGAGACCGTCGATCGGTGACGTTTTCTCGTCGCCGGTGAGTTCATCGAGGGTGTCGCCGGCGACGCCATAGTGGGTGCGGATGAACTTGCGCAGATCGCGCTCATCGGCGAGGACGAGTTCGATCGACATGCCAGTGAGGAGGCGAAGCTCATCGAAGGCGGTGAGCTCGAAGGGATCGCAGGTGGCGACGCGGAGCGTGCCGTTGCGTTGATCGATGGGGACGCAGCGCTGCTTGAAGACGAGTTTGGCTGGAAGCGTGCGGAGGATGTCGTCTTTGACCTCGATGGTGTTGAGATCGACGATGGGCATGGCGAACTGCTGGCCGATGGCTTCGAGGACCTGTGAAGGGTTGACAAAGCCCAGGCGCACGAAGACCTGATCGAGGCGTTCGCCGGTGCGATGCTGCTCGGCGATGGCTTGTTCGAGCTGGTTGTCGGCGATCAAGCCGCGTTCGACAAGGATGCTTCCAATACCCACGCGGTCATTGTAGCTGAGGGCTGTTGGAGCCATTTGTTCGAGCATTTGGGGCATAGTTGGCTGGTATCGGTCAAAGGGGGAGGGCTTGGCCAAAGAGCGAAGGGTGGTGTCCTCATCTGAGATTGGTGGTGTGGGCATTCTGCGGGCATGTGGGCGCACGGGCAGAATGCCCGAGCCACCAGGATGCCGTGCTGCACCTGCCGGGGGGTTTCCCAGGCGATGCGGGCTGAAGAGTGGTGCGGCCGATAAGAGGCAATTGCGATCGTGCAGTTGAAGGCGGCTGCGGAAGAGATTTTTCCGGGCCGATATCAGGCCTAGGCTCATTTGCGAGAGGAATTTTGCGCATGTCAGTTCCGAGCAACATTGCCAGCCGCCGTACGCCGAGTTCCGCGACCGACCGCGCGCCGAGCAACGCGGAGTTGGCGCAGATCGAACGCGAGTACACGGCTCCGAATTACGATCCGATTCCGGCTGTTTTGGCGACGGGCAAGGGCGTGTGGGTGCACGATGTGGAGGGCAAGCAGTATCTGGACATGCTGGCTGGGTACTCAGCGATGAGCTTCGGCCATCAGCACCCGCGGATCATGGATGCGTTTTTGAAGCAAGCGAAGAGGTTGACGCTGGCTTCGCGCGCGTTTGAAAACGATCAGCTTGGGTTGTTCGCCAAGGAGCTGGCGGAGTTCTGCGGCATGGATCAGGTGCTGCCGATGAACACCGGAGCCGAGGCGGTGGAGACGGCGATCAAGACGGCGCGGAAGTGGGCGTATTTGAAGAAGGGCGTGCCGGCGGACAAGGCGGAAATCATTGCGTGCGTGGGGAATTTTCACGGCCGGACGGTGAGCGTGATCAGCATGTCGGCGGTGCCGCAGTACCGGGATCATTTCGGTCCGCTGACGCCGGGGTTCAAGCTGGTGCCGTTTGGCGATGTTGAGGCGCTGGAGCGGGCGATCACGCCGAACACGGCGGCGTTCCTGGTTGAGCCGATTCAAGGCGAGGGTGGGATCAATGTTCCGGCGGAGGGGTATTTGGCGCGATGTTTAGATGTGTGTCGGCGCGAGAATGTTTTGCTGATCGCGGATGAGGTGCAGACGGGGTTCGGGCGCACGGGGAAGATGTTTGCGTGCGATCACGATGGGATCAAGCCGGATCTTTTGGTGCTGGGGAAGGCGTTGGGAGGCGGGGTGTATCCGGTGTCGGCGGTGGTAGGGGCGAAGGAGATTTTCAGTGTGTTCAAGGCGGGCGACCATGGGTCTACTTTTGGAGGGAACCCGTTGGGAGCGGCGGTGGGGCGAGAAGCGCTGCGTGTGATGAAGGATGAAGAGCTGGCGGAGCGCGCGGCGGTGACCGGGGAGTGGCTGCGCTTGCGGCTGCGCGGGATCAAATCGAAAAGGATCAAGGAAGTGCGAGGGCGCGGATTGCTGAATGGAATTGAGATTCACAAGAGCGCGGGTCCGGCGGGGCCGATCGTGAAGCAGCTGATCAGGGAAGGCGTGCTGTGCAAAGACACGGCGGGGCAGGTGATTCGGATTACGCCGCCGCTGGTGATCACGCGCGATGAGTGCGAGTGGGGGCTGGAGCGGATTGCGAAGGTTTTGGGGT
>JAKEEP010000270.1 GCA_022616475.1 Phycisphaerales bacterium | reverse complement strand
GCGCGCGCAGCTGTTGCCCAAACTCAAATCATCACCACGGAACGCACGGAACGCGCGGAAAGGGTACTTAAGATCGTCGTTTCCGCGATTTCAGCGTGTTCGGCGGTGAACCTGATGGTTTGAGCAACAGCTCCGCGCGCGCCGGCGACCTTTCACCGCGGAACTCGCGGAACTCGCGGAACGAACGACTCAATGACTGGTCGGGAGAACACCCTCACCTCGCCACGGCGAGTCGCCTGTGGAGACCTGCCCTCTCCGTCCCGGGTCCCCGGAAAGGGAGAGGGAAATCAGGCGTTGCCAGGAGTGTCAGTGAGCGCGGGTGCTACCCCCGTCTTCCTTCGCCCCCCAAGAAGGGGGGGCTCGTCAGACGCGGCGTCCGACAGCCGTCTCACCGTCTCACCGTCTCACCGTTTCGCCGCCTCACCGTCTCACCCCTCACGACCACACTTTGGACGTTTGGACGTTTAGACGTTTCACCCCACGTGCACCACCACACTCCGCTCATGCCCGCGCCGCCGATGCTCCCACAGATAGATCCCTTGCCACCGGCCCAGCGCCAGCCGGCCGTTGACGATTGGGATCGCCAGCGAGGTCGCCGTCAGCGCGCTCTTGATGTGCGAAGGCATGTCATCGGGCCCTTCTTCCTTGTGGGTGTAGATGGCGTCGCCCTCCTTCACGAGCCGATTGAGCCAGCTCTCCAAGTCTCTTCGTGCCGACGGGTCGGCGTTCTCCTGAATGATGAGGCTGGCGGAAGTGTGCTGGACGAACACCGTGCAGAGCCCGCTTGCCGTCGCCGACTTGGCCACGACTTCCGCGACCTCATCGGTGATTTCGTGCAATCCCTGCCCGGAAGTTCTGATCGTCAACCGCTCGACCATGCATCAACAGTAGCAGAGGGAAAGGTGTCAGGGCTGCGGACGCAACGACTCAATCTCGACTTGCCCGGCACCTGTCTCTTAGCCACTGACCACTGACAACTGGCAACTGACAACTGGCACCCTTTTTCAACTCCGGGCAGAAATCCGTCGAAAACTTTCGTACACTCACCACCATGGAAAGACATTCTTCGACCGCCACCGCTCCAACGATCGCTCCACCGGCCCCCCCGAAGCCCATTCGACGTGGCTTGGAGCCGGCCTGGACCGTGGATGATGCGCGCGAGCTCTATCAAATCCACCGCTGGGGCAGCGGCTTCTTCGATGTCAACAAAGCCGGCAACGTTGTCGTGCGCCCGCTCAAGACCGTTCATCCGGAGATCGACCTCTACGAGGTCATTCAGGGACTGAAAGAGCGTGGCATCAAGACGCCCGTCATCCTCGCCTTCAACGACTTGCTGCACCGGCGCCTCACCGATCTTCATCAGGCGTTCACGTCCGCCATCGCCGAGCACGGCTACAAGGGGAAGTACCGCGCGGTCTACCCGATCAAGGTCAATCAACAGCGCCACGTGGTCGAAGAAATCCAGGCCTGCGGCAAGAACTTCGGCTTCGGACTCGAAGTCGGCTCCAAGCCCGAGCTGCTCGCGGTCATGGGCATGACCACCAGCACGCCCGACAGCCTGATCATCTGCAACGGCTTCAAGGAAGATCGCTACGTCGAGTTCGTGACCCTCGCCGCCAAGCTTGGGCGCACCATCATTCCCGTCATCGAGAATATCGAAGAGCTGCGCCTGATCATCAAGCAGGCCGAGCGATTTGGAATCCGGCCCAAGATCGGCGTGCGCGTCAATCTCAATTCGCCAGGCGCAGGTCGCTGGCGTCACTCCAGCGGCGCCAAGGCCAAGTTCGGCCTTTCTATCTCGGAAACACTCGAAGTGCTGGCTCTGCTGAAGCGCGACAACATGGAGGATTGCCTGCAACTACTGCACTGCCACCTGGGCAGCCAGATTCACGATATCCGCAACGTCAACGCCGGCGTGAATGAGCTCACGCGCGTCTATGTCGAGCTTTCGAAAATGGGCGCGGGCCTCAAGTACCTCGATGTCGGCGGCGGACTGGGCGTCGATTACGACGGCAGCCAGACCAACTTCGAGTTCTCGACCAACTATTCGCTGCAGGAATACGCCAGCAACGTGGTCTATCGCGTGATGAGCGTTTGCGATGAGGAGGAAATCCCGCACCCAACGATCATCACCGAGTCCGGCCGCGCCATGGTCGCGCATCACAGCGTCCTGGTCTTCGATATCCTGGGCTCCAACAGCGCTGATCGCTTCATGGTTCCGGAGGAGTACTCATCCATCAATGGCAACGGCAAGATGGGTGATGAGACTCCGCGCCCGATCCTCGACCTGCTTGATGCCCTCAAGAACGTCTCCGAGCGCCGCCTACTCGAGTGCTACCACGATGCACTTCAGGCGCGCGAAGAGGCGATGAACCTGTTCAACGTCGGCCACCTGAGCCTGCAGCATCGAAGCATCGTCGATCAACTCTTCTGGGCCACAACCGCCAAGATTCGCGACAAGTGCCGCGATTTGGACTCGATCCCCGAAGAGCTTCAGGACCTCGAAACTCACCTGGGCGACACCTACTTCGGCAACTTGTCGATCTTCCAATCGCTGCCGGATATCTGGGCCATCAATCAGATCTTCCCGGTCATGCCGATTCACCGCTTGAACGAGCAGCCGACCCGGCACGCAATCATCGCCGACGTCACCTGCGATTCCGATGGCAAGATCGACCGCTTCGTCGACTTGCGCGACATCAAGAAAACGCTCGAAGTGCATCCCATTCAGCATGGCGATGAGTACTACCTGGCGGCCTTCCTCGTCGGCGCGTACCAGGAGACGCTCGGCGACTTGCACAATCTCTTCGGCGACACCCACGTCGTTCACATCCGCCTGGATGAGAACGGCAAGTGGTGGATCAACCACGTCGTCGACGGCGACAGCGTCCGCGATGTCCTCAACTACGTGCAATACGACGTTGAGAAGCTCCGCCAGGAGATTCGACGCGAGTGTGAGCTGGCAGTGCGCGACAACCGACTGACGGTCTCTGAGAGCCAGTCGCTGAGCAAAGCCTACGAAGGCGGCCTAGCGGGTTACACGTATCTGGAGTGAATCTTGTTTCCACGCCGGGTCTGACGACCGCAGGGGGGAAGACCCGGATTTCGGTTACCGCTCCGTTATCATCCGCCCCCATGCCCAAGAAACCCCCGCCCGGCTTCGGCGGCCTGCCCGCCGAGTTCCGCAATCCCAAAACTGCTCAGATCGCGGTTCTGCCGATTCCTTACGACAAAACCAGCACCTGGCAGAAAGGCGCCGACAAGGGCCCGGCGACCATCATCGCCGCATCGGCGAACATGGAGCTCTACGACATTCCCACCCGCAGCGAAGTCTACCGCCGCGGCATTCAAACGCTCTCGCCGATCAGACACGCCGGCTCGCCCGACAAACTCGCAGACAAGGTCCAAAAGGCAACCAGCGCACTCTTCACGGCCGCTAAGTTCCCGGTCCTGCTCGGCGGCGAACACTCCATTTCGATCGGCGCGTTCCGCGCCGCCGCGGCCAAATACGGCGACTCGCTCTCGATACTTCAAATCGATGCCCACGCCGACACGCGCGAGGAATACCTGGGCTCCAAATGCAATCACGCCTGCGTGATGGCCCGCGCTCGCGAGCTTGCCCCGATCACACAGGTCGGCATTCGCGCCATCGATGCCGAAGAGGTCGCACGACTCGACCCCCAGCGGGTCTTCTACGCGCACACGATCACGACCGAGCCCGACAACTGGATGGCGGCCGCCGTCGATCAGCAGCGGCCGAACGTGTACGTCACGATCGATCTGGACGGGTTCGATCCCTCGCTCGTGCCCGCCACCGGCACCCCCGAACCCGGCGGGCTGAGCTGGAATCAAGTCAACCAACTACTCGAAATGCTGACGGCCGAGCGCAACGTCATCGGCTTCGACGTGGTCGAGCTGCTGCCCAAGAAGGAGCTGTGGGCCAGCGACTTCGTCGCTGCCAAGCTCGTGTACCGGTTTCTGAGTACGATCTTCGCGCGGCGATAGGAAATCGCACATGCAGCGATTCGCATGGGATCCACGAAAGGCCGCGGAGAACGATAGAAAGCACAAGGTCAGCTTCCAAGAGGCATCAACTGTATTTGGCGATCCGCTGGCCATCACCATCCCCGATCCGCTGCACAGTTCCCGAATCGAGGATCGTTTCGTGACAACCGGAACATCAGCTCAGCGACGGCTCCTGGTTGTCGTACATGCAGATCGAGAGGATATAATTCGTATCATCAGCGCGCGAAAGCTAACCGACGCGAAAGACGAACGTATGAAGAAGGCGAATAGGAAACGACCGAAGGCAGAGATGCTTGATCATTACGATTTCAGCGGCGGCGTGCGCGGAAAGTATTACGCGAGATACTCCCAAGGCACTAATGTGGTGCTGCTCGAGCCCGATGTGGCGAAGGTTTTCCCGACTTCGGCAGCCGTGAACAAAGCGCTACGCAAGCTTGCCCAGACACGCAGAACACGCTCAGGCGTGAATCACGTCCCTCGCCGCCGTGCCGGATAACCCCGATACCTCCCCGATGCCCGACCTTTCGAACATTCCCCGTGAGTGGCTTGAAGAGTTTGAAGCCGCCGCTCGCCGGCCCTTAGAACAGCGCTTTAAGTATGCCTTCATTAAGACCTACAAGCCGGTGATGGACGACGCCCGGTCTCGCGCCTGGGAGAGCACGGCTGAGTACCGGCGCTGGTGCGAAGAAAACTTGCCCTCATGGTTGGGGTATGGCCGCAGCGTTTGACTACCGTCAAGCTCAGGAGATTCGCGACGCCTTCGGGCGCCATGGCGTGCGCTACCTGTTCATTGGCAAATCGGGAGCGATTCTGCTGGGATTCCCCGACACCACTCAAGATGCTGACGTTCTGGTTGCCAAATCCCCAGGCAATGGCCGCGCTATCGTGCGAGCATTGCGTGACCTCCATTTCGATCTTTCCTCCACAGACATCGAGAACATCGAGCGCGGCAAGGATTTTGTTCAACTCAAGAATGGCCCATTCGACCTCGATCTCATCGTTGCGCCCGACGGCATCGAACGATTCGAAGACGCATGGCGCCGACACGTCGAAGTTGATGGCTTTCTCGTCTGCCACATCGACGATATTATCGCGAGCAAGAAGGCGACCAATCGCGTCAAGGATCGTGAGTCTTTGCCGAGGCTGGAGGCGTTTCGGGAGTACTGGGTAAGAACGAATCAGAGTGGCCGATGACCGCCTTGTATAGGCGACTTTATGGAGTATCCTTGCGGAAGTTAATGGGTGCTCTGTTTTTCATCCTTGGCGTCGTGGCGGTTCTCGGGTTGCTGTTGCGGCACGCGACCCTCGTCATATCTTGCGCGGTTGTTGCGCTCGTTTCTGTTGCGTTCTTCCCGCCATGGAGAATCGAGCTTGATACGAAATCGAGGACTACTGAACGGGAGGAACACCAAACCATCTTTGTGCGCGCATTCCTCTTCGATGACCCGGGCTGGAGTCAACAAAGGAGAGTCATGCACGACCTGTATGTTGTAATTAACGAAAGTGAGAACATTGCCTACGACCGTATGGCCGCTGAACTAGCTAGCGTTGGAGTTGTTTCCTGTGCATTGGTTTGGAGCGCGTTGCAGCGAAAACCGAAGGCCTAACTCTCCGGGCTACCAGCCCAAGACATGGGCAAACACCAGGGGCGCGACGATTGACGCATCGCTCTCAATCACGAACTTTGGCGTATCGATCGCCAGCTTGCCCCAGGTGATCTTCTCGTTGGGAATCGCGCCGCTGTATCCGCCATAACTGGTCGGCGCATCACTGATCTGGCAGAAATACCCCCACAGCGGCACCTTGGTCCGCCGCAGGTCCTGATGCAGCATCGGCACGACGCAGATTGGAAAATCTCCTGCAATTCCGCCGCCAATCTGGAAAAAACCAATCGAGCCCACACTGATGCTGCTCGAAGTCTTCTCGCCTCGTTGGCCCTTCGATTCATCGGCGCGGGCGCCGGCCAGTTTCATCGGCTTGGCCGTCTTGGTGTACCACTCCGCCAGCATCGTCATGTACTCAACGCCGCTGCGCACCGTGTGCACGTTCTTCACATCCTTCTCGATGCAGTGCGCCGCGTAGATATTTCCCAACGTGCTGTCTTCCCAGCCCGGCACGACGATCGGAAGAGTTTTCTGCGCCGCCGCCAGCAGCCACGAGTCTTTCGGGTCGATCTGATAGAACTTCTTGAGCCGGCCGCTGAGCAGGATCCGATAGAAGAATTCGTGCGGGAAATACCGCTCGCCGGCCTTGTCGGCTCGCGTCCACTCATCCAGAACCGCATCTTCCAACCGGCGTATCGCCTCTTCCTCCGGAATGCACGTGTCGGTCACACGATTCATGTGCCGATCGTGCAACTCCTGCTCCTGCTTTGGCGAAAGATCGCGCCAGTCGGGAATTCGCACGTAGTGGTCGTGCGCCACGAGATTGAAGATGTCTTCCTCAAGATTGGCGCCGGTGCAGGAGATCGCGTGGACTTTCCCCTTGCGAATCATCTCCGCAAGCGAGATTCCCAACTCGGCCGTGCTCATCGCTCCAGCCAATGTCACCATCATCTGCCCGCCAGCGTCGATATGCCGGTTGTACGCTTCCGCCGCATCCACTACCGAGGCCGCGTTGAAGTGTCGATAGTGATGCTTGATGAATTCCGAAATCTTCATGGGTGCGAAGCGTACGCCGTTGACTTGGGCATCGCAACTGGCGCGGCTCCTTGGGCGGCGTGTCAGGCGAGCGTTTAGAGCGTTCGTTCGGCTGCCCAATACAGCGCCAGGCACGCGATCGCGGCTGACGACGGCAGCGAGATCGTCGCCCGATACCACGGCTTGGATCGCCACCATCCCACGAGCGCCAACGCAAGCGCAACGACCGTGAGTTGACCAAGCTCGACTCCGATGTTGAACGAAATCAGCGCGGCCGGCACCGCAGCCGCTGGCATCTGGGCTTCCCTCAGCACGCCCGCAAACCCCAGGCCGTGCACCAACCCGAAGGCGAACACGATCACGGGCCGCCAGCGATGCAACCGAGTCGTCCACAGGTTTTCCAGGGCCACAAAGGCGATTGATGCGGCAATCACCGGTTCGACCACTTGCGCGGGCAGATCGACCGATCCGAGGGTGGCCAGCGCCAAGGTGATCGAGTGCGCGATCGTGAACATTGTGAGCTGCACGACCAGATCGCGCGCTCGCACGCTCAAGAAGAACAGGCCGAGCACAAAAAGCACGTGGTCAAGACCTCGCGGAACGATGTGCTCGAACCCCAGCACGATAAACCGCCACGCCACGGCCGCATTTCCCAGCCCAGGCCGCTGTGTTGCGTTGTCGAGCAGGGCGTCATCGCCTGGCCCGCGGGAGTCCTCCGGTTCGGCGGGCCAAACCAGGTCGAACTCCGGCGTTCGCTCGCCCGCCCGAAGCGGGATCGTAAATGGCTCGGCGCCAGGTCGCTCGATCGTGAAAATCACTTCGCCCAGCACTTCGGGAAATGCAAACGAAACCGAGGCCGCGTTGACGGGAAGGCGAGCCTCGGCGGCGAATTCGAGCATGATTGGCAACCGATCGCGACGCCGCGCCGTATCTTCGATCTGCTCGATC
Source organism: Phycisphaerales bacterium (assembly GCA_022616475.1). Taxonomy (GTDB): domain Bacteria; phylum Planctomycetota; class Phycisphaerae; order Phycisphaerales; family SM1A02; genus JAKEEP01. Next base: position 6,130 of record JAKEEP010000270.1, on the reverse strand, counting down.
GTGGGATGCTCCACGAGTTCAAATCGAAGCAATTGTTGATCGACGTGGATTTCCAACTGCGAGTCGAGCCGCTCGCGCGCTTGGCGCAACGAGTTCTGAAGCTCTTCGGGGGCGCCGCGCAAGAGCGCAAGCATCGGCTCATCGCCGATCAACGCCGGCGTTTCGTTGAGCGCAAACGCCAGCACATCGTGGCGAAGATGAACAGCGATGCGCCCGTCCGTGTCGATATGCGCGAGGACACTGGCCGGATATCCGGGATGCGCCGCGCACGGTTGGGCAGCTGCCATCCACCAACAGAGCGTCACCACGGCGCATCGACGCGCCGCTTGGTCACTGGCTCGGACTTGGCTTCTGCAACGAAGCAATCTCATCCTCATCCAAGGCGGAGCCCCAAATCGTCAACTCACGAACCTGCCCTTCGAAGCGCCGCTTCTTGTCCCACGGATCAACTGGCGCCACGTGCACCACAGCCTCTTCACCTGTGAGTTTCGCCTCGCGTTCACCCAGCAGTTTGGCGTCCTTATATAGCTTAAGCCTGGCGCCATCGTAGGTCGCCGTGAGCATCTGCCATTTCCCGAGTTCAAACGGAGTATTGCCTTGCACATCGCGGTTCCGGCTCCAGAAATGGACACCGTTGGCGAATTTGCACAGATACCGCCCTCCGCCGTCCGCCGTTCCATCCAGCGCGCCAAAGCCAGCAATGACGGTTCGATTCTCGGGCTGCTTTTCAGCGCGCACAAACATGTTCAGCGTCCAGGGCGAATCCCCCTTGACCGGCAGGGCCGGAACAGGCATGGGCTTGCCCCACTGGTTGGGCGGCACTTCGCCTAATCGATACAGCGGACTCGGCGCGGTAATCGACAGCACCGTTTCGGCCATCAAGTTCTTCGCCGGTGAATCGTCCTTCAGATTTCGCACGGTCAGCGAGTAGAGCTTGCCGGGCTTGAGCGGTGAATCGAGCGTGAGCATGATCCGATCCGGCGAGCCGACCTGTTCCGCCGCTTTGACTTTGACGCCCGGATCAATCAGGTACTTGGCGCCGATCGAAACCGAGAATTGATCCACCGGCTCGGAGAGCAACAGCCGAATGATCGGCTGATCAAACGCGGGCACGGCCTTCAAGACGCGCGGCGCCGTTCGATCATCGATCGTGATCTGGGCCGTCGATTCGGGCCCGATTGACCCGTCGGCTCCCACCATTGCCGCGCGCACAGTCGCCGATTCATTGAGCGAAATCGGCCCCTCATACTTGCGCGCGCCCGCAGTCGGCTCGCTTCCATCGATGGTGAAGCGGATGGCGCCCGTGCTGCCGTAGAATTGCGGATCAATCCGCACCTGCGTCACGTCGTTGAATGTCCCCCCGGCAGGTTCGATCAGCGGGCTGTCGAGCGTTCGATCATCAAGGACGTCAAAGAGCGGGCCGGCCGGCGTCGCGCGATGATGATTGGACTTCACCAGCGTCGCGGCCAGGACCATGATGTTCTCATTCTTGGGCAGGGTGAGCTGCTTAGCGCCCTTCTTCACGTCCATGCCGATCTTGAACAAATAGCAATAGTCGTAGTATTGGTCGCCTTCGGGTGTGTGATGGTGCGAGCTGAACCACGCGACTTCAGCCTGCTTGATGTACCCTGGGGCCAGACCTCCATACGGTGTGGACCAGCTGAACGCGACTTCGGGGACCGAGCCAGTCCACGCTCGATTGTCCCACTGCCCGATGTACCCCCGGCCAGATGGAATCAGCGCCTGCGTTTGCTCGCGATCGATCGCGAACGTCTCGATTTGATCACCCTCGACCGAAGCGGCAAGAATCTCCAGCCGATTGAAATCGCCTTGGGGGAGATCGATCGTTTGACCACGGCAGAGCACCGCGTTCATCTGACCGCTTGCCCCGTCACCCAGCTTGAAGGTCGTTCCGCCGCAGGCGATCGAAGCGCCCAGTTGCTCGGCGGGATAGGTGTTCCAGAGCGATCCATCATCGCGCTTGGAGTCTTGGCTCACCACATCGGCATCGAACGGCAGATCAATTGGAGTCGAGACCGGCTTGGCAATCTTGGCCGGCGGCGGGGTCAGCTTGAGCGCAAACGCCCGCATCGCGTAGCCGCGAACGTCGGTCGTCAGGACCCCTTCGGTCACGGTAGCCGGCGCCAGTGGGCGTTCCTGCCCATCGAATTCGTGAGCCGCTCGGATCGGCTCGCTCAACCGCAGGCCCGCGCCAGCGGCCTGCGTTCCCGTCAGCTCGCGCAATCTCACAATCGCGCCGTCGCCGTCCTCGGCCTTTTTCAAGGCTTGGATCATCACGCCAGGAGCGCTCACCTTGGCCCACGAGAACACCTTGCCCAGCGAGCCTTCGTGCGGTTGAACGATGAACGCCCTGAGAGGCTGGTTGACGCGCGCTGCTATCCACGGAGTGATCGCTTCCCGCCATCCCCCCTTGTGCCCGGCCACGGCGTACACCATCTCGTGCCGGCCGATATCCTGCGTGCCCTGATCTTGATAGTCGCCGGATATCCCCGGCGTGTACAGCAGCGTCAACCTCAGGGTTGAGTCGTCGGGCTTGTCCGATCCGTACTTGCTGTCGTTGATCACCGTCACGCCATAGTCGCCTGATGCGTCGGTGAGATCGAACCACTGATGGGCGGGGTTTTCATAGCGCTTTTCGTTGTTGTTGTCGCGCTCGATGGTCCCGACCTGGATGTCGTAGGTCGCCTTCGGATTGCTCACGGTGAGCGGGAATGCGGCCTTCAGACTCCGTTCGCGCGTGTTCCATTCGACAAAGTTGTGAACCTCAACGCGATCCCCGGCAGCTCCCGCGCTCAGTCGCACAGTCTGAATGAAACTTGAGCCTTCACTCGCCCGCGCGACTTCGATGGCCACTCGGGTCGGCCCACGCTCGGTGATACGAAACTCGGCCGGGCCCTCCACAAAGCTCCGCGGCGGCTGCTGGCGATCCTTCCAATCCATGTTCCACGCCGGCCATTGCCGGGGCTTCTCGTACATGAACGCCAGCCGCGTGGGTTCCTTGAGCAGCTGGCGCGATACCGTCTTGTCCATGATCGACGCGATGTCGCCGTTGTCATTCAGCGTGACCCGATAGCGCTCATTCTCCAGCGTGCGCTCGGCCACTTTGAGCGAACCGGTGGCCGGCGCCCGCTCCGCGGCCTTCACATCGAACACCGCAAAACCTACCGAAGGCACAGCCGCGAGAATCGCAAATCGCAGCGTCCCATCGCGCACTTCAAGCACTTGCGCGGGAACTTCACGATCGTCGGGACCGATGACTCGCATTCCCGGCGGGGCCTGCCCCTTCCACGGCAGTTCGACTTCGACAACGTCTTCCCGATTGGTTGAAAGAGGATTGAAGACAACGATTGCCGTTCCCTTGGCGCGCGTATCAAGCGCGCTGGATATCACGCCAATGGAGTCCGTCAACACAGCCGCGAACTGATTGGCCGCCAACACTTCGTCGTTCCACGAATACTCATAGGCCTTGGGATGGCTAGTGCCGGGCAAGATGTCGTGCATCTGAGAACCGAGCACCAATGTCCATGCTCGCTCCAACCGCCGCGCTGGATACTCAGCGCCAAGCCACCAGGCCACAACAGCGGCGCGCTCGGCGGCATCGGCCAGCAATTCGTTCTTGCGATTCCACCGCTTCATGTAGCTCTGCGAGGTGATCGACCCCGCCGAGTGTTCGGTCAGCAGCAACTCGCCCTTGTATCGAGGCAGCTGCCGGCGCATCTGGGAGGAAATCGCCTTGAAAAGCCAATCTGCCTGGCTTGAGATCACTCTCACCGGGCCTTTGGCGGTGATGCTCTTGTGAACCATCTCGACGGATTTGTCGGTCGGCGCCCCGCCTGTGTCACCGGTGCCGTAGTAGTGATAGTCCGCAAAGACCCCGCTGGTCTTGCCATTATTCTCGATGCGGGTCCGCCAGCTGTCATTGGCGCTCAGGTCGCTGCGCACCTCGCCGACATACGGCCCCGGATCGAGCGCCGCGATCACGCTGCTGCCATCGGGTCCCTCCCACACGCCGACCTTGAACGGAATCGGAACAGCCGATCCCCACGTCAGCTTCTGGGTCGAAAACCCCTTGATCCCGCAGTGCGCCAAGACGCTGGGCAGCGCGGCGGGAAACCCGAAGCAATCCGGAAGCATGAACTCATCGCTGGCCACGCCGAACTCGCGGCGGAAATACCGATTCCCATACAACACCTGCCTCACCAGCGACTCGGCCGAGGGAACGTTGGCATCGCACTCATCCACCGAAGAGCCGCAAGGAAACCATCGCCCGGCGCTGATGTATTGCTTGAGCTTCTCGTAGTCCTTGGGGTAATACTCCTTCATCATCTGATATCGCCGCGAGCCGCTGAAATTGAAGATATAGCTCGGGTACTTCTCGATCAGCGCGAAGTTGTCGTGCAGCGTGTCGGCGATGTACTGGCGAATCGTGATCGGGTAGCACCATCGCCATTGCGTATCCAGGTGCGCGTAGCCCACCACGTACAGTGTCGGTTGCGCGGCAAGGTCAACCGCCGGCGGCTTCACAGGCGCATCTGCCGGGGCCTTCACCGTCGCCTCCTGGGCGTGAGTCGGATTCAAAATGGTCGCGCACATCGCCGTCAACACCGCCAAAGACATCCGTTTCATGGCCAATCCTCCTGACTCGTTCTTCCTCATCCGCTATGGCGTAAGTTATATTTATCGATCCTCCACACCGCAATCCTTTGTCTTAATCCCCCTGTAAAGCCGATTTCAACGCCGCAACCACCGATTCTGGGCGATCAGCGCTCAAAATCCGGTTGCGAAATTTCTCGTGCATGAGCTTGCGTGCCAACCGTGCCAACAGCTCCATGTGAAGGCGCGAGGCTTCCTTGGCCACTGCGGGTATCGCCAGCATGATCGCGACCCGAACCGGCTCCCCGTCGGATGAACCCCAATCGATGCTCGTCGCTGGCTTGACCAGCGCGATCATTGGAGTTCCAACCGCGTCGGTTTTGCAGTGCGGAACCGCAAAGCCGAATCCGATTGCGGTTGAGAATGTCTCCTCCCGCGCCCACAGCGCCTCCTCGAGGTCCGCAGCGTTCTCAACCCGCCCTGCGGCCCACGCCATTTCCGACAGCTCCTTGATCACTTCGACCTTGCTTGTGGCCGCGCTGCGGATGCTCACGAGGTCCCGATCGATGATCGCCTGACCGCTGCGCGCGCGGTCGGCCGCCAACAACGTGCGGACTTGTGAGGCGTCTCGCATCGATGCAGCCTTTCTGAATGACCTGCCACAATCCTCCACCTTGAGTGCCGCTCGAACCGCCTTCAATTCCAACACGCGCGCCGGGGACACGCTGATCTCGTCGACTCCCAAACCGACCATCAATTCAAGAGTCCGAGCCTCGCCCGCCATCTCACCGCAGACACCAACCCATCGCTTCCTGCCTCGCGCGCCATCAACGATCGTTCTTAAGAGCCGGAGGAACGACGGCTCCAACGGATCGCACAACCCCCCCACTGCCGGGTTGGTGCGATCGGCGCTGAAGAAATACTGGGTCAGGTCGTTGGTTCCAATGCTGACAAAATCAACAACCTTCGCAATCTCCTTGATATCAAACGCAGCACTGGGCACTTCGATCATCACACCAACGGGCATGTCGCGCGCGAACGCGATCCTTTCACCGCGCAGCTCATTCTGCACCTCGCGCACGCGCTCCACAAACCACGACGCCTCGCGAACGCTCGACACCATCGGGGCCATCACTTTCACTGGCCCGAGCGCCGAGGCCCTGATGATCGCGCGAAGCTGCGATCGCAGCAAGTCCGCAAAGCGCTCGTAGATTCGAATCCCGCGCAGGCCGAGAAACGGATTCTCCTGGGGCGGCAACCGCAAATACGGCGCGGGTTTGTCGCCGCCGATGTCCAGCGTGCGAAAAGTGATCGGGAAAGCTGGCCTCTCTCGCGGCGATTTGACCGCGCTTGCATACACACTGAACTGTTCCTCTTCAGGGGGCGGCTCGGTGCGCTCCAGAAACAGCATTTCGGTGCGAAACAGGCCAATGCCTTCGGCTCCTTCGCGCTTGGCGAACTCGATATCTTGAAGAGTCGAAGCGTTTGCGGCGACATGCAGCCGCGGCGCATTTCG
>JAKEEP010000269.1 GCA_022616475.1 Phycisphaerales bacterium | reverse complement strand
TATTCGATCGCCGGCTCGAGCAACTTCGCAAAGGGCAGCCTGCCGAACTTCTTCGACAGCTCCGCCCACGCGGAAACAGCTCCGGGCACCGTGACGGGATCCCACCCTTGCCGGGGCATTTCCTTCATACCGTCGAACCGCGAAGAGGCAAGCTCTTTGGGCGCGCGTCCCGATCCGTTCAGCCCGTAAAGTTTGCCGCCAAACCAAACCAGCGCGAACGCGTCCGATCCGATGCCGTTCGTCGTTGGCTCGATCACGGTCATGGCGGCGGCGGTGGCGACCGCTGCATCGATCGCGTTGCCCCCCTGCCGCAGTATGTGCAAGCCTGCTTGGGCCGCCAGCGGCTGCGAGGTTGCGACGATGTTTCGCGCCAGCACCGGCATGCGCTGCGATGAATAGGGAAAGTCCCATGAAAAACTCATGGAGTCATCGTAGATGCCGCGGGGGGAATCACAAGACCCGACCTTCCTCCTCCTGAAACTCCTTATTGACGGTGACGGCCGCAACTGCCCCCTCGGCGGCGGCCTTGATCACGAATTGGACATCCTTGGAGGCATCGCCGCAGAGGAACAGGCCTGGCACGTTCGTCCGCTCACGTTTGTCAACCACAACACCGCCCTTGCGGTCGAACTCACAGCCGAGTCTTTCGGCCAGCATGGATTTCTGCCGCTGGCCGGTGCTGAAGAACAAAGCATCGCGCTTCACTGATGAACCGTCGGCGAACACAATTCGGCGGAGCTTGCCGGCTCGCCCGTCCAGCCGCGCGATCGATTGCTCGAAGACGCGAAGGTTGTGTTTCTCGATCGCGTTGGCGAAGCGGGCACGAACGCCGCGTTGACCGTTGGTGCAGACGACGACATCATCGCTCCAAGTCTTGAGGGAGAGCGCCAGTCCAATGGCGCGCTTGCCCTCGCCAAAGGCTGCGAGCGCGCGATCGCGCCATTCCCAGCCATCGCAATATGGGCAATGATGAACGCTCTTGCCATAGAGTTCGGTCAGGCCCGGCAGTCGCGGGAGCTGATCGCGCACGCCCGTCGCCAGCAGGAGCTTGCGCGAGCGAAAGCGTGATCCATCGTGCAGCCTGACTTGAAAATGCTCGCGGCCGCGCATGGCATCGACGACCTCGCCTCTGCGGAACTCGACTCGGTATCGGTGAATCTCTCGCCGGCCGAGTCGGAGCAGTTCCTTGGGACCAATCCCATCACGGGTCAAGTAGCCGTGCATTTTCTTGGCCGCGGCGTTTCGAGGGTTACCTTGGTCGATGATCAACACGCTTCGCCGGCAGCGGCCGAGCACCAGCGCAGCGCTCAATCCAGCCGGCCCGCCGCCGACGATGATGACGTCATGCATGCGGAGAATGTATGCAGCGCCAGACCGACCGACAGCAGAACATCGCCCGAATCGGAATCAATGACGGAATCCACAGATTTCGCAGATGACTCAGATAGAGCTTTGAGAATGGGGCGGACAGAATGCCGCACGGTGCTGATCTGCGCGATCTGTGAAATCTGTGGATTGCTCGGTGTGCCGCACGCACTCGGCTCAAAAACGCAAGAGGCCCACGCTTGTGGCGAAGGCCTCGTTGCTTGTTCGGCTCAAGAATCGGGTCACGAACCCTGCATCTGTCCGAGGACGAGATGAAGGCTCGCGACCTTCATCTTTGCCGAACTCGGGGTCGCAGGTTCCTTTCGGAGCCTGACGGTCCCGTCGCGGGCTGAAGCCGAAGCTTCAACCAGCGATATTTCGTGGGAGGGTCTGGCGTCCCTTCCCTTCCACGCGGTCCGCTGCGGCGATTTCTCGCCGCCTCGAACACGTTGACGCGCCACGTTTGGCTGGCACTCGCTCGGGCATGTGGCCTCGCCGAAGCGAGCCTCAAGTTGCCGTGCGAGCGTTTGCATCCAGCCGCCGCCTTCGCGTCGAGCCGCCTTGCACGCTGCGGCCCGCCGGTCGTGCACCGGCGATTGTGCCTTTCACCTGAGCCTCTATGAGCTTGCTCTTTCGAGCTTCTCTGTGGTTCTCAAGTGAACCCACCAATCGAAAACCAATGTACCGCCGCTCACAAAACGTGCAATGAAAAAACACATTGTGATGCCGACGGTGGATGAGCTGACAACTGCGCCGGGAGCGAGCGCCGAATCTCGCGAAAAATTCGGGCTTTGCAGGTGGCGGCGGTTTGTGCACGGCTTGTGCACAACGTGTTGCCACAGAAAAATTCTCAAAGATTTTGCTTGCGATACACTTCGCTGATGCATCGCGCCGCTCTATTCAGCCGCGCTGATCCACCCGCCGCAGATCACCGCATCATGGTCGTAGCACACAACGGCCTGTCCCGGCGCCACCGCAGCCTGCGGCTCCTGGAACTCCACCTCAATCGCGCGATCCAATGAACCAACTCTTCGCACTCGCGCCGGGACCGGCTGCGCGTTGTAACGGATCTTTGCCGCGCACGGGAGCCACTCATGCGACTCATCGCTGAGCCAATTGGCTTCATTGGCAACGCATCGCTCGGCGAGCAACTCCTCCCTTTCTCCAACGGTCACAGTGTTCGCCGACGCATCCTTGCTCACGACATACACCGGATGGCCCAGCGCCACGCCCACACCCTTGCGCTGACCGATGGTGAAATGCTGATGCCCGGCATGCTCGCCGATCACGGTTCCGTCGCTGGCCAGCACTTTGCCCGGCCGAAGCGCTTCAGGCGTTCGTCGCGCCACCAGACCCGTGTAGTCGTTGTCGGGCACAAAGCAGATCTCCTGCGAATCGGGTTTGTCGAACACCGGCAAATCAAACTCTCGCGCCAGTTCGCGAACATATGGCTTTCGATATCCGCCGATTGGCAGAAGCATCTCTGCCAACCGCTCGCGCGGCGCTCCGAACAGCACGTACGACTGATCCTTGGTGTGATCGACGCCACGCAGCAATCGCGGATAGTTTCGCGTTCCGAGTTGCGAGTTCCGAGTTTCCTTCGTCGCTTCGTCGCTCCGTCGCTCCGTCGCTTCGGCGGGTTCAATTCGCGCGTAGTGCCCGCTGGCGACGAACTGCGCATCGATTTGCTGTGCGTAGTCGTGCAGCTTGCCGAACTTCAGCCAGTCGTTGCAGCGCACGCAGGGGTTGGGCGTGCGGCCAGCGTTGTACTCGCCGACGAAGTAGTCAATGATCCGGCCGAAGTCCTTCTTGAAGTTGCAGACGTAGAACGGAATGCCGAGCTTGGAGGCGACCATCCGTGCATCGGCGGCGTCGTTGATCGAGCAACAGCCCTGATGACCGATCCTGAGCCGCTTGCTACTTCGCGATTTGCGTGAACCCCCGTCTTCCTCGCTGCTCGCGCCACCTGTGCCACGGCACCAGTGGGACGGCTCGTCAGACGCGGCGTCCTCAATCAATTCATCGAACGACTCACCCGGCGAGCCCAACCGCATAAAGCAGCCCACGACGTCATACCCCTCGCGCAGCAACAGCGCTGCGGCAACCGAACTGTCCACGCCGCCTGACATCGCCACCAGAACCTTTGGCTTTCGGGGAGCCATAGCATCGATTGTAGGTAGACGTTCGAGTCTCGCACGAATCGGCTGCAGCATTGCCACGGGCAATTACAATGCGGCGCATGCTCATCTACGCAGGGATCGATGAAGCGGGTTACGGCCCGATGCTCGGACCGCTGTGCGTGGCTTACAGCGTGTTCACCATCCCCGATCACGACCCCGATCGAGCCGGGGCCTGCGATTTGTGGAAGCGACTGAAGAAAGCGGTCTGCAAGAAGCGAGCCGATCGCCGCCGCCGCATTGCCATCGACGATTCCAAGAAGATCAAGTTGCCCAATGATGGCAACGTTCATCCGCTGCGATTCCTCGAACGCGGCGTGCTCGGTGTTCACATGGCGATGAGCGATTGTCCGGGGTGCGATGGCGACCTTCTGTCGAACTTGAAGGCCGCTATCTCCTCGGCTCCCTGGTACGACTCGAGCACCCAACTGCCGGTGGCGCACACGCTCGATGAGCTTCGCATTGCCGCGGCCCGGTTGCGCAAAACCATGCTTACTGAATCGATCACCTGCGAGGATCTGCGCTGCGAAGCCATCGACACCCAAGTGTTCAACCAGCAAGTTGAAGCGATGGGAACCAAGTCGAGCGTGAACTTCTGCTCAGTGCTTCGTCACATCGACGCCATATGGTCGCGCTGGCCGACCGAGCATCCGCGCGTCGTCGTCGATCGCCAGGGCGGCCGGACTCACTATCTCGATGACCTGCTCCGCGCCTGGCCGGGGACGCACATTCAGATCCTTGCTGAGACCGACACGCTCAGCCGCTACCGCCTGGAGCGCGATGGCTCATTCATCACCATCAGCTTCCTTGTCGAAGCGGAATCGGCGCACCTGCCGGTGGCGCTGGCATCGATGATCGCCAAGTATGTGCGCGAGTTGATGATGCTCCGGCTCAACCGCTACTTCCAGTCGATCATGCCCGAGCTCAAGCCGACGGCCGGGTACACCGAAGACGCCCGGCGTTATATCACCGACATCGAACCGCTCATTTCGCAATTGAACATCGAGCGGAAGCTACTCATTCGGTCATGCTGAATGAGCGGCTTTTCACGCAGAATTAGCGCGATTCAACCGGTTGACTTCGTTCGTAGAACCGATAAAGTCACTGATTCGTCAGTGCGATAGATAACGAGTCTATCGAAGTGCACGTGATGATTGAGCGACCTCTTGGGCCAAATGTGTTGGCCCAGCAGCGGCCCGGACCCCCCGGAATTCAAGAACCCCGGGGACCGGGAACCTTCCGAAAGGAGCACACCGTTGCCAGGCGATGATGATGAGGACGCCCGTTCACGCTAACGGTCCCCCCGGCCCTTCTTCGGGGATGAACGACCGGCCCAGCGTAGAGCGGGCCGTTCGACGGGACCGATAACTCTGGCTGCCGTCTTGAGCGACGAGACGGCTTTGGCAGGCCGGAGGAATCCCGAAAACCAACATGCATGCGAGATGCCGTCTCGGAATCGGCGTTTCGATTAATCAGTC
>JAKEEP010000026.1 GCA_022616475.1 Phycisphaerales bacterium | reverse complement strand
GTCGTACCCGATCGCGCCCAACTGAGTGAGATCGTCCGGCGGGTGCGGGACGGACGACTGCGGACGAACATCGGCAACGTCGCGACCCTCGACGACGCCGTTGCCGCCTTCAACCCGACAGAGCGGATCAAGGGCAAGACGATCATCAGCGTTCGTCCATAAGGACGCGGAGACAGCGACCCCCGTTACGTCGTAATGGGGCTTAGGACGACCCTGATAGCATTTGCGCGGAATGCGTGTCGTCGTCCAGGTGTCCTGATTTCAAAGGCATGCGTCGTGACCATCGATCGCTATCGACAGACGATTCGATTACAAGGTCCAGTTTGAGAATGGCCAAATAAAGCCTATTGGCCGTCAGACCTTACCGTGCCTCCGAGATGGCGCAATTGCGGATTTGACGATCGACGCGGACTCGGTGGTTGATGCCGACGAACTGGCCGAACTCTTGGCAGAGCACGTGGTAGAGTTCTTGCCGAAGGATTTATCTTGGCTTGGGACCCAATGTCATCCCTGCCGACAAGAAGAAGCAACTTATCGACCAACCTTGGCCTGAGGTCACCGCTGATTACCTCTTCGCCGAAGTTACCCTCAAGGGACAACAACTGATGTCGCTCCGGCAAGGAAAGGAACCTCAGTTACGACCCTGCGCTTGTATCATTCCGCTGCTTCCGAAAGCTGAACCGATAAGTCTCAATCATGCTTTCACCCTTCTGTCAATGGAGTTCGAGACGGAGAGAAAGTCCCACTCGGGCAATGTGTTTCAGCGCGGCTATGTGGTTCGCAAAGATCGCTGGCTGAACCTGCACGACCTTCGAGATCGTGGTGAATGGCGACCGCTCCAGCCCTCCACCCAGCAAACCCAATAACCAGGACTCACGCCAATCATCGGGCGCGGCGATCGCGCGCCAGCCGTGATCAAAGGTGAAGGTCGGGCCTTGCCCGAGGGGTCTTGAATCCTGATGAGCCGGGCGTCGGGCTCGCTGGCGCGCTCGACGACGTACAGCCAGTAGCCCGCGCGATGCTCTCGCGCGCAAGATAGCGCGCTGGTCGTTGACCTGTGGCTTCGCGATACGCTTGATGGCGTCGAGACGTGCTTCGTCCGGATTCGTGTGAGCAAGACAAAGCCGCGAACCGTTTCGTTGCCTCTTGCCACTCGCGCCGTCATAGAGTGGACAAGACAACATCCCAAGGGCGGTGAGCTTCCCGACGATCACAAGCCCGGAACGATCAATCCCAACGCGCCGCTCTTGACATGGAGCTACAACTAATTGCCGGAAAGTGCTGCATCGGTTGGGACGCAAGGAACTCCAACAGCGCCTCTACCTACATCGATTCCGACCTGCATCGGCGACGTTCTTTGCGCGATATCTGAACGAATACCAGTTGTGTGCTCGCTATGGATGGTCAATGGGAAGCCCGGTTGTGCAACGCTACGTTGATCAGAGCGGCGTTTCAAGGAGGTGCAGCCTTTGCTTCGCGCGTGCGCGCGTACTGGTCGCGAAATTAGCCGTTGCCATGCGGAGAACTAGCCGTTGTGGGTTGAGCAGCTTGCGGCGATGGCGCTGGCCCTGGTCATCGCCTCGTCGTTCGGCGAGCGGACCTGTTGCCGCGTGGGTTGCCGAAAACGCCTTTTTTAGGTGTCCGGTTTTGTTCGGTCCGGCGCGCGTGTAGTTCTGATTAGCCGTTCCCGCCTTGACTATTAGCCACAGATTCCAGGAGCGCTTCGGCGACTCTGATGCCTGCCTCCGTGAGAACTGTGCGATTTGGCCAACGATCCAAGAGGCCACGGGCCATTAGCCGTTTCACCGCTTTGCTCAGACTGACTTGCCCTGCGGAGTACTGGGATCGACCGATGATTTGGGGACTGAACGCGGGGGATGTCCGTCGCTTGCCAGTGAGAACTCGACGCCAACCATAGTGCTCCTCAAGCACCTCGAGCCGCGTGACAACGCATCCCCAACCGGGGTCTTTCTTGCCGTTGGCAATTGCGAGCTGCAGGATCGTGCGCTGCAGCTTCGACAAACCCCGTCTTTCCTGGGCTCGCCCCTCAAGGCGCTGAGGTAGGCTCATTGTTGAAGCCCGGATGCCCGGACCATCGCCACGATGCCTGCCTTGAGCGCCGCCGGTAGGCTAGGCCAGCGGTCAATCACCTCCACGAGGTCAGGATCGCGGGGCGTCACCGGATCCTGCTTGGAGTCAGAATCGCAAGAAAGTGCGCCGCATTGTGCGCCGCCTTCGCCCGCTCCCTCAATATTTCCGGAGGATTCTGTGGTTGTTCGGGGCCGACCCGCCCACTCGCGTCAGTGTGATCGTTGAACGACGGGTCTTCGCTGATCTCGAGCGCCACCACGGAGACGTCATCCTGGGGACTGCCGCCCCCGGTCCACAACTTCACTCGTTGCCAAAGGTTGTCGAGGCCCTCACTGAGCGGGGTAGCGCCCAGAGATTGAAGCTCGGCACTCAATCGGCGCATCCCGAAGGCCTCTCCCTGGGGGCTCATCGCCTCCGGGAGTCCATCTGAGTACAGCCAGAAGCGCTCGCCCGGCCGCAGCACGGCTGCGGCATCTTTCGACTGGACCTCCTCGACGATGCCGACCGGGAAACTGCTTGCCTTGAGCACGCGCGGTGTGGCGCCTGGCGAGGTGATGATCGGCCACGGGTGGCCCGCGATCGCATAGCTCATCTCCAGCGTGTCTAAGTTCAGGATGCCGTAGAAGAGCGTGAAGAACTGTTTCATCTCCTTCAGTTCGTTGGCAAACTGATGGTTGAGGCGCTCGACGACTTCGCTGGGTCGGGCGAACCGGGCCGGTTGGCCGTCGCGAGAGGGGAATCTCACAAACGAGGCGTCGGCACTTGGGGAAAGGAAACGACTTACGGTGACGGCCAGCAGCGAGGCCGGCACGCCGTGCCCGCTGACGTCGAGCAGATACAGCCCCACGTGCCGCTCATCGAGAGGGAAGATATTCAAATGGTCCCCCGCCAGGGTAGCGCTGGGCTGATAGGTCCAGGCGAAGTGAACCCGGTCGCTGTCGGGGAGGGCGGTGGGCAAGAGCGCCCGTTGAATGCGCGCGGCCGCCTCCAGGTCTTGCCGAAGGCGCGCGTTGACTACTTCGAGGGCGCGTTCCGCACGCTTGCGCTCGAAGACCTGCCCAAGCTGGATGCCGACTTGGGCCATGGCCCGCAACAGCACTTCGTCGGGTTCCTTGGGCTCGCTGGTGAAGAACTCCAGGACTGCGACGACTCCATCCGCGGTCAACACGGGGAAGCCGAACGCTCCCTTGACCCCAAGGTTGGCTGCCGCTTTCGCGCGCGGGAAATTCTCGTCCTGCGTGACATCCATGATCCAGGCTGGTTCTTTCCCGGCCAGCACGCGCCCCGGCAATCCCACGCCTGCGGCGAGAGGGGTCGATTCGGTCACCCGCACAAAACTCTCGAAGTCCTCAGGACGGTCGAGATGCCAGATCGTGGTTGGAACCAGATCCTGGGAACTGTCGTCGGCACGGACATACACGTGACCGACCGGCCAACCGGTATAAGCGCACACTTGGTCAATCCCAGCCTGCAACGCCTCCTCGACCGTCGCCGCCTCGTAGGCAGCGACCGTGACCTCGTTGAGCAAATGCACCAGGTCGTTCTGGCGCTCCAGCGCCTTCTGGCCCTGCTTCTGATCTTCGATTTCGGTGAGCAACCCAAACCACTTGACGATGCGCCCCCCCACACGGTCGCGCACTGGCCGGCCCTGGGCAAGAAACCAGCGATACACGCCGTCAGCGGCCCGTTTGATGCGGTACTCGACCTCGACGGGTTCGCCGATGTCCAGGGCCTTGCCCCAGAGTTGAGAAACGCGTTCGAGGTCATCGGGGTGGACAGTCACGGTCCATCCCGAACCTTCGGTCTGCTGCATTGTCAATCCGGTGTACTTAAGCCAAAACTGGTTGGCGTAATCGATCCAGCCATCCGGACGGGCGGTCCAGACGATTCCCGGTATGAGGTCGGCCAGAGAGCGATACTTCTCCTCACTGGCGCGCAGCGCCCCGCGCGCCTCCTCGAGGACGCGCACTGCCGCCTCGGCCTGGGCCCGCGCCTGCCTCTGCTCGGTGACGTCGGTGTTGGTGCCGAACCAGCGCACCACGCGCCCATCGGCGTCGCGGATGGGCAGGGCCCGCGAGAGGAACCACCGGTACTCGCCTTCCTTGCTGCGCAAGGGGAAGGTGTCCTCCCACGGCTCGCCGGTGGCGAAGGCGCGCCGGATTCGCTCGACGACGCGTCCAACCTCGTCGGGGTGGTGAACCTTCTGCCAGCCCCAGCCCTGCATCTGCTCGAGGGTGGTGCCGGTGTAGTCGTACCAGCGCTGGTTGTACCAGAAGATGTAGCCGGCGGCGTCGGCCATCCACGCCAGCTGCGAGATCGAGTTGGCGAGCGTGTGGAAGTCCAACTCCCACTCTTGCGATGACAGACCTCCGGAGCGGAATCCCCCATCCGGGCCGGGCTTCAAAATTCTTGGTGACGGTCATAGCCCCTCGCCTCGTGACCAGCGGACCAGAACGTGTTGTGTCACTCAGTATCTGCCGGTTCAGGACGATCGGGCACATCGGCTGGGTCTTTCGATCATCCGAAGAGGAAGATAGCGGGGCATTCGGCGCGCTGGGACTAGGGACTTTCCTCGTATTTGCCTTACGAGCGCGCCGTGAGACGTCGCTCAGGAAGGCTCGTCGGTGGAGCTGGCCATCCGGGAATGTGCCGCGCATGAAACCGCTTGGTGAATGACCGACGTCAGCAACCGTTGTCCCGCGAGGTGATGGACGCGCTGGAGCGCAAGCTGGGCACCATGGCGACGCCTCAGAGGCCTTCGCCGGGCTGGTAGCTCAGCGCTCCAAAGCACAACGGTGGCCCGGTGCGCGCCAGGGCCAGACCCATGCGGCGCATCGCAAACGCTGCGGTCTCTTACCTTTCGATCGCGACGTCTTCGTCTTGCAGACTCTTGGTAATTGCCGCCTCATGCAACCGAACCGACGCCCGATCCAGCTCTTCTTTGGCGCGGTGAAACGCATCAGCATCAATACTCCCTGAATCTCCTCTCGACATTTCGACAAACTGGTGTAGCTCCTCGATCCGTTTCTCGAGCTCGCGCCGATACGTCGAATCGAGTCCCGCGCCCACGCGCTTCATCGCCTCGCGAATCCACTTGATGTCCAGCGCCGCATTCACCGCCAGATCGACCACTCGATGCGCGTGCATGTCCTCACGCGCATGCGCCAGCGACTCCGCCTCCATCCGCTCAACTTCCTCGCGCGTCAACCCGTGGCGCGGCACGATCTGAATCGCCGCACGCTTGCCCGATCGCCTTTCACCGGCGGTCACGTTCAATATGCCGTTCGCATCCACCAGAAACTCCACTTCCACCTGTGGAATCCCCGCCGGCATCGCCGGTATGCCGCGCAAATCGAACTCCCCCAGGCTCCGGCAGTCCTTCACCAGTTCCCGCTCTCCCTGCAAAACGTGAATCTTCACGTTGGTCTGATTGTCAATGCTGGTCGAGAACATCTCCGTCGCCCGCGCCGGCACGGTCGAGTTCCTCATGATCAGCTTGGCGACCGCCCCCCCCACTGTTTCGATCCCGAGGCTCAACGGAATCACATCCAGCAGAAGCACATCGCGATTCAGGCCCGAGAGAATCGAAGCCTGCACCGCGGCGCCGAGCGCCACCACCTGGTCGGGGTCAAGCGCGGTGTACGGCTTTGTCTGGAAGAACGCACCCACCATTTCGCGCACCAGCGGAATCCGCGTCGAACCCCCCACCATCACCACCCGATCGATCTGCTTGGGCGTTAACTTGGCATCCCGCATCGCGCGCTCGCACGACCGAATCGTCCGCTCCACCCAAGGCCGAATCATCTCCTGGAGTTCGTGACGAGTCAGTGTGCGCGAATAGCGGCGCCCATCACCCAGGTCGATTTGCAGCGACGCTTCATCGGCCGACGACAAATTGATCTTGGTCGCCTCAGCGAAGTTCCGCAGCGCCTGCCGCGTCGAAGCGCCAAATTTCAGCTCGGCGCCAAACTGCTCTCGAACCTCGCCGAGCACCGACTCTACGATCATCCAATCGACATCATCACCGCCAAGATGCGTGTCGCCCGCCGTCGAAAGCACCTGAAAGAAACTTTCGGCTTCTTGCTTCCCATCTGGAGCGCCCGGAATTACCTGCAGAATCGAAATGTCAAACGTTCCTCCTCCGAGGTCGTAGACGGCAATCGTTTGCGGCTCGCGGCTGCGCTCTCCAATCCCGTATGCCAGAGCAGCCGCCGTTGGCTCATTGACAATCCTCACGACTTCCAAGCCCGCCAGCCGACCGGCATCTCGCGTCGCCTGCCGCTGCGCATCATCGAAGTACGCCGGCACGGTGATCACCGCCTTGCGCACCTCGCGCCTCAGGGCCGCTTGGGCCTGATCCTTCAGCGTCCGCAAAATGACCGCACTGATCTCCTGCGGCGAGTACACCCGCGAATCCACGTTTACCCGCGCCGTGTCGTGCTCGCCCGGTACAACCGCATACGTCAGATGCGGCACATCCTCCTGCACATCCCCAAACCCCCGCCCCATCAGTCGCTTCACGCTGTACACCGTCTGCGCGGGAAACTCCACCGCGTGCTCCCGCGCCTCGTAGCCCACGACAGGTTCGCTCTTGCCTCCCCCAAAGCGCACAACCGATGGCAGCAGCGGCCGGCCTTTGGCATCATGAATGATGCGCGGTCCTCGTTCATCACACACCGCCACCAGTGAATTGGTCGTCCCCAGATCAATCCCAACAATCAGCTCGGCCGCTTCCATCAGAGCAAGTGTAGGTAATTTCGGTGGCACAGGCGTCTCGCCTGTGCCGCCCCCCAACCGTTGGCTGTATCCCGCGCTGTGCTTCAATCAAACTGAAGCACCGCATCGTCCTCACTGACCTCTTTGGTGAACGTCAGAATCGCATCGCTGCCATTCACATCATCTGTTGAGAAAAGGTCTTCAATCAAGGCCTGATGGTCTTTCTCATTCTTGCCCACTCGATAGAACCCGTATGCGTTGTCGTTGGAAATGATGTATCCCCACCACGTGCCATGTTGACTGAGGGTGTACGAAGGGTGATCGAGCTTGCCATCCTTTGGGCCTCGATTCCCAAGGATCGGCCACTCTGAATTCGATGTGTCCTTCCACTCCATCACCTTCCGTTTGCCCACGATCGGCATGTGCGCGTACGACACATTTGATCCAGTGATCAGGTCGGCCTTGAAGCCGCCATCCCAATAGACATCATTCTTGACGTCGTAGATTTCATAGTTGTAATCGTCCTCCTTGACCCTCACGTTCGGATTTCGCTCAATCGGCGATACGCAAACCTCTGGCGTGAAATAGTTGTGCATGATGCAAACCGAATAGAGGTTCGCAGTCGTGTTGGCGCTGACGTCTTCCGGTCCTCTTCCCGGCACCTCCTGGCCGTTGAACGGCAAACGATTGATGAGTCCAGGCGTCGGAAAGACACCCCCAAACTCGTGAGAGAACGTCACCCAACCGGTATGAATGTTCCGCAGCTGATATGCATCCCGGCTGTCGCCAGCGACCTTCCTTTTCTGCGACAGGAAGACGCATGCCGCCGCGCCGAGCAACACCACGCATGTCAAGACCACAACCACCTCTAGCCGCGAGACGCCTCGCATGTGCGATACCTCACATTCGTCACGTCTCTGAGCGTGCCTCAGTGATTCGCCTTCCTTCGCTCAATCCCATTGCAACTCCGGCCCTTGCTTGCCCATCTCCTTCGTAAAGCTCAGAATCGCGTCGCTGCCGTTGGGTCCCCCATCCATCTTGAAAATGTTGTCCTCATACCGCTGGCCCTGCATCTCAAACACCACGCCGTTGGGCGTCGCATCATTCACAAAGACAATGTGACCATCGCCAAACACAAGATGCCCGCCCCAAACGCCGTTCTTCCCGCACGAGCGAAAATCCACGCCGCCAATTCCATCTTTCGGCCCCCGATTACCCAGTATGGGAAACGTCGAATCCAGCGTCGATTTCCAATTCTTCGTGTAGCGCTCGCCGTACAGCGGCATGTGCGCGAACGACACATTCGAATCCGCCTTCAGATTCGCCATGAACGTCGTGTCCCAGCGCACGTTCTTCGCCGGGTCGTATGCCGTGAAGTTGTAATTCTCCTTCTCCCACACATACGGGCTGTACTCGTTCCCGCTGATCAGCTGCTTGCATGGCGAGTAATTCTGCATCACCATCGCTGAGAATACATTCGCCGTCGTGTTGAGCGAAGTGTCCCGGCCCCCCGCCAGCTCGCTCGGCACAAGGTACGTTCCCTTTCCCTCCCCCGCCCCCGCCAGCATCGACTGAAACAGCGAATACAAATACAGCTCATCTTCCACCGATCGCACCGTACCCGCCTGCTGCGATCCCTGGCCCGTGATGGCCTTGTTCATCGATGTCATCATGATCGTGAACAGAACCACGATGCACACCATCGTGATCAACATCCCGATCATTGAAAACGCCGGCCGCTGTGCGCGAAAACCACGATGCATCTTGTGAATCCTTTCGAGAGAGCGCTGAAATGCGTTGCATCAAAGTCTAGCGCCTGTCAGCGGCTCGCGTGTCCGAAACCTCGCCATTCGCTTCACTCACCGCGAAATAGCCGCGTGGCCGAAGCCCGCGGTTCGCGCACGTTCACGGCCTCCGCTCCAGGCTCGGCTTGGGCAACCGCTCCAAATCCCCCTCCAACCGACGCAATGCGACCTTCTCAAGTAACTCCCGCACCGGCTTCACGCTCTCGTGCTCGCCCTTCAGGGTGAAGCGCCGCCGCGATTGCGGCGCGTTGATGCTCACCCGGTAGAGCACCCCTTCAGGCTCATCCGTCGATCGCGGCTTCGCCTTGAACCACTCCTGCCGGCTCAACAGTTCGCGCAACTGTCGTATCTCTTCCTCGGTCATCGCCCCCTTCCAGGTCGTGTTCCCAAGCCGCGCATCCATTCCCCCGCCAAAGCTCAACGTCCCATCGCGATTCACGTCATACAGCATCTCCGCCCCGGTCGCATCGCGCACAAACAGCGATAGCTCAACGCCTCCGGTCGCGCTCTCCATCCGCGAACCGTTCCCCGCACACCCCTCAAGAATCACAACAGAGGCGCAGAGGACGCACAGGAAGAAGACCCGGCCAGCGACCTGGCTTCGCTGCAGACGGTTCATTCTTGTTCTCCTGGGCCACCCCCGCGCCTCGGCGGTGAACTTCGCCGTCCATCATCACCACGTTCACCAACCCACGCCAGCTCCGCCAAGTACTGTGCCAGCTTCTGCAGTGGCGATACGAATGAGTCGTGAACGTATGAACGTTCAACAATGCTCCACCGCCGCTGGGCGCCCGCGAACTTCCCCACATGCATCGCCTCGCTCGCCCCCGGAATCGCGAGCTTGAAATTCATTGGCTCATCGAGCCTCCCCGGCTGCACCAGCCGTAGCTCGCGCACCTTCAGCCAGACCTCATCCATCTCTTTCCGACCAAGCACCCGCACCAGCGGCGGCAGCCAATCCGCCTCACGCACTCGCACCCGATCCACTCCATGGTGCAACGACCCATCAGGCCACAACACGTACACCGTTTGAACCGCTCGCGCCTCCCCCGCTTCATCCGATGGATCGCCCTCAACAACCGCCAGCTCCACCACAAAATCCCCCGGTGCGTTTTCCAACTCCTGCAACGATTCCGGGGCCAGCGCCGGTGCATGACACCCACCCCAAGCCATCCCCACCACCAGTCCCAAAAGCGGCCTCATCGCGCTCAACATCGCACCAAGTGTACGTTCACCTTTCAACACCGCAAATCCGCGAACAACCAACGACCAACAACGAACTTCCTGCCCTATCGCCCTGACGCCTGAGACCTGACACCTGACACCTCCTCTGCTACCCTTCGCCATCCATGAACACCAGCGTCGCCTGGATCAATCAATACCTCGATCCACCGGCTTCCGCGCACGAGCAAGCCGACCTTCTCACGCGCGCCGGCTTCCCCGTCGAAAGCCGCGAAGACGTACGCGTTCCCGACGGCACAACCGACGTTCGTCAGGACATCGAGCTCACTTCCAACCGAGGTGATTGCCTCTCCCACATCGGCCTGGCCCGCGAAATCGCTGCTGTCTCCGGCCGCCGTCTCAAGCTTCCAACGCCATCGCCAAAACCTTCCGGTCCCACCGCTTCTTCCGTCGCTCGCGTCACCAACCGCGAACCCGATCTTTGCCCCCTCTACCTCGCGCGCATTATTCGTGGCGTCAAGGTGGGCCCATCACCAGCCTGGCTCGCCAACCGCCTAATAGCGCGCGGCGACATCCCGCGCAACAACATCGTCGACGCTTCCAACTTCGTCCTCTTTGAGCTCGGCCAACCCACGCACGTCTTCGATCTGGCCAAACTCCTCAACCCCGGCAAGCCCGAGATCATCGTTCGCCGCGCCCACGCCAATGAGCCGTTCCTTCCGATCGGCGAAGGCGAAAAAGAGATCAAGCTCTCAACCGATGATCTGGTCATCGCCGACGCTCAGCGTGCTGTTGCCATCGCGGGCGTCAAAGGCGGCGCCCTCACCGCCGTCACCAATTCCACCACCGACATCCTCATCGAAATCGCCACCTTCGCCCCTACGACCGTCCGAAACACCGGACGCCGCCTCGGCATCGCCAGCGACTCTGCCTATCGCTTCGAGCGCGGCGTACACCCGGGCCAATTGGAATCCGCCGCCGATCGCATCGTCGAACTCATCCTCCAGCTCTGCGGCGGAACACTCTGCAAAGACACGCTCTCCGCTGGCAAGCCCATTCCCCCCCAGCGCCAAATCTCACTCCGCCCCGACCGCGCCCGCGCGATCCTCGGCATACCGATCACCGATCAACAAATGACCGATGCCCTTTCACGCCTTGGCTTCCTCCACAAGGCTGCCAAAGGCGCCATCAGCTGCAGCATCCCCTACCCGCGCATCGACATCGAGCGCGAGATCGACCTCATCGAAGAAGTCGGCCGCATCCACGGCCTCGACCACATCCCCATCGCCGACTCGATCCCTATCCGCGTTGCCCCACCCCAGCCCTACGAGCTTGCGCAGCGTGCGGTCAATGATGCTCTCGTCGGCATGGGTTATATCGAAACCGTTACACACTCCCTCATCGCCGAAAACGAAGCCGCCGCCTTCCTCCCGCCAGGGCCCGGCTTCCAACTCACTCGCCTCGCCGAGCAGCGCATCGTCGCCGACCCAATCCTTCGCCCCTCGATCATCCCCAGCCTCCTTCGCGTCTTCGCGCTCAATCGCGACAACGGCGTTCCCAGTGTCCAACTCTTCGAGACCGCCTCAACGTTCGCGCAGCTTTCCGGGGGGGATCAAAAATCCATCGAGCGCGTCAACCTCGCGTTCCTCCATCCTGCCGCCGATGCGCAACATGCCATCCGTCAGGCCCGAGGCGTCATCGATCGCCTGGTCCAGATCGTCCTGGGCAATGATGTCAAAATTGAAGTGGAGCCAACCACCCGTCTCCCATGGTTCACTTCATGGGGCGCTGGCGCAATCAAACTGAACAACCAGATCCTCGGAACCTTTGGCATGCTCTCACCCAGCGTCACTTCCATCTTCGGAGTCGCCGATCCCCTCCTCACCGCCGAAATCGGGCTGCCGGAGCATTATCATCGTTACCCGCCGCTCTCGCAGGCCCGCGCCCTGCCCAGCTTCCCCGCCATCGAGCGCGATGTCTCTGCCATCGTCGATGACTCCCTCGCCTGGGTCGAAGTGAAATCCGCCGTCGCCTCGCTGCGCCTTGCTCACCTCGAAGCCATCGAATTCATCACCACCTTCCGCGGCAAACAAATTGGCGCCGGCAAAAAATCCCTCACCCTCCGCGCCCGCTTCCGCGCCCCAGACCGCACCCTCCGCCACGATGAAGTCGATCCCCAGATAGCCTCCCTCATCTCCACCCTCCAAAAACAATTCCACGCCGAAATCCGCAAATGACGCGCGTGTCACCTCCTGACACCTGACACCTGACACACCTTTCCCGCTCGAATGCACTTTGACAACCTGACCATCCGCGACCTCCTCGACGCCATCGCCGCCAAGTCCCCCACCCCCGGCGGCGGCGCGGTTGCATCCTTCACCGCCGCTCTCGCCGCCGCGCTCGCCCAAATGGTCATCAACTACTCCGTCGGCAAAAGGTCCCTCGCCGAGCACGATGCCCTTCACCTCGAAGCCCTTCACACCCTCGGCGATCTCTCCAACCGCGCCATCGAACTTGCCGAGCAAGACGCCCGCGCCTACGCCCACCTCAACGAAATCGCCAAGCTCGACAAGAAGGACGATCGCCGCCGCCGCGATTACCCCGCCGCGGTCGCCGCCGCCATCGATGCCCCCAAGTCCGTTGTCGATCTCTCGCTTCAAATGCTTGAGCTGATGAAATCTCTCCTGGGCACGACCAACCCTCATCTCAAGAGCGACCTTGCCATCGCAGCTGTCCTCGCCAACGCCGCGGCCCGTGCCGCCGCCTGGAACGTCCGCATCAACGCCCCGCTCCTCGAGAACCAATCCGAGCGTGACTCGCTCAGCGCTATGCTCGACCGTTCCCTCTCCCGCGCTGCCTCCACCGCCGCCGCCATCGAAAAAGCCTGCGCTTGAATTCCCGAACGGCAGACGGCTTCAAGCCCGTCTGGCCCTCTGACCTGGAAAGTCGGAACCAAACCTACGATCCCTCTTGATGATCACAACTTCGGGGCCCGGTTCCCAAACCATCTACACCCTCGGCCACTCAACCCGCTCCCTCTCAGACTTTCTCACCCTCTTGCATCACCACAACATCCGCGCCATCGCCGATGTCCGCCAGTATCCGCGCTCGCGCCGCCATCCGCACTTCAACTCCGACTCGCTCGCAGCCGCGCTCCCCGCCTCCAACATCGACTACCTCCCCTTCAGCTCCCTCGGCGGACGCCGCACTCCCTCGCCACACTCCATCAACACCGCGTGGCGCAACGACGCCTTTCGTGGCTACGCCGACTTCATGCAAACCCCCGAATTCACCGGCGCACTCGACCACCTCATCGCCCAAGCCAGCCTCCGCCCCACCGCCATCATGTGCGCTGAAGCCCTCCCCTGGAAATGTCATCGCTCTCTCATCGCCGATGCGCTTCTCATCCGCAACTGGCAAGTCCTCAATATCATCTCGAACGATCCGCCCAAACCCCATCAACTCCCGCCCTTTGCCCACGTCAATGGTAACCACCTCACGTATCCCGCCAATCAAGCAGAACTCTTCTCTGCATCGCGAAAAGCTGTAGGCGAGGTCAGTGCAGCCGAAACGATTCTTATAAGACGCCGTCCGCCTGAACATTGCCCACCCTGCACATCCATTTCATCTTCGTGCGCACGCCTGCTCCCCACAGTCTTCCCCTTTGGCATGACCGCCATCCAACCATAATCTTGTCAAGGCCGCATGGAGCCCCACGGTCAGGAGAAGTCAACGATGACTGCACGAACGATCTCACCCACCCTCCTGTTTCTCCTTGTGGCCGTGACCCTCGGATTCGCAGCCGACACCAGCGCTGCTTCGCCCTCCAATTCCAGGAAGTTTGCGAGCTATGTCTTCGGCCGCTATACCCCAACCGCGCGCCAAGTCCCAGCAGCCAAGAAAATCACCGGCCTGAGTTCTTCTCCCGGCCGAAGCGCCTTCAAGAGCCCATCATCCATCGCCGGAACCACGGTCTGGCAACCCATGCATCGCCGCGCCGAATGCGATCAGTCCCTGGCACGATCACTCTCAGCCATGCGTGCCGAGTTCAAACTTGGCGGCGCTCGCTCGTCTTTCGAACCCTCGGCTGGGCCGAGCACCGTCAATCGCTCATCCGTTGTGCGTTCCGCAAGCCAGGTCGCGCCTCGTGCCACGGGCGCCCAGAGCGTCGGCGCCTATCGAAATCGCATGTACACCCGTCGCTGAGCAGGCGCCTCGAATCAGTCGCCCTACATTCGGCTTGGTTTGACCGGACCTTCGTTCGCTGTGTTACAATCACGGCGTGCAGGATCACGCCATCCACCTTCAGAAGCCCGCGACTGTCGTACATCGGATCGTCTGGGTCTACGCCGTCCCCATCACTCTCATTCACCTGCTGGCCCTGGCCGCCGTCCTTCCCTGGCTCTTCAGTTGGACCGGCCTGATCACCATGTTGCTCGGTGTCCATTTCATCGGCCACCTTGGCATCAACATCGGGTACCACCGCCTTCTGACTCATCGCAGCTTCCGCGTCCCACGCTGGCTCGAATACACGTTCGTCCTGCTCGCCCTCTTTTGCCTCCAGGATACTCCCGCCCGATGGGTCGCCAACCACCGTCACCACCATAACCATTCCGACACCGAGCCCGATCCTCACACTCCGCTGGTCAGCTTCTTCTGGTCCCATGTCGGCTGGATGCTCTTTCACAACTCAGGCATACACAACCTTTCTTCGTACCAGAAACTCGTTCCCGACCTCATCCAAGATCCTTTCTATCTCAGGCTTGCGAAGAATCCCGCGTTGATCTTCTGGATCTATCTGGCTCAAATCCCCCTCTTCCTGCTGCCCGCCATGGCCATCGGATATATGACCGCGCCCCCCGATGCGAAGCCGTGGCTGGCAGCCATTCAATTTGGCCTGAGTTTGGTCGTCTGGGGCGTCATCGTCCGAACCGTCGTCGTCTGGCACGTCACCTGGTCGGTCAATTCTCTTTCCCACATGTTCGGCTATCGCAACTATCACAACGATGAGCACAGCATGAACAATTGGCTCGTGGCTGTGATGACCGCGGGCGAGGGCTGGCACAACAACCACCATCACGATCCAGCCAGTGCATGCAATCAACACCGCTGGTGGGAGTTCGATATCACGTTTTGGGAGATCAAGATTCTCGAAAAGCTCGGTCTCGCCACCCGCGTCCTTCCTCCGCGCCGCCAACGCCAAGTTTCCAAGCAGCGGCCACCTCAACCGTCCGCTCCCGTTGGTTAAAAGCGGGATTCACACCCTTCAGCCCAAGGCCAACGAGGTTCATTGGAACATCCAATGACCTCTGATCTGTATCATTCCAAATGCCTCGCATCCCAATCCCCACCGCTTCCATCCATCCCCAAGCCCAGGCTGAGCTCGATCGCCAGCTTACCGCGCACGGCCGGGTCACCAACATGAAGCGCACTCTCAGTCGCTCCCCTGCCGCGCTGGCAGCGCTGATGACTTGGTACCCGCTTCGCGATGAAGTCGCCGCGTTCCTCGGCGATCGCACCACCACGCTCTTCGC
>JAKEEP010000268.1 GCA_022616475.1 Phycisphaerales bacterium | reverse complement strand
GTCGCGAATGAAACACCCCCTGATTCAATCGCTCGGCATATCGCTGGCCACGCTCGTCACCGCGTGTCACACGCCGACCACCCCCCAGCGAGCAAACGCAGCGATTGAGTGCCGCAGGCCGGTGTCGACATACTCGATCGTGGCCCGCGATCCGAACACCGGAGAGTTGGGCGTTGCAGTGCAGTCTCACTGGTTCAGCGTGGGCAGCGTGGTCCCCTGGGCCCAGGCCGGCGTCGGCGCCGTCGCAACGCAGTCACTGGTCGACCCGGCCTACGGACCTTTGGGATTGGAAGCCATGCGCCTCGGCCGCAGCGCGCCTGATGCGCTGCAGGGATTGTTGGCTGGCGATGAAGGGCGAGAGCTGCGGCAAGTTGCGATGATCGATGCACAAGGCCGCGTTGCCGGCCATACAGGCAACCGCTGCATTGCCGACGCCGGCCACATCACCAACGAGTCCGCTCAGTTCTCCGTACAGGCGAACTTGATGGCGAGCAACAACGTTTGGCCCGCCATGGCCCAGGCGTACCGCAGCGCCAAAGGTGATCTGGCCGAGCGAATGCTCGCGGCCCTCGATGCGGCCCAAGCCGCCGGCGGCGACATTCGCGGCAAGCAGTCGGCCGCGATTCTCATTGTGAATCCCCAGACCACCGGCAAGCTCTGGATCGATCGCAAATTCGATTTGCGCGTCGAAGATCATCCTGAACCTCTCATTGAACTGCGAAGGCTCGTCAGGGTACAGCGAGCCTACCTGCACATGAACGCCGGTGATCTCGCGGTCGAAAAGAAGGATTTCGAGTCGGCCGGTCGCGAGTACGCCGCCGCAGAGCAGCTCTGCCCACACATTGTCGAGATGCCGTTCTGGCACGCGGTCGCGCTCGCCAGCGGCGGAAAAATCGAAGAGGCGCTACCGATTTTCCGCCAAGTCTTCACGAAAGAGCCCGTGTGGGCAGACCTGGTCCCCAGACTGGTCAAGTCGGGCCTGCTGCCGGATGATCCCAAGCTGATCGAGAGCGTTCTCGAGCAGTCTCGTGATTCTCACAAATGACTCAATTCAGATGCGCGGCGAACCACGCCAACGTCTCGCGAATGATGATTCCTTTTCTGTCGAGATAGATCGAAACATGGTCTTCATCGTCCAGCAACATCAGCTTACATTGTCCATTGCCCGCTTCGCACAAGCGCTCACTGAATTGAAACGGAATATTGGCATCGTTCTTGCCATGGATCAGAAGCACCGCCGCATCAGTGGCTGCGATAGCGCGCAGCGAATCAGCATCGCCCGGATCAAAGTCGGCAATGCGGCCTGATTCCGCAATCGCCTTGTCCACACTGCGTGCCAGCATCAATCGTCCGATCCAGTACCGATTGAGATATTCCGGCACAATCTCGCTCAGGCTGGTAAACGTGGCCACGGTCACAATGCAATCCACGCGATCGTCGATGGCCGCCAGTTGCAGCGCTGCCGCGCCGCCGTACGACGGGCCGAACACCCCCACTCTTCCGCTCAACAATGATTGCTCCTCCAACGCTTCAAGAACTTGCGAAAGGTCCCGCGAATCCACCGCGCCATAGGTGAGCCAATCGCCGGTCGATCGCCCGTGACCGCGCAAATCAACCAGGACCGCGCGATAGCCAGCCGCGGCGATCGATTTGGCCAAGCCGAGCTGAGTGCGCTTGTGATCGCGAATTCCGTGCAGAACCAGGACTGTTCCGCGCGCTGCCTTGGTGTGTGCCACCTTGTACTCGCGCGGTTCAACGATCCAGATCGAAAGTGAGGCCTGCGGCGGGCCAACCGCAATTCGCAGCTGCCGATCGACTCCAAGTTTCGAAAGCTCCGCCTCGCTCGGATCATCCTCGGCGCGAATATCCCGCCCCTTGTTGGGCGCGTCGGCGATCGCATGCGCGATCCACGAGGTGCTGCAGCCGTTGACCCCGAAAAGCCCCAGGCCACCGACCACAGCCGTTGTCACGACCAAGCGCCGAAGCCCGCGCTGAAGGCGCGGTGCTCTGACGGTCTGGGCCCGACTGTCGGATGAACTCAACATGGCGTCATTCTCTCTAAGGTTCTACGGCCGGGTAATCAGCCGATTTCACCGCGTGGCGTTGCGTAGGAAACAAAGCCTAAACACGCTGGAACGTGGACCTTTGTTCGGAGTTCGACCGCCGACCCCCAAATAATCCCTTATGAGAACGACCCAGGAACGACGACGCCACAACGGTGTGCGGCACGACTCAGTCGAGCCGCATCCACTGGCGAACGAACTGACCGCCGATCGCAGCCTGCAGTCGGATCGACCCGTTGAAGTGCACGATCCGGCGGTGAGCGGCGAATCGGCCGCCACCTATCGAAGCGGGCAGCGCGACCAGGCGTTCACCAGCGGCCAGCGCTCGATCGCCCGGCAGGTGATCACCATTGTTGGCGTGGTTGTTCTTGCCTCGATCGTCGTCAGCGCCATCCTCATGCGCGAGTGGGTTCTTCTTGGACTGGGTGTCTTGCTCTTCATCCCGTTCATGCTGCTTCTGCTCGCGCCGGTCTGGCTGGCGTCGACGACCAAGATTGCGCACGACGACACGGTGCGACAGCAGAACCGTCGTTACGGCGCCCATGGCCGAAACCCGTCTGATCTGAGGAACCCTGAAACGTCACCCTCCGAATAACGAATCATCAGGCAAGAGCGCTCAAGATTGATACCTTCTCCTCCGGGCTCATGAATTTCGATTCATGGGCCTTTTTTCTTGCCTAGACGACAAAGTCAACTCACTGAAACCATCAGGTAGACGGGGCGCGGCGAAGCCGCTCATGCCCGCGTTTCGAGCTGAGTCACATTGTGCGAAACATCACAAGGCGACTTCGTGCAAAGAATCACAAACGAATCAGGCACATTCGCCCTTGCCTCAGGCCGGCTTTCCTGCAACGCTAAAGATTGAAACTGTTGCAAGGAGAGCAACTTTATGACTCCACAAGCCCACTTGTCGGCACACCCTCCGCTGGCCCGCGAAGAGGGATTCCTCCATTACGTCGCGCGAGAAGGGCGCACGTTCCTTCGATGGACCATCGTCGCCTGCCTGATTGCGATCGTGTTCTGCATGGTTTCGCCGCTGTGGGTCATCGCCCTGGTGCCGGCGGCGGTGCTGGTGGTGGCCTATGTGTTGCTGCTGCTGACCAATGAGGTGGAGAGGCGAAGCGACGTCGCGGCCCACGCGGTGCTGGAGTCGCGCGAGACGGCCGTGTTGGACGACATTGTGGATGACGAGGCCGAAGCCGATCAACTCGCGCCGCGCGCTGCGGCGCTGGTGAAGCGCGAGAGCAAGATTGCCGCGGCGATCATCGGCAGCGTGCTGATCGTTGCGTTGGTGATCGCCGGCCTGCTCGTGCCCGGACCGGTGCTGGCGATCGGCGCGCTGGTGCTGTTCGCCTACATGCTGCTGGTTGCCGCGCCCCTGTGGCTGGGCTGGATCGAAGACGACATCGAGATCGAGACCACCCGTTTGGACAACGAGCACGAGCCGGCGGCGGTCAAGGGCGAGTAGGCTAGAAGAGAGCTTCAGAACTTCAGAGCTTCAGAACTACAGCGCCCAGCACAACGAGTACTGTGTGGCTCTGAAAGTCTGTAGCTCTGAAGTTCTGAAGCTCTGAAGCTCTGAAGCCCTGAAGCTCTGAAGCTCTGCCCTATTTCAGCATCGGCAGCACCGCCGTCGCAAAGCTCAAGACGAAGAAAAACCCGCACATGTCGGTGATCGTCGTCAGGATCGGCCCAGATGCCAGCGCTGGATCCATCTTCATGCGCGTAAGCAGCAGCGGGAGCGTCCCACCAATAATGGCCGCCAAAACGGTGTTGAGTGCCAGGGCTACCCCCACCACCAGCCCCAAATAAGGGTTGCCCTGCCAGATCACGGCCACGATCGCCACCAAAACCCCCAGCACGATTCCGTTTACCGCGCCAAGCGAAACCTCCTTCACGAACACCCACGCAAACTCAGTGGGCTTCAGCAGCCCAAGGGTCATTTCGCGCAGGCTGACGGCGATGGCCTGAATCCCCGCGTTGCCGCTCATGTCGGAGATAATTGGCAGAAACACCGCCAGCGCGATGACTTGAGCGAGCGTGTCCTGATAGATCGCGATGACCGCGGCAGCAAGCATGTTGAGCACGATGTTGCCGCTCAGCCACGTCAGCCGGCGCCGGATGCGCGATCGCAGAGGCATCGTCCGCAGCTCATCGCCGCCAACGATTCCTTGCGACTTGAGAAAGTCCGACTCCGCGCGCTCGGCGCGTGCAGCCTCAACATCGCGCCGTTTGACCACCCCCACCAACTTTCCCCCGTTGTCAACCACCGGAACGCCAAAGAAGCCGCTTCGCTCGAACAGCTCGGCGAGCTCATCAATCGTTGCGTGCGCCGAGGCCGCAACCGGCTTGCGGATCATCAGATCGCAAATCGGTTTGTGCTGCGGTGTCAGCAGCAGGTCGCGCAGCCGCAGCACGCCCACCAGATCGCCGAAAGGAGAAGTGCAATAGACGTATTGAACGTCGTAATCGGCATACTTCTCAGCATTGCGGCGCAGCTCCTCGAAAACCTCCCCCGCCGGCAATGTCTCCGGAAACGCCAGGTACTCGGTCACCATCAACCCGCCGGCTTCATCGGACTGGTACGAGGCAAGCTTGCGGGCGTCGGCCGCGTCATCGACGCCCATCTCCTGAAGAATTGCCTCCGCGTCCTGCGGATCAAGCGCCGTGATCAAATCGGCCTGCTCATCGCTGGGCATTTCGGCCAGAATGGCCGCGGCTTCCTGTGGCGGCAGCTGCTCGATCAGCTCGCGCGCCTCCGCTTGCGGGCATTCTTCAATCAGCGCCGCCGCCTGCTCAGGATCCAGCAGCGTCAGGATTCTGCTTTGCTGCTGGGCATCCAGGCGCGACACCGCTCTGGCTGCTTCTCCCGAAGACAACGAGCTGAGATATCGCTGCAGCCCAGACGCATCGCCGCTTTGGGCGAAGTGCTCAAGGTGCTCCCATGGTCGCGGATCGGCTTGGTCAGGCATATTGAATGAAACGTCAAAACGTCAAAATGTCAAAACGTCCAAATCGCGAACCCCAGTTGAAATTTGATTGAGATACTCGCCGCCCCAGGCATGCCTGT
>JAKEEP010000267.1 GCA_022616475.1 Phycisphaerales bacterium | reverse complement strand
CTGGACGCCTGCGCCGACCCGGCCGATCCCAAGAGCGTGCCTGGCGGATCGTTGTGCCTGGCCGACATCGCGCCTGAGAATGGCGACGGCATGGTCAACGTGATCGACCTCCTGGCGGTGATCTCCCAATGGGGCGGCGGGCCAGGAAGCGCGGGCGACATCGCCCCCGGCTGCGGCGACGGAATCGTAAACGTGACCGACCTGCTGGCGGTGATCAGCGCGTGGGGCGCGTGCCCGTAGGATTCATCCACTATGGTGGACATCTACGCTGGCAGTGATGGGCGCTTGGACTTGCCCGTAGCGATGTACTGCGTTAGTTGCGGATCACTCGGCGAAGTGTTCGGCTAATCAGTACGACGCAACGAAACAACAGACTTCCGCACATCAGGACTGCAGGCGACCTTCGGCGATTTGCAAATTCAAAGCGGATTATCGTTGCCGGCAACTTGTAGTACGTGAACCGGATTTTGGTTCCCGGCGGGTCTTGCTTGTGCTGGTGCATGAGAGCAACCGTAAAGTCTCGTCCCCCAAGATCGTGCGTTTGCCCCGAAAACCCGAAAAAAGGACGTTCCTCCCCTGAAGAATGACGGTTTTGGTTACGGGTCTCCTGGCGATTAGCTCGAACCGAAAGGTCGGTCGACCACCCTTTGGCCCCGCTGACCTGTGTCGCCAACATCCAATCCGGAGTTCTTCGAGTTCATTCAAGGCTTTCCTAGCGTCTTCGATTGTCCGGCACGACCTGCTGCTGTGATTTTTGGGATGCGCTGTATGCGGGCAGCTCTGAAATGGTTTCGCGCTTTGACGGCAAACAATGGACGGTTGTGGGGCAGCCGTTTGGCGGCGAGGTTGAATCGTTCGCCGTGTTTGACGACGGGTCAGGGCCCGCGCTCTACGCCGGAGGATCATTTGATGTCGTGGGTGCCTCTCCGATAAACCGCATCGCAAAGTGGAATGGAATCGCGTGGCAGGCGCTTGGTAGCGGAATCACTGGTTCTTCGACGTGGGGCTAT
This sequence comes from Phycisphaerales bacterium, assembly GCA_022616475.1. Classification (GTDB taxonomy): domain Bacteria; phylum Planctomycetota; class Phycisphaerae; order Phycisphaerales; family SM1A02; genus JAKEEP01. The sequence continues at coordinate 7,459 of JAKEEP010000267.1, read as the reverse complement.
TCAGTTCATTCCCTCGTGTCGAACCGTAAGACGGATGAACCGGCACTCTTTGCCGGAGGTCTTTTCGACTTTGCAGGCGGCAACGTTTCTGGCAGTATCGCTAAATGGTCCGGACCAGGGCTACCACCGACGATCATTGATCAACCAGACGATGTAATAGGTCTCACACATCATCCAGTGACGCTCTCGATCGAAGTGCAACGTCCGAGTGACGCGTCCTTTCAATGGCGGGTCGGCGGTATGGATCTGCTGGATGGTGGCAACATCACCGGCGCGACGTCTGCGGTCCTCACTATCAATCTCGTTCACATGTCCAACGCGGGCGTCTACGACTGCATCGTCTCCAACGCCTGCGGCTCTGTCATCAGCGATCCGGCGACGCTCACGGTGATCTGCTACGGCGATGTTGCCCTACCGGCCGACGGCTTGGTGAATGTGATCGATTTGCTTGCGTTGATCTATGAATGGGGGCATTGTCCGGGATGCCAACACGACACTCACCGGCGACAACTGGGTGAACGTGAATGATCTCTTGGAGTTGATTGGCGCCTGGGGCCCATGCCCGTAGCTTGGGCGCGACGTCCCACAGTCATATGCGCCTGTTGACGTGTCGGCATCCCATTGAGGTAACGGTTGCCGTATAGTCTGCGGGCATGAAGGTCTACCTTGACCTGTGCAGCCTGAAGCGCCCGTTCGATGACCAGGCGCAATCGCGCATTGCTGTGGAGACAGCCGCAGTCTTGGAATTGCTGAAGCTTGTCGCGGATGACAAGCTTGAAGCAGTACGGTCAATCGCTCATGATTTAGAGAATTCCCTGAATCATGACGCGCGGCGGGCTGCTGCGGTGCAGGAATGGCTTGACAGGCTGAATCCGGTGGACCGCACGCCGCGTTCCGTGGCCGATCACTATCGCAAGTTCCGGGAAGCAGGGCTTGCGCAAATGGACGCGTTCCATCTGGCTTGGGCCGAGCACTTGGGCGCAGAAGCGCTGATTACAACGGATGATCGATTCATCTCGAAAGGCCGCACTTTGCACGATATGATTCGTGTGCGTGTTGTCGATCCGGTTTCGTTCATCCGTGGGCATGAGCTATGAGCACCATTGGAAATCCCGCTGAACTTCGCCGCAAGGGCATCGAGGTGTTGGTGCGCGAGCTTGGTTATGCCGACGCGATGCGATTCCTCTTGCAATTCAATGCGGGTCAAGGCGATTACACGAAAGATCGCGATGCAATGATGCCCAATTGGACTGACGAAGAGCTTTTGCGTGAGGCGGACGCCTTGGCGCGCAAGCGGCGCGCTGGTTAGGATCGGGGTGGAGCCACAGGCATAGGATGGCAAGCCCAAGCGGCCGATATCTGGAAATCACCTACCGGGACGGAAGGCCGATCGCAGGCTATCTGTACCTGCCGCGCAAGCAGGGTGATGTGAGCGTGCGCACGGAGCGGCGGCAACACGGGCTGCTGGTGGACTATGCGAGCGATGGGCGGCCGATCGGCATCGAAATCACCGCGCCGCGCAAGCTGGCGCTTGAGGAACTCAACCGCGTGCTGCGCGAGATTCATCAAGCACCAGCCTCCGATGCTGAGATCGCCCCGTTGGCGGCGTAGGTACGCCGCGCTCCGCGTGGAGACTCCCCCGCGGAGGGTCCTGCGGCTGGGGCGCATGCGGTTGAAGGCTCTCGCAACGTGAGCCCTCAATGGTGGGTTGGCGAATCAGCGGGAGCGGTGATTTCACGGCGGCGGAGGAACACGACGCCGAACTGGTCATCGTGAAATGGCGCGGGGCCGATCTGATGGAACGTTTCGTAGTTGGCTTGGATCCAATTCCAGAGAGCTTGAGCGTAATCGCGGCCGAAGAAGGGAAATCCGTATTCGGAGGTGTCCTTGTGCACGGCGATGATCCAGTCGGGCGGCGCCGCCGCGAAGGCGTCGATGATTCGATCCTCATCGAAAAGAATGAGCTCAAGGGGGGTGAGAACGACATAGGGCGTGGAGTTCTTGCGTCGCGTGAGGTAGTTGAGCATGGCGCCTTCGGGAACGGCGGCGATGGTTTGACCGGGAGGAATCATCGCCTCGATGTCACCGACGGCCACTTGCGTGAGCTCGACGCGCGGATCTGGAAGGCCCAGGATGGTGTCGGCTCCGGCGCCGACGCGCGCGGTCTTCAATCCCGCGATCACATAGGTGGTGGAGAGATTGGAGCAGAAGATGACGGCACATACTCCGAGCGCAGCGCCCAGGAAGATGCGTTGCGAGCCCCCGTGACGGTCGATTTCTTCGGGAATCCAACTGGTGATGGCCGCCAGGAACGTGAGAGTGGCCGGGAAGGCCAGTGCAAAGCCGTGGTCAAAGAAGCGAGGCCAGAAGAGGATTTTCGGCAAGAGAGTCAGGCCGAAAGCAGCGAGGCCGGCGCGAAGGATCCATTGGCGAACGTTCTGCTGGGCGGGGGGCGGTGCCCCGGATGATGGCAAGGGGACGCGGCAGCGCCATACATTGGCCACGGACCAGACGATGAGAACGAGCATGATCAGAGGAAGTGGGCGTGCGATGTCTTGCCAGGCGATCTGCCTGTAGAAGATCACAAGCAGCGACGCGGAAATGACTGCGCCGGCGGTCGCAAAGATAAATTCAAGCCAAACGTTCGCGGGCGCCTGCGCGGAACGGAATTTCATCGCTTGGGCGGCGATCCACAACGACCCAAAGATTGCGGATTCCAAAGCAGTCCAACGGAGCATGAGGCGAAGGTTGCCCGGCACATCATCAAATCCGGAAATCCTTTGATACAGGGCGAGCGACGTGACCTGATCGTTGAACAGATGGGGCCAAGCGCCGAGGACGCCATGGAGCGCCCCGGTGAACCCCAGAGGCTTGAGGAAGAGCACGAAGGCCGAGGCGATTGGGATGCCCGCGGCGGCGAGCATCACGGCAGCAGCGCGTAAGCAGGTGGACGGTGATGCGATGCGTGCCAGGAGCGCGAGAAGCCAAATGGTGAGGGACATGCACGCAGCCGCAAGGGCGAATTCGGGCTTGGTGAGAAAGATCAGGCCGAGCGCCACGCCCGCGATGATCAGTGGCGCCTTCGCGCGACCCTTTTCTTGAGCGGGGAAGGCCGACAGCCATCGCCAGAGCGCCGTGAGCAGGATGAGCGATAACGCGATGCCGTGAGACATTTCGTGGGAATATGGCCCGATGAAATTGAAGAGCCCGACTTGGCTGAACTGCGCCAGCCCAAAGAGGATGACGCCAGCAAGTGCGGTGATCAGGGCTGTGAGGCGATTTTCAAGGTTTGCAAACAACCAATAGATCATGCCAAAGATGAGCCCGGCGACAGCAGTATTCGCAAGAGCCAACGTGAGGTGGCTTGTGCCAAAGGCTCGGAACCACAAGCTGTTGAGATAGGGTGAGAACGGGCCGTTGAAGTAGGCGAGGTCGCGATAGAGCACATCGCCTTCGGCGAGCCGCCATGCGACATACAGCTCGCGGCCGAAGTCGATCAGCACATCCGGCCAGGTCCACCATCCGCGGGCGGCCAGGCTCGCGGCCAAAACCGCAACCAGGGATGGGGCCAGCCACCGTCGCACAGGGTGGGGGACCGATGGTTCACGGCGCGGCGGCGCCTTGGAATTCGAGGTCGAGACGGTCATCGAGTAGGCATCGGGTGAAGCGAGCGCGATCGGACCCTTCACTGTACCTATATGACCGCGAACCGCCATTTCCTGACGCCCAACCGCTGTTTTTCTGGGGAGTGATTGGACTCTGCGCTGAAGTGTTGAGAGGCTGCTTCCAGCCATAGGGTGGTATGGCGTCCGCGGGTCGTCATGCGCAACCCGGATTCCCATGCGCCGAGCAAACACATCAATGGCGCGCTGAGAATCGCGATTTAAGCAACAAACGCTAATCGCGCCGTCTAGGCAGTGCTAACCTGAAAAAGGGGCGAGCATCATCGCGCGCTGCCGATGAACAATGCCTAGAGTCGCCTGTTCATGCCCATCAACCTGAAAGGCACACTTATGCGACGGTATTCATTGGGGATCTTCGTACTGCTGTTGCTTTGCTTGATCGTTCCGCCTCAGGTGCGGGCCCACGATGCGGTGAAAAACCGCTTTGCCGTGATGTCGCGCAACTTGTACGTGGGCGCCAATCTCGGGGCGCTGATCAACGGACCGCCGTCGGAGATATTCGAACGGATGGCAAAAGTGTTCAAACGCGTGAACCTTACGAATTTCGAGGCCCGGGCGGACGAAATCGTCGACGAGATCCAGAACACCAAGCCTCTTCTGATCGGCTTGCAGGAGGTGGCGCTGTGGCGAACGCAGGAGCCGGCCGACGGACCTGTCAGCGATGCCCAGGACGTCGCCTTCGATTTTCTGGACATCCTCATGGATGAGATTGCTTCGCGCGGTCTGAATTACGAGGTTCTTTCCGTATTCGACGGATTTGACATTGAAGTGCCCGCCGACCTGCCCGAAGGGTTCATTGACGTTCGGTTCACCGATCGCCTGGCGATCCTCGGCAATGTCAACCACCACTTTGAGTTTTCCAACGCTCAACAGGAACGATACGACACCGAGTTCGCGATTCCAACGGGATTCTTCGGCGACATTGTCTATCCGCGAGCCTGGCAATCGGTCGATGTGCTGATCGTCGGAAGCGAGAACCAATTCCGCTTCATCAACACGCACCTGGAGGCTTTCGATCCATCGGTGAACGAGGCCCAGGCGCAGGAACTGGTGGACGGCCCGGCCATCACGGTCTTCCCCGCGATTCTCGCTGGCGATTTCAACGCGGCACCGAACGATTTGTTTAGCTCGGCGTACGGCATCATCCTCGACAACGGGTTCGACGATGCTTGGGAGCAGGTGCTCCCGGGCGTGAACGGGTTTACGTGCTGCCAAAAGGCAAACCTGCGCAACGAAGCCAGCAACCTGTCGCGTCGCATCGACTACGTCTTCGTGCGCAACGACCTGGAGGTGCAGAAGGCGCATCGCGTCGGCCATCGTCAGATCGATCGCACGCCAGGGGGGCTGTGGCCGTCGGATCACGCCGGCGTTGTCGCGCGGGTGCGCCTGATCGATTGACCCGAAAGTCCCAGAACCCTCTCCCTCTGGGAGAGGGCAGGGTGAGGGCAGAGAACCTTGGGTGCCACCAACGTCGGCGCATGCCGGTGCGAGATTGCCCTCACCCCCAACCCCTCTCCCAGAGGGAGAGGGGCCAATGGTGCATAATCCTCCCAGAGGGAGAGGGGCTCATTACGCATAAATCATCTCCTGGCACTGGCTTGGCGCGCTGCGTCAATTCGACGATGACACATCGTGGCCGGCGACTGCCGCGGCGGCGAATGCTGCCTGCGCATCCTCGCAGATTTCGTCCAGCGCCGGTGAAAGCGGCGCGCGATTCCAGATCGATGTCAGTTGCCTGGTCGATTGATCAATGAGAATGCGCGCCTTGTCCAGCGCCACCGGCCGATCATCAGGGATCAGTCGCTCCAGCTCGGCCAGGGCAAACGTCACCGCTTGAAGATTGATGATGGCCGGCACGCTGGCGCGCCATTGCGGCCCGTCGACCGAGTCGGGAAGTGCAAGCGAGGCCTGGGCGAATTGCACCCACTGCGCCAGCAGCGCCGTCCAGGTCAGAGCCTCCGGGCGCAGGTCGTAGGCGGGCATGACTGCAGACTATATGGCTTGCCGGTCCGTGCCCGCAGACGAAAAAGAAGGTAGCTCTTATCAGGCGCCTCGATCCGCAAGGGCTCATTTCTACGCGGCAGGGGTCTTTAGCCTCCGCCAGGTGTCACCGTGCAGGCGCCATTCGAGCCACAAGTCTCACACCAGAGACCCCAGCAAGCTCCGGAACCCTCGCAACCACTATCCACCGCCTCGATACTGGTTGACACGCCCCAACCGGCCGAACCCCAAGTAACTGAGGCCGATACGTTGTATTCGCTCCAATCCGCGCAGTAGGGATCAGCGCCGCAGTAGGGACTACCGTTGATGATGAGGTCGGCTGTGGTTGTGCCGGTTCCCAAGTAGTAGGGAAAAGGAGAACCTGGGTTCTGCAACTCCACGGTAACCGTGAGGTTTGAGAAATCCCATGTACAGCATATCGGATCATCATTCTCGTCGACCAACGCAAGGGATGGCCACGTGACCGTCAGGAACTGCGGCCAAGAATCATCGCATGGCTCGAAGACGACGCAGGCACACTCTCCCGGCGGACACTCCGAGTTGCTGCCCTGGAAGATGCCGTTGAGTGCGACGCATTCGGGTTGAACGACAATCACGCAGCCTTCGGATGTGCAGCAGGCGCCGGAGGGCTCTGCGAACGCCTTTGCGACGACTTCGAAGGTAAACGGATCTGTTGGCGCTCCATTGGCCTTGAATACAAGAACGTATTGTCCTGCTCGCCCGGTTGGCTCAAAGGTGGTGACGAACGCCTGGCCATGGGCCAATGAACCCGGATATGTTGAGAAATCCGCACCAACTTGCTGACGCGCTCCAGCGTCATCGTCCTGGAGGAGCATCCATTGACCGCTTGTCAGTGTATCCCCACTGAGATTCATGATAAACAGTTCAAGTTCACCGGTTTCGCAATTCCCCTCGATGCTTGCGTGCAATCGACCCCGGAAAAAGAAATTTGCAAAGTCCGTGCAATAGGCGATGGCCTTGGGGAGAAGCAATTCGCAATAATCGTCGAGGACTGGTACATGGTCCTGGGCAAACACAATCCTGATCGGCGCGTCTCCATACCAAAACTCGCGGATTACGTTGTAGCCCTGATTCTGGCCCGCGCACAACCGGTATCCCGTATCAATGCCGGGCAGTGACCCGGTTTTCCTTATGTACATAGGCGCAACGAGAGGCGAGATTTGATCTACGTAACTCACGACCCAGTTCGTTACAGGGAAGACTTGAAAAAAATCTGTGTCAAACTCTAGTGGGTGCTGGTAGTCCGTGAAGATGGTGTCCTCCGAGAAGAAGCCGTAGTTCGAGTACTCCGACATGCCAGGCGGCAGTCCGTTGTTGGGCGGCTGCCCGAATCCGGCGAACCCGATCTGACCGGTGTACTGATCGGTGTCCAGAAAGTGCCGATACGTTTGGTGCCCGGGAAGCGGCTCCGTGAGGATGAAATAAGGCAGATCATCTGGCGAGGAGCCAGTGGCTTGGATTTTTTCCAGCCCGTTAAGACTCTCTGGGGAGCCGTAGACCGCTTGGGCATAGTATTCCAGCCATGCGTCGAACAGATGGTCGTCATTTCTCGTGTGTGCGGGCTGCGCCAGGTCTTGAATCATGTGCATGAAATGACCCACCCGCCTGAATGCCGCGTGAGATGAATGCGAACGCCAAGCAGGCTGCGCTTGTATAAGAGCACCTTTCAGAATGACTGAAGTGATCGCAGGCAAATACGAATGCATCCAAGGGTGAGAAAAGCCTGATGGATGTCGGCGCGTCGTTCATAACGT
>JAKEEP010000266.1 GCA_022616475.1 Phycisphaerales bacterium | reverse complement strand
GAGCACGTGTTGATTGAGGGGTTCGATGTTCCCGATTCGATCGTGATTGAGCTGATCCGAGCAGCGCGGAAAGCGGGCGGGCATCCGCACGTGGCCGAACGTACCAACCGCATCATGCGCGCTCTGAATGAAGCTGCCGGTGACGACAACTTCGCCGTATGGGCTGAATACGACAAGCATCGGATGAGCAAAATGCGCGCCTACATCGGCGTGCGCGGGTCGGAGAATGTCAGCGAGATGGCGGGCATTCCCGATGAGCAAATGAAGAAAGCGGCTCGTTTGTACGGCAAGCCGGTGCATTTTGAGCAGCGGATCAATCACACCAAATGGTGCGTGTTGCGGTGGCCGACGCCGAGCATGGCGCAGCTGGCGCAGATGAGCACGGAGGCGTTCGAGAACTTCTACTTTGACGTGTGCACGCTCGATTACGCGCGGATGGACCGGCAGGCGCAATCGTTGGTGAAGCGGATGCAGAAGACCAATCGTGTGCAGTTGAAGGGGCCGGGCGAGACGGACCTGAAGTTCTCCATCAAAGGGATTCCGATCGTGCCGTGCTGCGGCGATCGGAATATTCCGGACGGTGAGGTGTTTACATCGCCGGTGCGGGATTCGGTGGACGGGATCATTCACTTCAACACGCCGACGATCTACAACGGCTTGACGTTCGAGAACGTGCGGCTGGAGTTCCGCCAAGGAAAGATCGTGGAGGCGAGCGCGGATCAGAACAGCGAGCAGCTCAACTCGATTTTCGACACCGATGAGGGGGCGCGGTATGTGGGCGAGTTCGCGATCGGGTTTAACCCATATATTTTGCAGCCGATGAAGGATATTCTGTTTGATGAGAAGGTGGCGGGGTCGCTGCACTTCACGCCAGGAAGAGCGTATGAGGAGGCCGACAACGGCAACCGTTCGGAGATTCACTGGGATCTGGTGCTGATCCAGCGCGAGGACTACGGCGGCGGGACGATCGTGTTCGATGACGAGGTGGTGAGGCGCGATGGGATGTTTGTGCCGCGCGAGCTTCAGGGGTTGAATCCCGAAGCGCTGAAGAAGTGAAAAGAGAACGCCCAGGCATGGCCATGCCTGGGCGTTGTTCAAGACTTACAGCAAGCGGTCGGTTGATTACTTGGTGCGGGTGTAGGTGATTTCGCCGACCTTGACTTCTTCTTTGCCGGGCTCGGTGTGGTGCAGCTCGAAGATGTGCTTGTTGTTGTCGATAATGCGGGTGACGTTGCGGTCTTTGATGGTTTCGCCGGTGGGTTTTTGGAATGAGCCGGTCATGGTGAGGACCTTGCCTGTGGCGTCGGCGGTGCCAGTGTGAGTGAGCATTCCGGTCATCATGGTGTCGATCCATGAGCCGATGTATTTTTTCTGGATGTTGTCGTAGCCGGTGTATCCGATGCCAATGAAGGGCTCGTTCTCGAAGCTGCCGGTGAACTCCGATTGAACGAAGCGGCCGTCGAGAACCCATTTGTTGACGCTGACGCCGGTGGAGATCATTGGCTCGGATTCAGGGCCACCCATCCAGAACTTGGTTTCGGCTTTGAAGGTTCCGACGAGCGGTTCGAGCTTCTTGTGATTCGGCCCGACCTTGGCGGATTCCATCCAGGCGATTTCCTCGGCGGAGGGTTGAGGCGGCTGGCCCGCCTTGCCCTTGTCTTGAGAGGCGACTTGCGCGGTGATGAAGGCCGTCGAAAGAACCAAAGCGGTTGCAAATAGGACATTGCGAACTTTCATTTTCTGAGCTCCTTGTTTTGACGCGTTTTCGAAGCAGTTCTTGAACGAGAATCGAGTCCACCACGGTCTCGGACATTCCACGTTTGGTGTACCTTAACAATACCCTAAAATATTTGCAAGGGGGATATGGTGACCAAACAAGAAAAAGAGAAGGCCTCCCGGAATGAGAAGCCGGGAGGCCAGGGCAGACTTCACCGTCGAGTTTACTTGGCGCGATTCAGCGTCATCTCCATCATCTTGAATTCCTTGCCAGTCTTGTCGGGTCCGTACATCGTCGAGATGATCTGGTTGTCGTTGACCCACTTCTCTTCCGAGCGGCCAGTCACAACTTTGCCGGTGCGAGCATCGGGGTAGTTGTAGGTGTACTTGAAGGTCTTGGTGGCGGGGTCGTAGTTGCCCTCGGCCTTCCAGATGCTCGTTCCCATGTTTTCGATCCACACCCAGAAGAACTTCTTGGTGACGTTGTCATAGCCGGCGATGCTCTTGCCCAAGAAGGTCGTTCCCGGCTCGAAGCCTGGGCCCTCAATCTCTTCAGTGAAGTAGCGATCTTCCCAAAGGGACTTGATGTCGGCGGTGAAGATGTTGTCGTTGGGCTGGCCATTCGGCTCCATCCAGTATTTCATCGCGCCGTTCCACTTGCCGACTTTCTTGGCCAGCAGCTCGTGATTCGCACCGGGTGTGCCGGCCTCTTTGCATTTCTGCATGTCGGCCAATTGTTCTGGAGTGAATTCAGGTGGCGCGCCCTTTTTGGCGTCTTGTGAGACTACCTGAGTGGTGATGACCGCGGTCGCGACAACGAGCGCGGCGCCGAATAGAACATTTCGAATCTTCATGTCTGTGCTCCTTTATTTCGTTTCTGAAAGCAATGACGAACACGAGGCCATTGCCTCAGTCCGCCGGGCGACCAATGTCGCAAAAATACGATATCACCTGGAGCCAGATGTGCAAGGGCCGTGGAGGCCGGTCGCACGGCGTGGCCAAAACAGGGGGGTCTCCCCAAGAAAAAAGCCCCTCTCGACACGATCGAGAGAGGCTGGAAGTAAGGGAATAGCCAACGTCAGGGAGAACCGCAGCGGGGGAGAAAACCGCGAAGGCAGGACCGGCATCGCGCCAGTGGGCTCGGCATCCAGAATCTTCTCCGCCTCAGCGATATTTGGAGCTGGCCCGCTGCGGCCGTGCAAGACGGCCACAGCGGGCATCCTTTCAACACTCCTGCACCTTCAACCCACACGGTCGAACGTGGATGCAGTTTAACACGTCGAGCCGGAGGACGCAAAGGGAAATCGCCAGAGAATTTTGACGGTTTGTGATGGTGGATGTGAGGTGTTTCGAGCCGGAGGCGGCTAAGGCTGCCTCGGGAGAAGCCAGGTGGAATTTGGCACGCGCGCGGTCTGGCGAGAAGGGGCTGGGGTTGCGGCGTGGGCGTGCATTTTGCCACGCTCGGCCAGGCTGAACAGGGTGTATGAATTGGGAGCAAAGTGCGACGAAATGAGGGCGCGAGCCGGTCACGCTGCTGCGCGCAGCCGATAGCAAGAGGACTCATGGAGGCGAGGAAGGCCGGGGATCAAAATGGAGTTTCGACTGGGACAGTTGCTGATCGAGAAGGGTGTTCTGACCCCGGCTCAAGCGCATCGGGTTCTTGAGGAGCAAGAGCGCACCGGCGAGCCGTTCGGCTTGCTGTGCGAGCGATTGTTCAATGTGGATGAAGAGGCGGTGGAGCAGGCGTGGGCGGTGCAGTACGCGTGCCTGTGCCGGAAGATTGATCCACGACACGAAGTGGTTGAGAGCCGGGCGCTGGCGCTGGTGACGCGGCGGCAAGCGTGGCAATTCCGGATTCTGCCGATTCGGTTCGATGGGGGCGAGCTGATGCTGGCAACGACGCAACAGCACCTGCGGCGGGCGCTGCGGTTTGCGACATCGGTTCTTGGCGTGCCGGTGTATTTGGTGCTGGCGACTCCTGAAGCGCTGGGGCAGGCGCTGTGCCGGCACTACCCGTTGCCGGGGATGAGCGCGCAATCGATCACTGATCCGTCCAGGGTCAGGACCGGTCGAGCCAAGCACGCGAGGACTTTGACGCAGGCCGATTGCCTGTGAGTCGTGCGATGGCGCGGCGGCGACTTGGTTGGATGCGTCACCCCGACCAAACAGAATGCAGAGAAATGGCAAGGGGCGGATTTGAACCGCCGACACCCGCATTTTCAGTGCGCCACTAAGAGACGAAAACAGCGATGGCGGGTGTGCCGGGGCCGCTTTCCGGCACCGTGCGGGCGCATACCCGTCAGCTACTCGGACACACTTCGGGACACACGTGCAACGAGCGATTTGGCACGGCATTCTGCCCGATGGTACCGACACAATTCTGGACACGCTGGCTTGGCGTCACACTCGTTTTTGGCCGCTTGACTTTGCAGTATGGTGCAAGGTGTAGAGTGTTGGGCAATGAGCGCTGAGGAGCTTTCCAGCAAACGGCTTTTGACGGTGGCTGAGGCAGCCCGCACGGTTGGCCTTTCGTCTTCAGCCTTGCGCTTTTACGAGCGTGAAGGCATCCTCAAGCCGTCTAGCAAATCGGCCGCAGGCTACAGGTTGTATGACCGGGCCGCGTTGAATCGTCTGCGCTTTGTGCGGGCTGCGCAGTCGATCGGGCTGCCGCTCAAGGACATTCGCGCGCTGATGGAGTTGGACCCTCGGACTTCTCGCTCCACGGTTCACGAGTTGCTGGAATCACGATTGCGGCTGGTGGATGGCAAACTTAAGGAACTGAAAACCGTTCGTGACGCTTTGAGCCGAGCGCTGGCGCGTTGCCGCCGCTCGGGCGAATGTTGCGATGTGCTCGTGTCCCTGAGCGTCGGGGCGAGCGCGGATACCACAACAGGAGATCGCAATGACCACATGCATTGCAAGACCATCGCCGCGACCGCTCTGAGCGCGGGTCTGGTTTCCGGGGGCGGGTGCGCCTCAACAGCCGAGTCGGGCCAAATCGCAATGGGAGCGGTAAGCACTGAGCGCGGGACGACAGCGATGGGCTATACATGCCCGTTGACGGGTGCGGAGTTGCCGTGCCCGAAGTGCTGCCCGCTGAACAAGCAATAACGGTTCCGGTCAACCGACTGGATTAGGTTACAGCGCGCTTCACAGATCATTGTGAGCGTGCCTGGAGCAATGCTGCGATCATCCGTTGATACGAAGAAGCCCGGCTCAGCCGTGCCCCTATTCGAGCCGATAAAACCGACCAGCGCTTCGTGGGTCACATGCGGCTTGGAATAAGAATATAATGATCCGAGTGTTCGGTTAGATAGATCGATGGAGCTTGCAACACGACTCATTCTGAGCTTCATTCTCCTGATCCAGCCATCACTGTGCTGGGCGAGCGGAGATTGCGCAGGTTCTCACAGCCAACCCGGATCGCACGACTGCTGTTGCGGTGATTCTTGCCCGGCAGCGCCCGATGCAAATGGGGCGATATCGGGTTCGTGCGGTTGCTGCTCGTCAGAGCAACCGGCACCGCCGGCTCAGCCATCCAAGTCTGCAAAGGACTTGCGACTCGATGTTGGGACGTTGTGGTCGGTACTCGTCATTCCAACCGGTTTGCCGACTGGGGTTCCAATTCTTCGCCCCCGGACACGGCGAACCTTTCCCTCAGCACGATCAATCAACTCATTCCTGTGCGTCTGGCTGACGTAGGCGCGAGCTGCTACAGCGCCACTGCGCGCTGAAAGTGCCCGTGTTCCCTTTTTCCGCAGCCCGCAGCCTGTCTGTTGGACTGTGAACACCCACGCACAGGAGCCGCTCTTATGCTCGCGCGAACCATCGCGCACGTGCTTCCGCGCCAAAGAACATCGGCGGAAGGACGCGTGATTCGGATACCTCCGTCCCGACGGCTAATTGTTTGGTCCGGCATTATCTATGCATTCGTGTTGAGCGCCGGCTGCTCACTGGCGCCGAGAGGAACGGATGCAGAGCGCCGTCGACTTGAGGCGGTCGGTACCAGGTACGAACCGTCAATCTCAGAGCGGATGCTTCCAGAGTTGCCACCGCAACCAACTTGGCAGGATGTTCTTCACCGCGCATTCCTGGCCAACGGAGACCTTGAGGCGGCGTACTTCGACTGGAAGGCCGCAGTCGAGCGCATCGGCATCGCCTCGGCCTATCCCAACTCCAATGTCGAACTCGGCTACAGCTACATGTTCTCGTCCGAGCGCATGAACTCATTCGATCGGATGACATTCTCGGTCGGCTTCGATGCGATGGAGAACCTCGCCTGGCCAAGCAAAGTCAAGCAGGCCGGAAAGGTCGCGTTGGACGAGGCGAGGGTCGCCGGTGAGCGATTCCGCGCGGCCAAGTTCTTGCTGCAACAGAGGGTTCTCACCGCGTTGGCCGACTATTCCGTGCTCTGGGAGCGAGCGCGGATCGAGCGGGACAACCTGATGCTGTTGCGCCTGACGCGCGAAACCGCCACAGGCCGGGTGCAAACAGGCGCAGCACAGCACGAACTGCTGAGGGCGGGTATCGACGTTCAAACGGCCGAAGACCGGGTCAAGACTCTTGAATCGGAACTTGAGGCGGCGCGAACATTGGTCAACGGCATGCTCACCCGTGATCCGCAAGCGCCATTGGAGCCCTCGAACCTCTTCGCGACGCCCCGCGTCTCGTCCCAGGACGATCTGTCCATTCTGCTGGCAGCCGCCGATCGCAATCCGGAGATTGCTCGATGGGTGTGGCAAGTTGAGGGCCGCCAAGATGCCCTTGAACTTGCACGGATGCAATGGATTCCAGATATCACTCCGTCGGTCATGTTCACGGGAGGCGTGGCGCAGGTCATCGGCGCTGCAATCAGCTTGCCGACGACGATCGCGGAGATTCGCGGCTCGATACGTGAATCGCAGGCCATGCTTCGCGCGTCCGAAGCGACGCTGCGCCAAGTGCGATATGACTCGGCGGCCGCAATCGTGGCAACGCTCGTCAGCCTTCGCAACAACGAGCGGCAGGCGCAGGTCTTCCGGCAATCAATCCTGCCCCTGGCGACGCAGATCGTCATGAATGTGCGAGAGTCCTATTCGGCCGGCTCCAGCGGCTTCATCGACCTCATCGAGGCGCAGCGAACGCTGCTGGAGGTGCAGCTCACGATCGTCGAGGCCGAGGCACGGCGGCAACGAAGGTTGGCGGAGCTCGAATCTCTCCTGGGCATCGATCTCGAAACGCTTGACGCCCAGCAGATGCCATCTATCGACCCCGGAGCGGAAGTCGAACTCACATCGTCATCGACGGCTTCGGCCGTGGAGGCAAATCACCATGACTAAGAACACACCACGAGCAGGACTTGGCCGAATTGGGCTGTTGGTCGTCTTCGTGATGATTGGCATCGCCGGCCTAGTTGCTGGAGTGCTCGGGCACGATCCACTTTTGCGCCTGGTGGGGCGGCGAGAATCCAGCACCGACCAGCAAGCCGACTCCACCGGATCGCAGGCCAAGCAACTCTGGACGTGCGGCATGCATCCGCAGGTCATCCGCGAAGCGCCAGGCTTGTGCCCGATCTGCGAGATGGAATTGACGCCGGTGCAGAGTGGCAGCAGCACCGGAGCTGCCAATACGGGTGAGCGAAAGGTGAAGTACTGGTGGGACCCGATGATGAACCCGCCCTATATCTCCCAGGAGCCCGGCAAGAGCCCGATGGGGATGAACCTGATCCCAGTCTACGAGGACGAGATCATGGCGGGCCCGGCGGTGACGATTGATCCAGTCGTCGTGCAGAACATGGGAGTGCGCATCGCCCCGGTCATCGAAGGGCCTGTGCGCGTTTCCATTCGCGCGACCGGTTACCTCGAGGAACCGGAGCCGAATCATCTGGACATCAACCTGCGCATCGCGGGGTGGATTCAGAAGTTGTACGCGAACGTGGACGGCATGCGAATCCAAAAGGGTGATCCGCTCTTCGATTTGTACAGCCCAGCGCTTCAGGTTGCCATGCAGGAACTGATCGCATCGCGGCGATCGATGCAAGGCGCCGGCACCTCTGCGACGATGCCGAGCGACGTCATGCGCGCTGCGTATGACGCGGCTCGGCGCAAGCTCGAACTCGCCGGCGTGGACCAAGCGCAGATCGCAGAAATTGAAAGCGCTGAGCGCGTGCCCAATGTCGTGACTTTCAGAAGCCCAATGACCGGCCACTTGACGGAGAAGAAAGTCTACGAGGGCGCCGCAGTCGAAGCGGGACAACTCGTCCTGCGCCTGGCCGACAACTCAACGATGTGGATTGACCTGCGCATCTTCGAGCAGCAATTGCCATACGTGAGAATCGGCCAGAAAGTGACGGCGACCGTCGAGGCGATGCCGGGCAAGGAGTTCGATGGTGAAATCATCTTCATCCATCCGCACTTGGACGAGATGACTCGCACCGCGCTGGTGCGGAGCGCCATACCCAATCCTGAGCTTCAGCTTCGGCAAGAGATGTACGCGACGGTTCTGATTGAAGCCGTGGTCGCGGAGCGCGGCGTTCTTGTTCCGCGCGAGGCAGTGATCGAAACCGGCGAGCGGCAAGTGGCGCTGGTGGCGGCGAGCGGCGCAACGTTCGAGCCTCGGCGCGTGACGCTTGGCGCTGCTGCAAACGATGGCATGGTTCAAGTCCTCTCGGGGCTGGCGCCGGGAGAAGCGGTCGTAACCAGCGGCCAATTCCTGCTCGATTCTGAAAGCCGAATGAAGGAGGCGATCCAGAAACATCTGAGTGCCAACCTCCTCCAGCCGCCAGGCGCAAGTCCAGCAGCAACCCAGCGCGAAACCCAGCCAGCGGCGAGGATCATTGCTGATGCCTGGACGCCCGCAATTGATTCGATCACGACCGAATACCTGAAGATGGCCGAAATCCTGGGCGCAAAGCAAGAAGCGCCTACACCTGTCGATCCGATCAACTTCATCGAAGCGGCAAAACGGCTTGCTTACCAATCGACCGGTGAGGTTGAAGCGCTGATAGAGAGCGTTGCCGAGGCAGCGACCACGCTCGCGGGCAAACCCATTCATGATCAGCGCGAGGCTTTCAAGAAGCTCAGCGATGCGATGATCGCGTTGGTACAGCGCATCCCGCCGTCGAAGGCAGTCGGTGAGAGGCTGTTCATCGCGCACTGCCCGATGGCCCCCGGAAACTGGCTCCAGACCCAGGAGGAAATTCGCAATCCCTATTACGCAACCTCCATGAAGCGCTGCGGGACGATCAAGGGCACGATCCTCGCTCAGGAGACCGGCCCATGATCGCCAAGATCATTGAACTTTCGATGAGGAACCGGTTCCTGGTGTTCCTGCTCACGGCCATGCTCGTCGGCACAGGCATCTGGAGCATTTTCAATATTCGACTGGATGCGATTCCTGATCTCTCCGACGTGCAAGTCATCGTCACGACCGAGTATCCCGGGCAGAACCCCCAGGTGGTCGACGATCAAGTCACGTACCCCTTGGCCAGCGCGATGCTCGCCGTCCCGGGATCGACGGCGGTCCGCGGCTACAGCATGTTCGAGCAGTCATTCGTGTACGTGCTCTTTGAAGATGGCACGGATATCTACTGGGCCCGCAGCCGCGTCCTTGAGTATCTGAACTTCGCGCGCGACCGGTTGCCCCAAGGCGTGGAACCCAAGCTTGGTCCGGATGCCACCGGCGTCGGCTGGGTGTATCAGTACGTGCTCTACCCCGGATATTACTGCCCGCGACATCCCAAGGGCATGTGGCACGACGAGGCGACAGACAAGTGGTACGCCCACAATGACGACGCGCCGGCGGACCGGCAAGAGTCGCTTCGACGCGTACGCGGATTTGAACAGACCGGCGATTGCCCGCTCGATGGAGCACCGCTGGTTCCCGCGGGTCTCGACCTCGCGCAACTGCGCAGCCTTCAAGATTGGTATCTCCGCTATCCGCTGACTTCAGTCGAGGACGTCGCCGAAGTTGCGTCGATCGGTGGGTTCGTGCGCCAGTACCAGGTCGTGCTCGATCCTCAGAAGCTGCAGGCGTATCGAATGCCTCTGAAGGACGTGATGATGGCCATCGAACGGTCCAACAACGATGTTGGCGGTTCCGTGGTCGAACTGAGTGAGAATGAGTACATGGTGCGGTCGCGGGGCTATCTCAATGGTCTCGTTGACCTCGCAAAGGTTGTTGTCGGTACAGGCGACAAAGGCACACCAATTCTACTTGGCGACATTGCGACCCTACAGATCGGCGGCGAAGCCAGGCGCGGAGTCGGCGAATACAACGGCGTTGGCGAGGCAGTCGGCGGTGTGATCGTCGCCCGATTCGGCGCCAACGCGTATAAAGTCATCAACGATGCGAAGCAGAAGCTGTTCGCCCTCGAAGATGGCTTGCCGGCCGGCGTGTTCATCAAGCCCACGTACGACCGGTCGGAACTCATCGAACGATCGGTTCACACACTCCGCGACACCTTGATTGAAGAAATCATCGTTGTCGGCCTCGTGTGCATCCTGTTCCTGATTCATGCGCGCAGCGAGCTTGTTGCCGTCTTTGTCGTGCCCGCCAGCGTCATTGTCGCGCTTCTGGTCATGCATCTGTTGGGTATGAACGCAAACATCATGTCGCTGGGCGGGATCGCGATCTCGATTGGCGTGGTGGTTGATTCAGCGATCATCATGGTGGAGAACGCCCACAAGCATCTGGATCGCGAAGAAGAGCGCGTGCATGCCGGTCATCCAGCCACTCCGCGCGCGCAAATCATGCTCGAAGCAGCACGTGAAGTCGGACCGCAACTGTTTTTCTCCCTCCTCATCATCACGGTGAGCTTCCTGCCGGTGTTCGTTCTCGGCGGCGAAGCGGGCCGACTCTTCAAGCCATTGGCATTCACCAAGACCTTCGCGATGGCCGCAGCGTCGATCCTCTCGATCACCATTATTCCGGTGCTGATGTATTTCTTCATCACCAGTCGAGTTTTGCCAAAGGAATGGGGCTGGTCGCGCAATCTGAAGATCACGCTAGGTGCGATGCTGCTTCCAGCCATCGGGTTGTACCTGCTCGCCGAATCAATGCCCCATCTGCAGCGGTACCGCTGGTGGCTGGCAATCGGCTGGGCGGTGTTGATGGGCATGCTGCTTGTGCCACAGAAGATCATTCACGAGAACCGCAGCCCGATCAGCAACGTGCTCCAGGGGCTGTATTCTCCGGCCTTTGCTTTCGCGATGCGCTTCCGCTGGCTGGTGTTGGCGTTCGCGGTGGTGGCGCTGACTTCGACGCTGTATCCACTTTCCCGGCTGGGGACTGAGTTCATGCCGCCGCTCGACGAGGGCGATCTGCTCTACATGCCGACGACTGATCCAAGCATCAGCGTCACCAAGAGCAAAGAGATATTGCAGCAGACCGACAAACTCATCAAAACATTTCCAGAAGTCCTGACCGTACACGGCAAGATTGGTCGGGCCGAGACAGCGACCGATCCGGCCCCACTCTCAATGATCGAAACAGTTCTTCAACTGGAACCCGATCGCTCAAGGTGGCGCACGCGAAGAGTGGATCATTTTTTCAGCGGCTGGCCCAATTGGCTCAAACGACCGTTTACCGCCAGCTTCTGGCCCGAGCAACGCCCAATCACGATCAAGGAGCTCATCAACGGTTGGCACGAGCCCGATGGCACCCATCATGCGGGGCTTGATCAGATTGTGCGTTTTCCGGGCATGGCCAACGCGTGGCTATTCCCAATCGAGAATCGAATCCTGATGCTCTCGACGGGCATCAAGACACCCGTTGGCATCAAGGTGTTGGGACCAGATCTGGAGATCGTCGATGACCTTGCGCGTCAAGCTGCTGACGCGGTGCGCACCGTTGCGGGTACGACCGATGTGTTCCAAGAGCGGACCTTCGGCGGCTACTACCTTGACTTTGACATCAACCGTGAGCAGGCGGCGCGCTACGGCCTTACCACCGGCGACGTTCAAGACGTCATTCAGACCGCCATCGGTGGCATGAGGGTGACGATGACCGTGGAGGGGCTGGAGCGGTATCCATTGAACGTGCGCTATGCGCGCGAGCTGCGCGATGATATTCCCGCTCTGAAACAGGTGCTTGTGGCGACAGCCACCGGTGCGCAGATCCCGCTCGGTCAACTTGCTGAAATCAAGATCAATTCAGGCGCGCCCATGATTCGAAGCGAAAACGCCCAGCGCACATCATGGGTATACGTCAGCGTCAGCGGTCGCGATCTGGGTAGTTTCATCAAAGATGCGCGTGACGCTGTCGCAAGGCAAGTGGAAATTCCGACAGGCTACACAGTGATTTTCTCGGGGCAATTCGAGTTCTGGGAAAGGACCATTCCGCGTTTGGTCATGGCGACGCTTCTCACGCTTGTGCTGATCGTTTTGCTGTTGTATGTCAGCTCGCGGAGTTGGTTCCGGGTAGCGGTGATCATGCTGGCGGTGCCATTCAGCATGATCGGTGCTCTGTGGTTCCTCTACGCTCTGGACTACAACCTGTCGCTCGCGGTGGTCATCGGGATGATTGCCCTTGCGGGACTGGACGCTGAAACAGGCATGGTCATGCTTCTGTATCTCGACAACAGCTTTCAACGATTTGTCGATGGCGGGCGCATGAGAAACCTGGATGACTTGTGGCATGCCGTTCACGACGGTGCTGTGATGCGAATTCGACCGAAGGCGATGACCGTGGCGGCCGCGTTTATCGGTCTCCTTCCACTGCTCTGGGCGCAGGGCACTGGGGCCGACACGATGCGCCGAATCGCCGCACCGATGATCGGTGGTCTGATTATCAGTTTCCTCATGGAATTACTCATCTATCCGGTTGTCTTTTATCTGGCCAAGCGATGGCAACTTCGTCATCAGTTGGATGCAGAGCGCGCTGGGCCCCGTGTTACCGGAGGCGCATCGTGAATTCACCATTTCCCACTTTTCAAAGGAGTGCAATGATGTTTCGATTTGTAATGATCTCAATCGTTGGCCTGACAGGCGCTGCTGCGGCAAGCTTGCTCGGCCCCCCGTCGAACCAGGCATCAGCGCAATGCTGTAAGCGCGCCCCTGCGTCCACATCCAATGAGCCTGTAGTCGCGCTCGGTGCGTTCGACGAAAAGGACAAGTCAAAGACCAAGTCGCTGGCGACCGTCTACGCCCTGGACACCTGTCCCATCAGCGGCGAGAAGCTCGGCAGCATGGGCGAGCCGGTTGTCAAAACCTACGACGAGCGCGAGGTCCGGTTCTGCTGTTCTGGATGCGTCAAGGACTTCGAAGCCGACAAGGCCGCGCACTGGAAGAAAATCGACGAGCAGATCGTCAAGCAGCAACTGGCGTACTACCCGAGCGACACGTGCTTCGTTTCCGGCGACAAGCTCGGCGGCGAGATGGGAGAGCCGGTGAACTACGTCTGGCGCAACCGGTTGGTCCGTCTCTGCTGCAAGGGCTGCATCAAGGACCTCAATGCCGAGCCAGACAAGTACATGTCGAAGCTCGACGAGGCGATCATCGCGAAGCAGCGCGATAAATATCCACTGCAGACATGTGTTGTGAGCGGGGAGAAGTTGGGTTCGATGGGCAAGCCAGTTGAGACGATCATCGCCAATCGGTTGGTTCGTCTGTGCTGCGCCGATTGCCTGCCCAAGCTCAAAGCCACGCCGGCGACGTACCTCGCCAAGCTGAACGAAGCATGGAAGGCCAGTGGCGAAAAGGCCGTGCCGGAAGCGCCCAAAGGCAAGAGCGACGATCACAAGGGTCACGACCACGGCGATCACGATCATTGATTGATTGCAATTTCCCGATGGTTGATGTGCGCTGGAGGTTGAGCCGTTGCTCAACCTCCAGCCGCCTGGGATAAAACACGATGAGTGACTTCTTGAACATCTTCGACGCGCTGAAGCATCCCGCACACCGGCATGCTATGCTGGTTCACTGGCCAATCGCCCTCGCGATCCTGGGACTCGTGCTTGCCGTTCTGGCGGTCCTTCTGCCGAAAAACAACCTCGCCAAGATCGTTGCACTCGGCGCGTATGGACTGCTGCTGGTTATGTCCTGGGTCACGGTTCAGAGCGGCGATGCAGCGCACGACGCCATCACCATGCCGCTTAGCAACGAGGTTCACGAGTTGATCGAGCGGCACGAGGACATGGCCAACAAGCTCTGGTGGTTTGTCGCCGGCGCCTTGGTGCTGCTCATCGTCGGCTTCTTTGGCCCGCAGCGCCCTTCGGCAGTGCGGATTGGGGCGTCGTGGATTGCAGTTGTGATCAACGTGATTGCCGTCGGATGGGTGAGTTTGACGGCTCACCTTGGCGGAACGCTGGTGTATGAACATGGCGTGGGCATCAGACCGCCGGGAGAGACGATGGGCAATCAGGTCACACCGACGACAGCGCCCGCGTCCAACCATGACCACCAACACGACCATGGATCAACCAATGCTCCAGGCGATGAGCCGGCGCCAGCTCACCACGAAACGGGGTTCTCCACAAGCTTGCCAGCCGATGCACTCGCTTTGTTTCGCAATGAAGCTTGGCCGATCCTCGAATCGCGATGCCTCAAGTGCCACAACCCGGCGCGCGTCGCGGCGAACAAGTCCGGCCGCCTCGACCAGAGCAGCCTGGAGGGACTGCTCAAGGGCGGGCGCTCAGGGTCCGCGATTGTGCCGGGCAAACCTCAAGAGAGCCTGTTGATCCAGCGTGTTCGCGGCTTGGTGCCGGACGAGGACGTGATGCCGCCGCCGCCGGCAGACTCGCTCACCGAGGAACAGATCGCAAAACTGGAACAATGGATTCGTGAAGGCGCGGCATGGGATCGCTGAGCTGTTGATCGGCTTCCACGCCTTTGCAGCGTTTTGCACATTCAATCCCTTGCGCGATAGGCTGACCGGCATGGTCAGGATCAGCGCATCAATACTGATCGCGGTCCATTTGCTCCTGGCTGTCCAAACGCTGTGGTACGATCACGATGATGGGCCGCTAATTGGGGCTGACGACCGCGAAATCAGGGCATAATCGCGATATCCATAGATGCGCAGCTTTTCGCGCTGCAATCGTCCGCTTTCTGGTAAGATGTTAAATTCAAGTTCAGCAGCGGTCGCGTGACGGCGACTTGCGGCAGCATAGCCGCCATGCGGCCTCGTGTTCAACGACAGGAGGTTCCCATGAGATGCCTTGCAAATCAGTGCAATCCGGCCGTCGCCGTGCTGATCGGGACGCTGGCGATGGTGTGCGCGCCGTGTCCCGCGGCGCACTTCACGCCGGTCGCTCAGGACCGAAGCACCTACGCCTTTGTCGAGACGATCTGCGAAGCCCCCGAGGAAGGTGGGGATGTCGCCGCGGGCTTTGGACCGTTCGAGAGTCACGTGAACATCTTTCAGAACTGTGACATGCAGAACACGTATGGGTGGGCGATCGCCAATCAGATCTCGCAGATCGGCGAATCGTCGCTAAGCGGATCGGGTGACGCCTTTGCGGCCGGGGACACGCCTGCGGCGTTGCACGCCTTCTCTTGGAGTCTCTATAGCGTGACGTTCGAGCTGTCGTCGGCGAGTACATTTGACCTTACGGGCATGATCACGGTTGAAGGTGGATATCCCACTGCGGTCTACGCTCAAGTTCGGCTGACCGGTCCGAAGGGTGAGACGATCGTGGACCATGACCTTGTCGGTGACGGAGGAACGCTGATCTCCGAGGACATCGACGATGCTGGCCAGTTGGAGCCGGGACAATATGCATTGGAAGCAACCGCAGCGATCAGCGCAGCCGATCTCCTGCAAACCATCCCCCCAGGCGAAGCCACATTCAGCTTTAACTTGGATGTCGCCCAGCTAGGTGATGTGAATGGCGACGAAACAGTCAACATTGACGATCTGCTGGCGGTGATCAGCGCGTGGGGCGAGTGCCCGCAGCCGCCTGCGAATTGCCCCGCAGACCTGAACGGTGATGGGGCGGTTGATGTCGGTGACCTGCTGCTCGTGATCGGCAACTGGGGCTAGAGCGTCAAGCACGCCATCGAGGCCCCGAAGTTGCGACGAGCAGATCGTCAAGCAGCAACTGGCATCCTATCCCACCGACACTGTGCTTCGTCTCGGGCGACAAGCTCGGCGGCGAGATGCGCGAGCCAGTGAACTACGTCTGGCGCAACGGGATGGTCCGGCTGTGCTGCAAGGGACGCATCAAGGACCTAAACGCCGAGCCGCAGCAGTACATGACCAAGCTCGATGAGGCGATTGCCGCGCAGCAGCGTGCGAAGTATCCGCTCAAAGCGTGCGTGGTGGGCGGCCAGAACTTGGGATCAATGGGTGAGCCGGTCGAGACGATCATAGCCAACCGGCTTGTGCGCCTCCCCGCCGATACTCTCCTGGCCTTGCGGGAATTGGCTGACAAGTCGGACGGCTCGGTGTACGTATTCCTATCGCTGGCCCGTCTACAAGCGATTAAAGCCCTTATGGACGCAGGCAAGTGGGGAGCGGATTCGGAGCTAGTGAACAACTGCCTGCGGGATTGGAAAGCCCTGCAGCGGCGTGTGCTTGGCTCAGGCGCGAAGCTGGCGACGATCCACGATTGCCGCAAGACTTTTTGCACTCATGCGGCTGACCTGATTCCGATTCAGACCTTGGCCGAAATCGTTGGCGATACACCGGCCGTGCTGATGAAGTATTACACGAGGGCAAAAGACGAGCATGCGGATAAGCTCCGCGCGGCGTTCGACGATGGCCCGGCGCTGAAGCTCGCTGGCTGAAACTGGACACACTTAGGACACACTTGCTCCATGAAAGAGAGAACCCCGACCAAAATCGGGGTTCTTTTCATGGCAAGGGGCGGATTTGAACCGCCGACACCCGCATTTTCAGTGCGGTGCTCTACCAACTGAGCTACCTTGCCGAGCAGAAGGCAGTCGGTCCGAGGCGGACCGGCAGAAAGCCTAGAGCGGGGACCGACGATGTCAAGCCAGCCACGCTGTGGATCTTATTTGGCAATGTTGGTGGCAGCCTGGCAGGGAATCTGTGCGATGTGAGCCGGGCGAGCGGCTGGGACAAATCGGAGTGGATTGGCCTGGAGCGAGAACTTGAACTCGTGCGTGGCGGTGGCGCATGGTTCTAGAAACGGTCGGCTTGAAGTTGCGGCAACGGGGAAGATCGGTTGGGCTTTGCCAACGACCCAGGCTTGCCGAATGCGGGCGGCGTTGAGGCGGTCAGCCAGCCAGTTGCGCAGCGGGCGCGTTCCAGCATAGCTGCGGAGCGAGGGAAGCAGCGGCGGCAACAGATCATCGTGGCCGCGCGGGCGCAACTTCGCAAACAGACGGCGCACGAAGATCGTGGCTTCGATCTCATCGTGATATCCGCGACAGCGACGGATCAAGGCGCGCTCGTAGCGTTCGCCGAGGTCGGACCAAGCCATGGCGACTCCATCGACGCAAGCGATGGCGTGGACCAAGTCCTCGACGTGAGTGACCGAGCGAAGCAGCAACTGACGATGGGTGCGGCGGGCGTGCCAAAGGTGGGTGATGAGCCGGTCGAAGGTGATGTGATAGCGATGGGCGACCTCGCCGGCCTGCGCGAAGAACGATGTTCTCAATCGACTCAGAGCATGGCGCCGCGGAGGTGTGGTCGCCATCGTCAGTGCGCGGTTGATTGTGCGGTGATGAGGCATGCAAGTTTCTCCCCTGCGCGCGACTCGTTGTGCGTTGATCTGAAAGATGCGGAGTGTAATCAGTACCGGCGACACGGCAAGAGCAAATCCGCAAGGCGCGAAATTTGGTTTTGTGATCAGAAGCCGAACCGAGCGCGATTGACAATCAAGATGATCGCAGCGTACACGATGCGCGATCGTGTCGTATCGGCAAAACTGAAATCGAGGGCATCAAGATTGGTGAAGAGCGGTCGCCGGTCATGGAAAAACTGGAAAACTGCAGTAGGCTCAGCGGGGCGAGCGAGTGTCAGGGCTTTGTTGAACCGAGATCGTGCCGAGCAGATCGCGATGGACGTCGCGGAGGGCGGGAAATTCGTTTCGCCAGGTGCGCAGGGCCCCAAGATCGAGTTCGGCGCTCAGGATGATGGGTCGATCGCGTGCCTCGGCGAGAATTTCGCCCTTGGGTGAGATGATGATGGAGCCGCCGGCGTACTTGACGTGCGGATCGGCTCCAACGCGATTGACGGCGACCACGTAGGCCTGGTTTTCGATGGCGCGGGCGATCAGGAGGGCCCGCCAGTGGTGTTGACGGGCCGAAGGCCAGCTTGCGCCGATGGTGAAGATCTCGGCGCCTTGGAGGGAGGCCAGGCGCCAGAGCTCGGGAAAGCGGAGGTCGTAGCAGATCACGGGTGCGACGGTGGCCTCGCCGCAGCGTGCGAGGACGAGGTGATGGCCGCCGTTGTAGTGGAGGGCTTCCTTGCCGTAGCTGAAGGGATGGAGTTTTTGGTAGATGCTCAGGACTTGGCCGTTCGGATCGATAATGGCAGCGCAGTTTCTGCCCTTGTTATCGGGTCCGAGGGTGGCGTAGCCGTGCTGGAGGTAGATTTTGAGTTGACGGGCGAGGTCGGTGGCCCAGTTCAGTGACTGGTCATCGACGATGCGGTCGAGGTTCATGCTGAAGCCGGTGTCGCCGAGTTCGGGGAGAAGGACGAACGTGCCGGGGGTGACTTGCGGGGTTGCCTCGCGGAGCATGCGCTCGATGGTGGCGTGGTTGGCTGTTTTGTCTTCCCAGGCGATGTCGAATTGCACGAGCGCGAAGCGCATAGCCGAAGTGTAACGTGGTGAGCGATGAGGCGACGTTGGCTGGTGATTGCGATTGTGTTTCCACTGTATGCGGGGCTGTTGGCATGGCTGGGCACATTCCTGATGTTCGGTTTGTTCTTCACGCAGGAAGGTGACTGGGATGAGATGTGGATAATGTTTCGACCGGGGGATTGGGAGCTTGATGAACTGTTCTGGTGGTGGCTTTGCGGTGTTGTGCTGTGTGCTGCGCAGCTTGTGTTCCTGCTTCCAGTGGTGGCTCGCAAACCGCTGGAGTTCGGCCGGGCCAAGTCACTGAAGGTAAGCATGGTGATTGCGGGCTTCGTCGCGATGGCGCTGACGCTTGGCCTGGCGCTGGCGGTGGCCGGGTTGATGCAACTCATCGTCGCCAGTCGCTTGGGGTTGAAGCATGTGGAACAGCCGGACTTCCCCGGGGAGTGGTGGTTTGGGACCGGATTTCTGGCGTTGATTGTCGTAAGTTGGCTGGTCTGGAGCATTTTGCTGATTCGGTTTGCCAGGCGCCGACAGGGGTTCGGGATCTTCGGGAGGGTTGTCGGGTTGCTCTTGGGGGGAACGATCGCGGAAGTGTTGGTGGTGCTGCCGCTGGACATCATGGTGCGGAGGCGGACTGATTGTTATTGCGCGACTGGGAGTTTCTGGACTCTTTGTCTTGCAGGCTGGTCGCTGCTGTGGCTAGCTGGGCCAGGGATTGTGATTGCGGTGATGTCGAAGCGGAGGCGGTGGTGGTTTGACACTCATTGCCGGATGTGCGGATATGAAAAGGGTCCGGCGCCTGCGGAGAGGTGCCCGGAGTGCGGGTATGAGTGGAAGGTGCTGGATGGCGAACGCGCGGCCCCGCTGAAGCGGCCCGCGCCCGGCGGGGGGGCGCCGTAGGGCGATCGACGGGATTCGAACCCGCGACACCCGGGACCACAACCCGGTGCTCTACCAACTGAGCTACGATCGCCGTTGAAACTGCCAGCAGTATAAACCTGATACAATCATCGATCCACGACCCCCGGAACCCCGATATCCAGAACGTCGGAATCACGGACGTCGGACCCGGACCCCGGACCCCCGGAACTGATTCATGACTACCGTTACTACCGCCCCCGGAAGCGCTGTTTCGTCCCTTGTGTTTGGCTCGGCGAAGATTCATCGGAACCTGTCGACGCCACAATTGATTGAGATCGCCGTGAAGCGAGGCGAGGGAATGCTGGCGGCCAATGGCGCGCTGAATGTGGATACTGGCGATCGCACCGGCCGCAGCCCGAACGACAAGTTTCTAGAAGATACGCCGGGAATTCACGATTCGATCGGGTGGGGGAAAACCAATCAGCCGATTACGGCGGCGAACTTTGCCAAGCTCGAGAAGCTGGCGCGGAATCATCTGGGCAAAAAGCAGGAGTTGTTTCGGTTCGATGGGTATGCGGGGGCCGATCCGAATTACCGGTTGAAGGTTTCGGTGATTACTGAGGAAGCGTGGCACAGCCTCTTCGCGAAGACGCTGTTCATCAATGTTTCTGGGGGGGCGAGTGAGGATGATCTGGCGGACTTTGAGCCGGATTGGACGATCATCAACGCGTGCAGTCTGCGTTTGGAGAATCCAAAGGAGTATGGATTGCCGGGACCGAGCCCAGTTGCGATTGTGCAATCGCTGGAGCAGCGCAAGGTCGTGATCATCGGGACTCGATACGCGGGGGAGATGAAGAAAAGCATTTTCTATGCGATGAACTACGACTTGCCGGAGTTTCCCGGTGGCGGCGTGTTTCCGATGCACTGCTCGGCAAACGTGGACAAGAAGGATCGCAACAACGTGGCGCTGTTCTTTGGGTTGTCGGGCACGGGGAAGACGACGCTGAGCGCTGATCCGAACCGGCCGCTGATCGGCGATGATGAGCACGGCTGGAGCGACAAGGGTGTGTTCAACATCGAGGGCGGGTGCTACGCCAAGTGCATCAAGTTGAGCAAGGAAGGGGAGCCGCAGATCTGGAACGCGATTCGGTTTGGGAGCGTTCTGGAGAACGTGATTTTGGATCCCAAGACGCGCGAGCCGGATTATGACTCAGCGAAGAAGACGGAGAATACGCGGGTGACCTATCCGGTGAGCTTCATTCCGGATGCGGTGATTCCATCAGTGGGGGGTCATCCGAAGAATGTGATTTTCCTGACGGCAGATGCGTTTGGGGTTTTGCCGCCGGTGAGCAAGTTGAGCCGTGAGCAGGCGCAGTATTACTTCATCAACGGGTACACATCGAAGCTGGCGGGGACGGAGGCGGGGGTGACCGAGCCGACGCCGAATTTTTCGGCGTGCTTTGGCGGGCCGTTCTTGCCGCGGCCGGCGATGGTGTACGCGGAGATGCTGGCCAAGCGGATCGATGAGCATCGTTCGGATGTGTGGCTGCTGAACACGGGTTGGACGGGCGGCCCGTATGGGACGGGTTCGCGATTCAAATTGGCATACACGCGCTCGTTTGTGACGGCGATCTTGAACGGGTCGCTGAAGAACGTGAAGTATGAGGCGCATCCGATCTTTGGATTGCAGATGCCCACGAGCGCCCCCGGTGTGCCGGCGGAGGTTTTGAATCCGCGGAATACGTGGAAGGACAAGGGGGCGTACGACGAGAAGGCCATGCAGTTGGCGAAGTTGTTCCGCGAGAACGATGCGAAGTTCAAGATTTCTGAGAAGGTGAGGGCGGCGGGCCCGAA
The DNA here is from genome assembly GCA_022616475.1 of Phycisphaerales bacterium. Taxonomy (GTDB): domain Bacteria; phylum Planctomycetota; class Phycisphaerae; order Phycisphaerales; family SM1A02; genus JAKEEP01. The sequence goes on along the minus strand of JAKEEP010000266.1, from coordinate 8,837 downwards.
GGGCTAGTTAGCCCCGGCCTTGGCCGGGGTTGGGGTTCGGTGCAACTCGCGCCCAACGGCAAGAGACTTGAAATGATCCGCAGCGGCCGAAGATGGTGGGCGGCCGCTGCGGTGTTAATGATTGCTATGCAGAAACTGCTCCTGCGAACTCGGTATTTTGCCATCGGGATGTTGTCGTCGTCGCTTCTCATAGGGTTGCTTGCATGGCCGTTGAGCCTTTCAGAGCCATTTCGATTCATTTTTCTTCCCGGCGGAGATGTGGGACTGGGTTTTCGCTCATTTCAAGGAAGGCTGGAGTGGATCCAATACGCGCCATGGTCGCGCAATCCCGACTACGCCTACTTCTCGTTGACGTGGTGGCTGGTTTGTCCGGCAACTGGGCTGCTTCTGCTGTGGTTTTGGCGGAACACGATTCAGAAGCGCGCTCGCTGGCGCATGTTCAATGGCCTTTGTCCCAAGTGCAAATACGACTTGCAAGGGAATGTTGAGGTGGGGTGTCCAGAATGCGGATGGCGGCGCGAAGCTGAGAAGTGAATGCCGCGATCTGCGGGACGGCCGCAACAGAACCGTCAGCCTCTGCGGAATCTGTTGAGGAGGAAAGGAACAAATCGCAAAGGACGCGGTAGGCCATGCTTGGCAAAGTCATAACGCGCGCCGGCAAGAGTGCGATCGTCGCGCTTCGGAAACCCTGGGTGTCGCTGATTCTGTTCGTCGTGCTGTTGATTGATGGGTGCACGCTGGGACCGAACACGATCGCAGGCGGCATCCTGAGCCCCGCGAGATGCTGTCGGTGTTGCGGGTGGCCGTACGCAGAGGCGTTTGTCGTCAGATCCGACGAGAAATTATCATTAATTAGCGCCGATACCGACCCGCCTGTTGCCGAGGAGTCTGTCGTTGCATCGATTGTGTGTGATCCACGAAGTAAGAGAACCGGAGTCTGGGCTGTCACGCGTGAGTATTGGGAAGGCAGATTGTGGACACAGCCGTGGGCTCGTGATCTAACTCCAGAAGAGCTGGACGATTTGCGGTTGCCGATGGCTGAAATCATCGACCGAGATTGGCAACCACGATATGGCGGGTATTCAAATTTGATTCGCTACAACATTCCGCGCTTTGAGCGGGTCCTATGGAGCGGTTACGTCCACAACTGCATCAGTACACTGATTGCCCTGTGCGCTGCGATGTCGATGGGTTGGGTGCGAGATTCGGTCCGGGCCAGGCGAGCGGCCCTCAACCTTGCTCGGGGATCATGCGGCGCATGCGGCTACGACCTGCGAGGTCGGGTGGGCCATGGCTGCCCGGAATGCGGGTGGCGGCGGGATTCGGCCGCATCTTCAGATCGTCCGACATAGCCGATATAATCGGTGCCGCGAAGGAGATCTGATGGTCAAGTTGACGGGCACAATCAAGAACGGAACGGTGGTTCTGGACCAGCGCCACGGGCTGCCGGAGGGCACGCGCGTGAGTGTGGAGCCGGTCAATCAGAGTTCGCCGCCAGGCTCAGGCGATTTCTGGCGCAAGAAAACTCTTCAAGAGATCATGGATGAGCAGGGGATCAAGCCGATTCGGTCAATCGACGACTTGGCGGGCGGTTGGCCGGAAGACGAGCTTGACGACGGGTTTGAGGAGCAAGTTCGTCGTTGGCGGGATGCCGAGTTGGGCAAGCGAGAATGAGCGAAGTGCTCATCGACACTGACGTGGTCAGCGCGTTGTTCAAGGCCACGCGGAAGGCTGAAACCTATCGTCGGTTCATTCGGAACCAATCACTTGCTGTGTGTTTCGCTTCGGTTGCCGAACTCTATCATTGGACCCTGACTCGCCGGTGGGGGATGCGAAAGATCGAACAACTCCATTCTCTGCTTCGCTCATGCGCGATACTGTCGTACGACGATGACATGGCGTGGGCATGGGCTCGCGTTCAAGTTGCGTGTGAAGCCGTCGGCCGTCCGATGGCTCCGACCGATGCTTGGATCGCTGCTGCGGCGATCCGGTTTGATCTTCCGCTTCTGACGGGGAATCTCAAGCACTTTGAAGCTGCTCGAGATCATGCAGGATTACGCCTGTCGTCCGAGACTTGAGAGGATCCACAGTGCGCACGTTTCGCAGCGACAACAATGCGGGGTTGACGCCGGAGGCGATGAGGGCGGTCGCGGAGGCGAATGATCGGTCGCATCAGATCGGGTATGGCGATGATGCGTACACCGAGCGAGCGGTGGAGGCGTTCCGGAAGGTCTTCGGCAAAGAGTCGGCGGTGTTCTTTGTGGCGACGGGGTCGGCGGCGAACACGTTGGCGGTGGCATCGCTCACGCAGCCCTGGCAGCAGGTGTTGTGCCATCCGAACAGTCATTTCAGCAACGATGAATCGACCGCGCCGGAGCGGTTGACGCATTGCCGGGTGACGACGATTCGGACCGATTCGACGAAGATTGTGCCGTCGGATCTTGAGCGAATGGTGTATTCGCGCGGCGATGTGCATCAGCCGCAGCCGGGGATTCTGACGATATCGAATACGACCGAGCTGGGGACGGTGTACACGCCGGCGGAAGTGAAGGCGCTGTGTAAAACGGCGCATGCGGCTGGATTTCGGGTGCACGTGGATGGGGCGCGGTTTGCGAATGCGGTGGCGGCGCTGGAGTGCGATCCGCGCGCGATCACCAATGATGCGGGGGTGGATGCGCTGAGCTTTGGGGGGACGAAGAATGGGTTGGCGTACGGCGAGGCGGTCTTGTTCTTTCCGCAAGGCGATGGGGCGGCACAGCGGCAGGCGGTGGAGGCGTTTCCGTATCAACGCAAGTCGAGCGGGCATCTGCTGAGCAAACACCGCTTTGTCAGCGCGCCGTTTGCGGCGACGCTGAGCGATGGGAGTTGGCTCAAGCACGCACGGCATGCCAACGCGATGGCGAAGGAACTGGCGCGCGGGCTGCAGAAGCTCGGAATGCCGATCAAGTTTCCCGCGGAGGCGAATGCGATCTTCGTTCAGTTGCCAGCGCATGTGGATGAGGCGTTGCAGCGCAAGGGGCACGGGTACTACCCGTTCGGCGACCCGGCGTGGAACGTGACGCGATTGATGTGCAGCTTCGATACTACGGCGGAGGATGTGCGGGGATTTCTGGCGGACGTGGAGGCGGCGTTGCCACGTGCGGCGGCTGCGACCGCACGAAGGTGAACAGGAAGGCAATCGATCCCAAGTCGATGGACCTGTATGACGAGGCGGGGCTGTACTGTGCCGCCTTCGATTGGCCGGTGGATCGAGAGGTGGATTGGTTGTTGCGACAGGTTCCGGGGGCGCGAAGGGTATTGGAGCCGTTTTGCGGCAATGCGCGGCATGCAAGGGTGTTTGTCGAGCGGGGTCTGGAATATTGGGGCGTGGAGCGATCGGCGGCGATGCTCAAGCGAGCCGCGGATGGTGCTCACATCCATCTTGTGCAGGCGGACGCGCGCGAATTCTCGATTCCCGGGGCCAAGTTCGACTTGGCTTGGTGTCCGATCAATTCGATTCGGCATTTGCTGACTGATGAGGATTTGGCTTCGCATTTGCGGACGGTGCGAAGCCATCTCTCACGTGATGGCGTTTATGTGGTGGAAAGCGATCTGACGCGGCGCGATGGATGGCGGACCGGGCCGATGGTCGAGCGCGGGATTTGGACGATGCCTCAGCCTGACGGCACGATCATCGATTGTCGATGGCAGCCTGAGCGAGATGACCTAGCGCGTCGTCGAGTGTTTGAGCGAGCAACGATTATTCAGCGGCGCGGAACGGATGTTCTTCGTGAAGTGTCCAATGTGTACGAGATGCGGATGTTGACTTTCGAGGATTGGCGCGGCTTGATTACCCGCAGCGGGTTCACGGTCAGCGCGGTGTTTGAGCATCGCGGCTCGGTGCACCGGCCCCAAGTGGAGTTTTCCGTGGGGTTGGAGAACGGCCCCGACAATTACTACTTCGTTCTGCGGCCGATGGGGGAGAGGGTGATCCGATAATAGGGCAAGAGCGGGCGTTGGTGAGCATCAGGTGAATCGACGCCTGGAGCGCGCATCGCAGGCTAATTTCAAGCGCGCGAAGCCGCAAGCGGATGATCGGAAGCGAAATGGAACACATCGAGCGAATCTGATCGCGCGGGTTATCACCCGTTGAACGGGCAATCTGGGCTGGATTTCCGAGTCGTGGCGGTCAACTCGCGCACAAAACCATCCGATCCAATGCCAGACGGATCGGGGCGCCTCACCAGCACCCCTCCGCATCATGCGCCGCTTGGGCGCGGTTGGCCCCCCCGGAATGCGATGGAGGTTAATCGCATGAACTTGTTCGAGAAAGATGTGCTGACGACGGGCGAGGTTGCGAAGATCTGCAACGTCGCCTCGCGGACGGTCAGCAAATGGTTCGACTCCGGGCAGCTTCGCGGGTATCGGATTCCGGGGTCGAAGGATCGCCGGATTCCGGTGAGCAACCTGCGCAAGTTCATGAAGAATCACGGCATCCCGATGGACGGGCTGATGAGCGGCAGCACGCGGGTGCTGATCGTCGACAGCGATGAGGAAGTGATCAACACGCTCAAGACGATCTTGAGCGAGCAGACCAGCTACGAAGTGCGCACGGCGGTGAGCGCGTTCGCGGCGGGTATCGAGTGCGAAAAGTTCCGCCCCCACGTCATGTTGATGGATTTGCATCTGTCGGATGGAGAAGGCAAGGGGATTCTAAAGGCGATGCAGGGGAGCGATGATCTGCAGGCGACCAAGGTGATTGGGATGAGCGGCAAGCTCACCGATGGCCAGGTGGCACAGCTCAAGCATTCCGGATTCGACAGCGCGCTGCGCAAGCCGTTCAGCGTGCGGCAGGTGATCGATGCGATCGAGGCCGCGCACGCGATGGTGTACTAATCAAGAGAAGGCACGAAGGCACGAAGCGACGATGGACCGAGAGCCGGGGGCGCGGGGCAACAATCAGCCAGGGCGTTCAGCGGCGCGGGTTGGAGAGAGACAAGTCATTCACCTTGCATACGGCCTGCCTCATGGATGAGGCAGGCTGGTGTGTTTTTGGAGCGCGCAGGGCCAAGGTTGCGGGCGCGTGAGGTTAAGATTTGCGCGTGAGCTCGGAGATGGCATCCCAGGCGGCAGACGGTGACGAGGGCGCGAATCGCGCGGGGATATCAGCCAGCGAATCGAACGGAAGTGTATTGGTTCGAGAGGAGTCGGCGTTGCCGCCGGCGTGTCCGGGGGTGAGGCACGTGCGGATTCCCCGCGTTGGGATTGTGATCGCCGATGATGATGTCCGGAGGCGCATTGACCGGTTCTTTCACTATCCGATGATTGCGCTGGCGCTCTTGACGCTGCCGCTGCTGGTCATTGATTACCTGTACATCCGGGAGGCGAACGCAGATCCAAATCAACAGCCGACGAGTGATTGGGTGTGGTGGCTGACGATCGCGGGGCTGACGGTGATCTGGCTGGCGTTCCTGGCGGAGTTCATGGTGAAGATCGCGGTGGCCGAATGCCGGATCGAGTACGTCAAACGGAACTGGCTGGATCTGATCATCATTGTGATACCGGCGCTGCGGCCGCTGCGTGCGGCAGCGGTGGCGCGGACGGCGCGGGTGTTTACCCTTCGCGGGGTCGGATTCAAGTTTTGCAGGTATGTGTTCACGTTGATTGTGGGATTGGAGGCGACGGATCGGCTGCTTCATCGGTTGGGTTGGAAGAAGGCGTCGGGCCGGCGCGAGCCCGAGGCGATGACGCGACACGAGTTGATGGCGGAGGTCAAGCGATTGCGGCGGCGCAACGACCAATGGGAGCGGTGGCATCAGGAGGAGCAGGAGTTTGTCTCGCAGCGCGGCGGACGCATGCACGGCGAGCCGTGTCCGACAGAGAAGGGCGACCAGGAATCTGTGCAAGGGTGACAGCACGATCGCGCGATGGCGCACGAAGCACGGCCAGCCCTACAATTGACCTCATGCGGATCGCGCTGGCGCAGCTCAATCCGGTTGTTGGAGACGTTGCGGGAAATACCGCGCTAGTGCTGGAGGCGATGGCGCAAGCCAAGCGCGAGCGCGCGGATGTGCTGGTGACCAGTGAATTAGTGCTCGTGGGGTATCCGCCGCGGGATTTGCTCTTGCGCGAGGGGGTGGTGGAGGCGTGCGAAGCGGCGGTGCATCGGATCGCACAGGCCGCGGGTGATGTGTTTGTGATCGTTGGGCATCCGCGGAGGTGCGCGGGCGGGACGCGGCCTCTGCGCAACAGCGCTTCGGTTTGTCATCGCGGCAAGGTGATTGCGCTCTGCGACAAGCAGTTGCTGCCGGGGTATGACGTGTTTGATGAGGATCGGTATTTCGAGCCGGGCGGGCGTTCGTTCGTGGTTGAAATGGCCGGGCGGCGGGTCGGGGTAGTGATTTGCGAGGACTTGTGGCGTGCCGAGGACGTGTCGGCGGAGCGGCGCTACGCGGTGGAACCGGTCGCGGAGTTGGCCGCGCAGGATTGCCAGGTCATTGTGAGCCTGAACGCAAGCCCGTTCGTGGTGGGCAAGTGGCAACGGCACCTGGAGCAGATGAGGGAGGTGGCGACGGATTATCACGTGCCGTTGATCGCTGTGAACCAAATGGGGGCGAACGATGATCTGGTCTTCGATGGGCGATCGATCGTGGTGGATCGTGGCGGGCGCGTGACCACCGTGCTCAACGGTTTTGCGAGCGAGGTGCGCACGGTTGAGTTGCCGGCGGACCATGCCCATGGTGTTCACGCGACGGACACTGACGCCGGTGAAGAAGTGAAGCGCTGGAATGAGCGGCCGCGCGAAGTCTTCCACGCATTGACGCTGGGGGTTCGAGATTATGTCGGGAAGACCGGTCACAAGAAGCTGCTGCTGGGATTGTCGGGCGGCATCGATTCGGCGTTGGCGGCGGTGATTGCCAGCGCCGCCATCGGGCCCAAGAACGTTGAGGGTGTGATGATGCCTTCGCGATATTCATCGAAGGGGTCAATCGAGGATTCAATCGACTTGGCGAAGCGACTGGGTTTGGGCAAGTGCGAGCAGATTCCAATCAACATCGCGCATGAGGCGATGCACGAAACATTGCGATCGAATTTGGGTGAAGCGTGCGCCGGCGGCATTACCGATGAGAATGTGCAGGCACGACTGCGGGGTGTGATTCTTATGGCGATGTCGAATGCGCTTCCGGGGTCGCTGCTGCTGAGCACGAGCAACAAGTCGGAGATTGCAACAGGGTACAGCACACTGTACGGCGACATGTGCGGGGCGATCGCGCTGTTGGGCGACTTGACCAAGACCCGCATCTACGAACTAGCGCGGTGGATCAACAAGAATCATCGCGAGTGTGGGTTTGCGAAAGCGCCAATTCCGGAAAGTTCGTTGGCGAAGGCGCCTTCGGCGGAGCTGCGGCCGAATCAGACCGATCAGGACACGCTGCCGCCGTATGAGATTTTGGATCAGATCGTGGAGCGATTCATCGAGCGCGAGCAGTCTGAGCAGACCATTATTGATGAGACGGGGTTTGATGGTGAATTGGTCAGGACGACGGTTGCGATGATCGATCGGGCGCAGTTCAAGCGGGATCAGGCGCCGGTGATTCCGAAGGTGACGCCGCGGGCGTTCGGGCGTGGTCGGCCGATGCCGATCGTGATGAAAGGGGAGGTGTCGGGTGTCAGGGGTCAGGTGTCAGGGAGGAGCGAAGAGCGGTCGGCGATCAGCGACCAGCCTGGAGCCATTCAAGATGGCGCGCCATCAAAAGGGCAAGGTTCGCGATCGCGTGTGAGGAAGTTGACGGCTGAACGGTGATGGGGTGGTTTTCATTTAGAATGTGGGGATGCCGATTCGACGGTTGCCGCCGCTGCTTGTGAATCAGATCGCCGCCGGCGAAGTGATTGAGCGGCCGGCGAGCGTGGTGAAGGAGCTGGTGGAGAATTCGATCGATGCGGGGGCGAGGCGCATCGATGTGGCGATCGAGCAGGGCGGGCGGGAACTGATTCGCGTGGTTGACAACGGGTGCGGCATCGCCGAGGCGGAATTGGCGCTGGCGGTGGCGCCGCATGCGACCAGCAAGATCAGCTCGAGCGAGGATTTGGAGGCGATCGCGACGCTGGGGTTCCGGGGAGAGGCGCTGGCGTCGATCGCGTCGGTGAGCCGACTGTCAATCGTTTCGCGAACTGCCGAGCAATCGAGCGCGGGCTTGATCGAATCGGAGGGCGACCAAGTGAAGGCGGTGCGGCCGGCGGCGGGGCCAGTGGGGACGACGGTGACCGTGCGGAATCTGTTTTTCAACACGCCGGCGCGGCGGAAGTTCTTGCGCGCCGAGATGACCGAGACCGGGCGAGTCATGGATGTGGTGGAGAATCTGGCGCTGGCGCATCCGCAGATCGCTTGGACGTTGCAGATCGATGGGAAAGAGCGGCTAGAGCTGCCGGCAGCCGAATCGGTGGGGGACCGCATTCTGGCAGTGTTGGGCCAAGAGTTGGCGGAGGAGCTGCTCGAACTGGACTTCAGCGAGCATGAGATTGCGTTGCGCGGCATGATCGGCAAGCCGGCGATCGCTCGAGGGACGGCCAAGCATCAGCGGGTTTTCCTCAACGGGCGGATCATCAATGATCGGTCGATCAACCACGCGATCAAGGAGGCGTATCGGGGACTGATCGATCCGACGCGGTCGCCGACGGTAGCGCTGTTTATGGAGGTTGATCCGGCGCAGGTGGACGTGAACGTACATCCGACCAAGGCGGAGGTGCGGTTCAGGAACCAGGCGATGGTGCATGGGGCCGTGCTGCGGGCGCTGCGGGAGCGTTTGCGGAAGGCGGACTTGATGCCGGCGGTCGAGATGGGCGGATCGGGTTTTGGG
>JAKEEP010000265.1 GCA_022616475.1 Phycisphaerales bacterium | reverse complement strand
GCGCGCGCAAAAACTAATCCCCTTCTGGCACTCGCGCGCGCAAACTATCCCCTCCCTCATTCACGCACCCACCCTCTCAACACCAACCAACAACAACGAACAACGAACCACTCAGCCCTCAGCACCACAAATCAGCACTCATTTCGTCACCACAACATCAATCTGCCCATCCTTCCGCACCACCAGCACGCCCACATCGCTCCGCTCGGCATGAAACAGCAGATCAACCGAGGCAGCGCCGATGCGCAGACTGTTGATGCGAAGCTCATCCACTCCGCGGGGCAGGCGCGGCTGGTGAATGTGCACTTGCCGGCGCGGGCCGTTGAGCGTCAGACCGAGGCAGGCACCCAGCATCATGAAGACGGCGCCGGCGGCCCATGCTTGCGGGCTGCACGCGACTGGATAGAGCGTTGGCCCTTTGCCCGGGCGACGCCGAAACCCGCAGCACAGCTCCGGCAGCCGATGCAACTCCAGGAACGTCGACGCCTCGAACCATCCATTACACACGCAAACCGCCTGCCGGCGAAAACCGTATCGAGCCAAGCCCGCGGCGATCAGCGCGTTGTCATGCGGCCAGATCGAGCCATTGTGATAGGCCATCGGGTTAAAACGCGCCTCCGTGGAGGCCAACGTTCGGATTCCCCACCCCGAATACATGGCGCGATCGAGCAACGAGGGCGCGAGTTGGCCGGCGTGCTCCTCGCTCACGATGCCGGTGAACAGGCATTGGCCGGCATTCGATGTTCGAACGGCGCACGGCTGCTTGTTGGAGTCGATGGCCAAGGCGTATGTGCCCAACTCCGGGAGCCAGAACGACTGGTTGAAGCGGTTTTTGAGCAGGTCGGATTGTTGCTCCAGTTGATCAGCGCGCTGGCGATGCCCCAGAAGGCGCGCCAACTCCGCGGCCCGGCGCTGTGCCTCGTAGACGTAGCCTTGAACCTCGCACAGGGCGATCGGCGGGTGCGCGATCGTTCCATCGGCGTGAAAAATGGCGTCATGCGAGTCCTTCCAGCCCTGGTTGAAAAGGCCTTCGCGAGCGCGGCAGTGGTATTCGACAAAGCCGTCTGAATCCGAGTCGCCGTACCGATCGATCCAATCAAGGGCCAGCTCGATGTTCGGCCACAGAGTCTCGATGAGCGCAAGATCGCCAGTGGCTTGGTAATAGGCGCCGGCAAGCATGATGAACAGAGGGGTGGAATCGACGCTGCCGTAGTACTTTCCGAAAGGGACTTCGCGGAGATTGGCCATCTCATCGGTTCGGCGTTCGTGAATGATCTTGCCGGGTTCGGCGTCGATCTGAGGATCGTCGGTTTTCGCCTGGGTGGCGGCGAGGTATTGCAGAACGCCGCGCGCGATGGTGGAGTCGATCCAAAGCAGTTGCATCGCGGTGATGATTCCATCGCGCCCAAAAGGCGCGCTAAACCATGGAACGCCGGCGTATGGATACGAACCGTGCTCGGTGTGAGTGAGCAGCATGTCGATGTCGGCATACGAGCGGCCCAGCCATTGGGTGAGCGGCTTGCTGGAGCTTTCGATCTGACACGCGCGCACCTGGCCGGCGCGCGCTGATTCCTTGAGTTCGGCCAGGCTGGCCTTGTATGTCGTCGGGCCCGGTTGGCCGCCTGGCTCGCAGAAGATCGAGACAAAGAAATCGACTCGATTGCGCGGCTCAAGCCGGACCCTGAACTCCACAGCCGAGTCGGTCAGCGAGTGCGGGATCGGCGAGCAATCGATTCGGGTTCGGCGCACGATTCCGTCCAATCCGTTGTAGCCGAGCACGACGGTGCTCGGCGCAAGCAGCGGTTCGATCCGATCGCCGCGTTGGAGGCGGGGCGTCCCGCGGACTTCGAAGATGTCGGCGAAGTCCGTGCCGAAGGCCTGCCCGATGGTCACTTCGACCGGATTGGGGCCAAAGTTCGACAGCGTGAGGCGCTGGTTGCATGAGCCGCTCCACAAGAAGACCGAGCGAAGCAAGTGGAGCGAGCCGCGCGGAAGGACCAGCTTGCCCTGGTCGTCGGCTGCGTCGGGGTTGGTCAGATCGACCATGACGCGGGTGTTGTCGTCGGTGACCGTCGAACTGAGTGGAAGGGGCCGCAGGCCATTGATGCGCGTGCGCCAGCGCGAGAGGAAGCGCATGCCCTGGGTGAACAGTCCTTGCGCGGTGTGGCTGGTATTGTCGAAGTCGCCGAGGCTGTTGAAGATGGCGAACGTATCGCCGTGCTTGAGCACAAGGGTTCTGCCATCAGCGGGCGGAGGGCTGGCGATGATGTAGAAGCGATCCTCGTGCTCGAGCAGTTCATCCATGCACAACTCCGGGTGTGGAGTGAACGGGCAAGGCGCCTGTGCCGAAGGCAATACGACGATAAAGAGCCAGATAGTCGCGCGCCATTCGATCGGCGGTGAATCGAGCGTCAAAGCAGTCGCGACAGCGCTGGCGGCTCATCGTGCGCGCCAAACCAATGGCCTCAACGGCTTGATCGACATTATGAACGATCAAGCCGCTTTGTCCATGATCAATGATCTCAGGCACTGATCCGCGCGGGAAGGCGATGACCGGCGTGCCGCACGCCATGGCCTCGATCACGACCAAACCGAAGGGTTCCGGCCAATCGATGGGAAAAAGCAAGGCCAGAGCGCCGCACAGCAGGTCCGCTTTTTGGGAATCGTTGATCTCGCCAAGCCACTCGATGCCGGGCTGATCGAGCATCGGGGCAATGACCTGATTGAAGTAGGGCTGGTCAACAGCGCTCACCTTGGCGGCAATCCGAAGGGGCATTCGTGCACGGCGCGCGATCTGTATCGCGAGGTCGGGCCGCTTCTCTGGAGCGATGCGACCGGCGAAGACCAGATAGTCGCCGGGTGTGGTGCTGCAGGGGTACAAGGTATCGGGCAAGCCATGATGAACGGTCCCAACCCAGTTGGCGCGAGGAATCGGCCGGCGCTGCGCATCTGAGATGGAAACCAGCGGCACATCGTTGAATTGACCGTAGAGCTGATCGAGATAGGGCACATCAAGCCGGCCGTGAAGAGTCGTGATCGAGGGAACCGGCAGTCGGCGGGCCACCGGCAGGTGGAGCACATCGATATGAAAATGAATGACATCAAACCGTTCAGCTTGGGCGCACACCTTCTCGAGCATGAGTATGTGTGGAATGTTGGTGTCGGGGCATCCGCCGAGGCGCAATCCGCGCTCGCAGCACGGCGCCAGTTCGGCCGCGGTGTCGGAGTCGCCGCTGGCGAACAGCGTGACATCGTGGCCAAGCCGAACGAGTTCTTCGGTCAGGTAGCTGACGACACGCTCGGTGCCGCCGTAGAGCTTCGGCGGAACGCTCTCATTCAGTGGGGCGACTTGTGCAATTCTCACGGCTGGTTCACCTGGGCGGGGCAACAACTGTCCGAGAAATAGTTGCACGCGGCCGGACGCCGCCAAGTCGGAATTCCAGTGGAATCACGGCACACTGGCGAGGCGCGAAAACGCGCCCGGGGGGACTCGAACCTCCGACCTGCGATTTAGGAAACCGCTGCTCTATCCAACTGAGCTACGGGCGCTTCGTTGATTTCCACAATGCTACGGGGGTTTTCGCTCAATGAAAAGGCCGCGTGAAGCGGCCCAAGTGCCCGATGGTCAAGCGCAGGGCCAAAGGCGTATTTGGTTGGGAGCCCCCAACCGTCAACAACGAGGGCGGCAACCTAG
>JAKEEP010000025.1 GCA_022616475.1 Phycisphaerales bacterium | reverse complement strand
GAGGCGGGATCCTCGTTGTAGCCGCGGAAGTGGTCGCGAAGAGCGCCAATGACGCGGCGCGGAGTGTCGCGCAGGCCTTGGCGGTCGGGGTCCTCTCCGATGTAGCGCAGAATGCCGCGCACGTGCTCCATGGCGGTGGGGTCGCAGCGCGCCAGGTCCAGCTCGCCGTTGCCTTCCAGACGAGTGATGTCATCGTCATCATCGTCATCGAGTTCACGTGCAGAAAACACTTGGGGCATGATTCACCTTGGACCGCTGGGAAACACCAATTGTAGTCGGCGACAGGGGGCTGCGCTTCGCTGCGCTACGTGGGGCTGAACCAGAGTACTGCGCATGCTTCGCCCTACCGGGACGAAGCATCGCACCCCATATCGAAGCCATCGATTCACGCCAGCCACTTGTTCCACCAATCCAAAATCTGGCTCAAGCGATGAACGCGAAGATCGGGCGGGCCGCCGCGGCTCAGGCCGTGGCTGGTCGAGCCTGGATAGCGCACGAACCGAGTGGGCACGTTGTTGAGCTTGAGCGCGGTGAACACCTGCTCGGCCTGCTCAACATTGCATCGCAAGTCGCCCTCGCTGTGGATGATGAGAGTCGGTGTTTTCGCGTTGCCGAGATACTTCAGCGGGCTCATGTCCCACAATTTTTCGGGGCGGTCCCACGTGTTGCCCGGCCAGTATTGATCGGGCGGCTCGACGTAATCGCTGGTACCCAGCAAACTTACAAGGTTTGAGACACAGCGGTCGGTGATGGCGGCCTTGAAATCGCCGGTGTGACCGATCACCCAGTTGGTCATATATCCGCCGTAGCTTCCGCCCATGACCCCCATGCGTTTGGCATCAACGAACGATTGCTTCTTCATGAAGCTCGTGACGGCCTGGATGTCAATCCAGTCGGCGCCGCCCCAACTTCCGCGAATGGCCGCACAGTGATCGCGGCCGTAGCCCTTGCTGCCGCGTGGATTGGAGAAGAACACGGCGAACCCGTTGGCGGCGAGCAACTGGAATTCGTGGAAGAACCCACCGCCGTACATGGCGTGCGGCCCGCCGTGGATTTCGAGGATGGCCGGGTACTTCTTCCCAGATTTGAATCCAATCGGATTGATGGACCAGACCTGAACATCGTTGCCATCGGCGGATTTGATCCAGTGCGACTCGGGCTTGGAGAGTTTCAACTGGCCCAGCAGCTTGTCATTCAGGCTCGAGAGTTTCTTGGATTGAATCGACGCGGGTGAGACTTCGCCAACGTGAACCTCGCCGAGGGACAGCCGATCGCCAACGGTCAGGGCCATGCGGGGTTTGCCGTTTCCGACGATGTTTCCCATCGAATGCATCTGGGAACCCGAAGTGTGGAAATTGATCTGGCCGCCGGTTGCGGCGATGGAGGCAATGTGCGATTCACCCTTCCAGCCGATCTGCATGAAAATCCGCTTGCTGTCGGGCGACCATTGAATGTTCGCGCAGAATGCGACCTCGGCCGAATCGCTGAGTGCGACCGCCATCAAGCAATAGTCTTCGCCCGCTGTCAGGCAGCGAGCGTTCCCCTTGATTGGATCGCATACGTAGAGCTGAAGATTCTCAGTGTCGTAGAGACCATCGTCGCCCTCGCGGCCGGCGAAGGCGATCGCCTTTCCATCGGGCGACCAGATCACCTTGTCTTTGGGACCTTCCGGCAGATTCGGGATGACCGTGACTTTGCCGGTGGAGACATCGAGCCGCACCAGCTGTGCCTTCTGCGGGCGGATCATCGCGAGCTTGTCCTGATTGGTGGCGATCACAAGCTGCTTTGAGTCGGGCGAGAAATCAAAGTTGAAATGCCCGAGCGTGTCTTTGGTATAGACCTTGCGGTGCTCGCCGGTGTCTGTATCGATCAGGTACAGGTGGTAGCGCTGGCCGTTGAAGTAGCCGTCGCCGTCCAGGCGGTACCACCAATCGTCGAGCACGCGCGGCGGGTCGCTGAGATTCTTCTCCTTGCGCTTGTTCTTTGCCTCTTCGGTCCAATCGGGATCTTGCTCGCGGAAACTCGCGGCGATGAGTTTGCCATCGGGCGACCACTTGAAGTCGCCGAGCGATCCTTCGGGGAACTTCGTCAGCGACGTGGCTTCGCCGCCCTCAATCGGAATCGTCCAGATCTGCGGCTTGGGCTTGTCGCGACCGCTGGCGAAAGCGATGCGCGCATCGCCATCGGAATTGCCAGACCAGCGCGGATGATGATCCTTGCCGCCGGTGGTGAACTGCCGGGGCTCGTTTTTGCCGGCGGTGTCGGCGATCCAGAGATTGGTGAGGTACTCATTCTTCTCGCCAACGTGCTTCTTGACGAAGACGATCTGCTTGCCATCGGGCGAAATCTGAGGGTCGCTGACGATGTGAAACTTCAGCAAATCATCAGCTTGGATGTGGCGAAGCTTGGTCGGCTTTGCCGCCGGCGCGCGTCGGACGTTCTTTGGCTTTGCGAGAGTTGGCATACGCACATCTTATCCACTGATCGTGGATAGATGCAGCAACATGGGTTGGATTGATGGGACCCTACGAGCGTTCCTGAGTGTCAGCTATTTCCGAATTCCTCGACTCGTTGCCGGTCTCCTCGACCGTATCCGGAGGAAGGGCGGCCACGGCACTGTCGGGCAACAACTCCGACGCACTATCCTCGCTTGCAAGTGAACAAATTGGATCGGCCTCCGACGGAGCGCAAAGACTGATGACCTTTGGCTCGATAATCGGATGATTCTCGATCGCAACGTCTGGCTCTTCCGATCGGCTAATGTCAACCTCGCACGCAGGGTCATCCGTATCGAGTGCCGACTCCGTTTGCGCAAACTCGAACTCGGGTGCCTGGGCGCCTGCGTCAAGGTGCTCGATCAACGATTCGCGATCTTCGCGAAGCTGTGCATGGACCAATGCAGATGCCGTCGCCGGCGCGGGGAGGCTTTGCATTCGCGATGGCCGGCTCGCTCCCGGGCTCAACATCAGGCCAATGAAAACCGACATGATTCCGCCGCCGAACAGCCAAAGCCGATGCGGACCGTTCGCAAGGCGACTGAGCATTGAGGTGGCGACCGGCTTCTGCGGTCGAATATCCCGGTCAACGGTCGCATCGATCCAATCGGTCACCGGCGAAGACTCGGTCGCCGCCAGCAAAATCGGTGTATCCCCCGCCGGCACAAGATTCAGTTGAGCCGCGGCCAGACGCCTGACCAGGGCAGGATCAGCGCGATCCACCTGATCCATGAAATCGGCGTGGGCGCGCAGGCGCGCATTGGCATACTCTTCCTCGATGTGCAGTTGTGCGAGCTGGTGCTCAAGCGCCTCGAGGTCGCCATGGGCGGGCAGAAGAATTCCCGCGACACAAATCGCCAGCCCGGCGACAATGAATAGCCAGCCGGGATCGAGCTTGAAGAGTGGGAGGGTTGCGGGTCTCACCAACTGCCTGTTATCGGCGAACGGTCGATTGAAAAGTGAAAGGACTCAAAGGCCTGTAACGCGGGTTGGGTTCCAACTGGTTATTTCACCAGGCTGGCTGATTCCTCGACGCCCGTTTGACGTTGGACGAGTTGTGCCAATATGATTGGCTAACCAATTGCGGGGTAGAGCAGTCTGGTAGCTCGTCGGGCTCATAACCCGGAGGTCACAGGTTCAAATCCTGTCCCCGCTATTCAGTGGAGATACAAGGGCTCGCTTCGGCGAGCCTTTGTTGTTTCCAACGCGGGGGTGGGCGGCTGACCCCGCCTTCACTTCAGGGGCAGGTGCCTTTGCGCGGTGACGAGCTCACCTCCACGTCGTTGCGCTCCTGGTTGACGGCAGAAGCATCCCAACGCTTCTGGGTTCGCTTCGCTCTGCGGCAGTGCCGGCCTTTCGGCACTCGAAGGCGAAGCCTTCGCGAGCTGGCGGTCACGCGCTCTAGTGCACAAGGCGTTGACCAGAGGGCTTCCGAGGATCAGGGGAACGATGGAGATCATCTGCTACCCCGTCTTCACGAGAATCCGCTTCGGGATCATGTAAACTGCCGCGACGGGTCAGGGTTGACCGAACTCCAATGGGTCGGGAAAGGAGCCGATTGCATGGAAGCCAAATCAATGGGTCACATGGGACATCGCGGGTTGTTTTTCGTCTTGACGGCGGTTGTGGTGATTGCGTTTCCAGGACCTGCGCGAGCCGACATCGGGCAGGCTTGCTTGCTTGAACGAGGAGCGTGGATTCAGCCGATCAGCGACAGTCTCGGCCCCATGGTGTTGGTCGCCGTCGCGACGATCGGAAGGCGACGACGGCGAGCAGGCCAAGCGTGGCTGGAGCCGGAACCTCACCTGCATCGATCGAAACCCCAGGCTCGGTCTCGTACGCCCACGCATACGCAGTGAAGTTCATGCCTGTCCGTTCGACCTCGATCCAGCCGTAATTGCCGCTCAGCGTGCGGACGCCCATATAGCGAATCTCGCCCTCTGGAAAGAACGTTTTGATCTCCTCGACGACGTGCCACGCCGCCAGATGGTCCTCAAGACCGGCGAGTGGTGTCCCATAGTCCAACGCGAGAGTCACAGGAAAGATGGAGATCGTCGTTGACTGGATAAACGCGCCGCCATTTGTCCAATTGTACACGCCCTGGGCACCATAGGCCTGAGCGATGCTGTTGCCGTTGAGCTGGTTCGACTGTTGATCGGGTCCAGCCGTGATGTCGAGCCAGCTCTCCCAGCCGTCCACGGCCTCATAATGCCAGTCATAATGCCCCGGCTCCCCCTGAGCCGGATTTGTGAAATGGATGATTGCTGAGTGCGCACTTCGTGAAAGCGCGAGCAACAGTGCAGCTGCGCCGAACGCGATCAGAGGGTAGTTCTTCACGGTAGTATCTCCGCTGGCCAAGTTCGTCCAGCATGGCCAGTGTATCACCGGCAAACACAGCCTCCAACGGAATTCTCCAGGTGCCCGGCATCCATCAATTTTGCTGCGGTTTGGTCCTTCAGCGCCCAGAGGCTTGAGATCACAGAGGACGCTCCGGCGGCCAAAAACCCCGTAGAAGGCCTGCCAACTCGTCTGCTGCCCCGACAGCCGCCATACCGGTTTCGCAGGCGCTGAGCACAACAGGTGGCACGGGCGTCCCGCCCGTGTTCCTGGTGTGCACTTGCTGATGACGGCGGTGCCGACGATGACGCCGCGAGGGGCGCCGGGGATGTCGGCAGGCAGTGGCTGACCGCTGACCGCTGATGGCTGACCGCTGCTCTTGGCTGCATAAATGTAGAACCGCTGGCCGATCAGGCGTGTGGGCCTGGAGCGGTACTCGATGGTTACTTCCGGGGGACGCCGCGCAGGATCAACTCGGCATACGGCTGGCGGATCGACAGGGCGAGCATTGCCTGTGCCATCGACCCATTTGCATCCAGCGTTCAATCGAGTTCCGAGTTGCAGGACCTGGTACGATGCGACAGGCTAGGGAGGCAGCCGATGCAGACTTCACGAAGAGGGTCGTTCGCCGTTATCAATTTGAATCGCCACGCTCTCGCCGCCGGTATTGCGATCATCGTGATCTGCACATCACCGGCTATCGGCCAGCCTTGTTTCATTCCGCTCACTCCGCCCAACCCAGCCAATACCGGTGCCTACGCCATTTCAGCGGATGGCCGCGTTGTGGTTGGTTACTTTGGATCCAAGATGGGTCGATGGACGGCCGAGACCGGCTGGCAGTCGTTCACGACCGTCAACGATGGCGGCGCTGGCCTGAGCGGCGGCCCGTTTGCTGTGTCGGCTGATGGCTCGGTCATCGTGGGCCGTCAGCTGGACATCGCATTCCGCTGGTCAGCCGACACCGATCTGGTGTCGCTGGGTGATCTGCCGGGTGGAGCCACCAACAGTGGCGCCTTCTCCGTTTCCGCGGACGGCAACGTGATCGTCGGGTACGGAATCGTGTTCGATGACGGTGCTCGAGCCGCACGCTGGGTCTTCGACCCGAAGTCTGGCACATTCACTGGTCCAGAGGACCTCGGTGATCTGCCGAATGGGGAGACATGCTCTTACGCCTTCGCCGTGTCAGCCGACGGTACGACAGTTGTCGGGCGTGGATCGGCTCCGCCGGGACTCAGCTCGGGACTCCAGGCCGTCCAATGGATCGGCTCCTGGCCCGCTACGCCTGTGGTGATTGCCAACTGCTATCCCGTCGGTCAACACGGTTTCTGCGGTGCCAGCTCCGCCCGTGCGACCACCGCTGACGGAAGCGCTATCTTCGGACTCAATAGTTTCTCCAATGATCCGCCCTATACGAAACTTTTCCGCATTCTGGATGGAGTCGAGACGGATCTGGCACTGAGTTGATGCGCCTACTCCAGAACCCATTGCACTTGAGAATATTAATTCGTCTCGCACAGAGCCCTCTGGACGTCTCTGGCCTCCAGGACGCGTTGGGACTCGATCAAAGCCACATCAGCCACGCTCTGGCTAAGCTGAAAGGCTGTGGCGCCCTCGA
Source organism: Phycisphaerales bacterium (assembly GCA_022616475.1). GTDB lineage: Bacteria > Planctomycetota > Phycisphaerae > Phycisphaerales > SM1A02 > JAKEEP01. The sequence goes on along the minus strand of JAKEEP010000025.1, from coordinate 114 downwards.
ATCCGAGCGAGTGAAGAAGCGCCAGATCTATCGCCTCAGCGAGCTGATTCAAGTCTCGGCGTGCGACGATGCTGTGGGTATTGCCGTGAAGTGTCGCAATGGTGACGCGCTGCG
>JAKEEP010000264.1 GCA_022616475.1 Phycisphaerales bacterium | reverse complement strand
CCGGATTAGCTTGGTGGTGCTTGATCGTGATCGGCGCGACGGATCGGGTCATGTGTTGCCGCGTTGGAGCTGCTGACTTGCCGGAAGGCGGTTCCGACCTGGTTTGCGCCAGCGATGCGGGAATCGCCAATCCGGCGCCAGCCACGAGCAGCAAGGCCACCCGCAGATTGGTACGCATGACCTTGTCGCTCATCGAATCAGCCTCTTCCCCTGAGGAGATTGTCGCTGAACGAGGGGCCAAAAGCTATTCCAAACTTCTCTGAGCGGTGAATCGGCTCATCACCAGCCGCTGAAGGGCGTCTAGAGCTTGGCCATCACTTCTTCGGCGATGTCGGCGTTGTGGAAGACTTTTTGAACATCGTCGTGGTCTTCGAGGGCGTCGATGAGCTTCATCACCTTGGCTGCCATCGCGGCATCGCACTGAACCATGGTCAGCGGCTGCATCGTGACCTCGGCGCTGGCGAGTTCGACGCCGGCCGCAGTGAGCGCGTCTTTCACCTTCAGGAAATCGGCCGGCTCGGTGGTGACCTGCCAGGCGCCATCCGAGTCGGCGACATCTTCAGCGCCGGCATCGAGCGCCAGCTCCATCAATCGATCCTCGCTGATCTTGCCGGCCTCGACATACAGCACGCCCTTGCTGGCGAAGCTGAAGGCGACGGCGCCGGGCTTGGCGAGGTTGCCGTGATGCTTGTCGAAGATCATGCGGATTTCGGAAGCGGTGCGATTGAGGTTGTCGGTGAGGCAATCGAGGATGATGGCGACGCCGCCGGGCGCGTAACCTTCGTAGCGGATGGGGTCGTAGCGCACGCCTTCAGTCTCGCCAGTGCCCTTTTTGATCGCCTTCTCGATCGTGTCCTTGGGCATGTTGGAAGACTTGGCATCTTCGATGGCGTACCGGAGCGTGGTGTTGAACTTGGGATCGCCTCCGCCGTTGCGTGCGGCGACGATGATGGCGCGGCTGCACTTGGACCAGATCTTGCCGCGCTTGGCGTCAGCCGCGGCTTTCTTGTGCTTGATGTTTTTCCACGCGCTATGGCCGGCCATGGGAGAGTTCTGAGTGCTGAGTGCTGGGGGCTGAGTGCTGAGCGCTGAGTGCTGGGGGCTGAGTCGTGATCGAAACGGGTGCCTATCGGAATACAGCTATTGCTTCAATTCGTCAAAGGTGGGCGCGACCGGAGGAGGCGTGCCTTGCTCGGCGGCCTCGAGTTTCTTCCGGGTCTGACTTAGGAGTTGGCCGTATTCACGATCATACAGTTGTCCGGGGTCGGCGACGACCAGTTGCCAGCCGCGCTGGATGAGTTGGTACTCGCGCTTCTTGCGCTGCGCGAAATCGCCTTCATCCATCATCTTGAGCACCTGCTGCCAGGCCCTGATCGCCTCCTGGGCGTTCCCCAACCGCCATTGGACATCACCCAGATGGTCGAAGACTTCCGGGCTTGCCTGAGGGTCATGGCGAATGGCCTGCTGGATGTGCGTCAGGGCGCCGGGTGCGGTCGGGCCGTCGCCCGGGTCAACAGGCTGATCGGCGAATCGACCCTGCTTGTATCGGAGCCAGCCGATGGTGTCGGAAATGTTGGGCTCGCGCGGATCGAGCTGGTGGGCCCGCTCGATCCACTGCACAACCTCTGGATCGTTGCGGTCGCGCTCCAGCAGCATGTAGCCAAGGTTGTTCATGGCCATCTCGTTGTGCGGATCGAGCTCGATCGACTGGCGGAGGAGCGACTCGGCGCCGGCGTCGCCGCCGACGAACGAATAGACCGAACTGGCCCGATAGAGCGCTTGGGCCAGGGTGACCCGCGGTTGGCCTTCCAGGGCCGCCGTAAGCAGGTCCTGCTGGTGCAAATTTCGCAGCAGCTCGGCCGAGCGAGCGGCGTGCTCGGAAGGCGAGGTGAAATCCGCGTTCTTCGCATCGGCAGTGGCGTCGGCCACCAGAATGATGCGCGTGAGGAGCGCCAAACCCTTGTTCTCGAGCGTTGCCACAGCGCGCAATCGGGCCCGCACAGCGCGTGCGGCCGCGGCGGGGTGGCCATCATCGACCAGCGCTTGCGCCAGGTCAGCCCACGTTAGAGCGTCTTTTTGCGCCATGCTCTCCCATTGGGCCGCCTCGATCGAGGCATCATTCTTGATGGCGGCGATCCCGCTCGATGGTCCGCGCGTCACAGCCATGTCAGCCAGCTCATCGAAGTGCGCATCGAGCTGATTCGAACGAGCCAACGCGCGCATTCCCGAGCCGTAGATCTGCAAAGGCGCATCGGGAAAACGATCGATGGTCTTGCGAACCAGGTCCAGCGCGAGCCGATCTCGATCGGCCCCGGTAGTCTCGATACGGCCGGCGATGGTGATGGCGCCGGCCAGGTCTTCCAAGACGGCGTCATCGGCGTGCTGGCTGACCCATTCAAGGCGTTCATAGGCCTGGTCATGGCGCTGAGCGCCGGCGTAGAGCGCGGCCAGCTCAACCTCGCGGCGCAGACCCTGCGGGCGCGCCAGAAGCCGCTGCTCACCAAGCTCGCTCGCCAGGGCGTTTTGGCCGGTAGCCCGATACAACCCCTCCAGGAGTCGCCGGGCAACGAAATCGCGAGCGTTGGCTTGGGCATCGCGCTGCAATCGCGAGATCGCCGCATCGGCCTGGTTGAGAAGAACCTGGACCCGTGCCCACTGTTCGAGCAGGGCCGAATCGCCCGCACGCTCGATCAACCTCGACTCAAGGAACTGATTCGCATCGCTGAGCTTCTGCGATTGCTGCCACGCGGTCACGGCAAGATTCAGGCTCTCGGAATCGGCGGGATTGGCGTCGTACAGCGCCAGCAAACGCTCAAGCGCCTGAGAGTACCGCTTCTGGTTCATCGCGTCCTGCGCGGCAAAGCGCGCGTACAGGACGCTGTTGGGATTGGCCTGGCGCAAGCGCTGCAGGGTCAGTCGCAGCGCGTGCGTGTCGGCGAAGACGCCGCCTGGCGCATACATGAGCGCCAATACCTCGTAGCCCTCATCGCGCTGCGGCGCCGCGGCAATGGCGTTCTCCGAGAGCGCGATGGCTTGATCGATCTGGGCCCGATGCGCCGCACGTGCCGTGGGGTCAGAGGCAAGCTGCGCCGCGTGCGCGCCTTGAGCGCGGGCCAGTTCGATGAGGGCTTCAACGTTCTGGGGCTCAAGCTCGACTGCGCGGCGAGCCAGGGCCACCGCCTGCTCGGTCTGGCCCAGCACGCGATGGGTTTGTGAAACTCCCAGCAGACTCGAGACATCTTCGAACGCCGGCGCCGTGGTCAGCAATTGCGCAACCAGCGCGTGCTCGCGCATCGCCGCGGCAAGCTGCAACTGCTGAACCGCAAGGCCGCGGTCGTCGGGCCATTGGTTTCGCGCGTTGGAGCAGACGGTCCACGCCTCGCCCAGGCCTCCATACTTCAACAGCAGCCGCGCGTGGATGCGAGCCTGCATGGCTGAGGGCGGCGCCGCGGCGACCGCGTCGAGCACCGATGCGGCCTGCGGCACCGCGATCACCAAGCGGTCGGCGTATGAGTCGGTCAGATCGGGATGGTTGGTCGCCAGGGAGATGGTCAAGTCGACGGCCGATGCCGCGTCTGATCGTCCAACCCAGCTCAGGAGCTGGACGACGCCGTCCAAGTCGCGAGGTCGGCGGTTGATGAACTCGTGCAAGAGCGTTTTGGCCTGGTCGGGGGGCAGCAGCGATGCCGCCGCGCGCACATACGCGCTTTGATCGGGATGAGCGTGGTACAGCTCGCGCACCGCCTGGCTGAGCAACTCCACCGGCTGGGCGTTCTCGCGCAGGTAGGCGCAGAGGCGGATGTCGCGATCGGTGACCAGGGGCACTTGCAATTGGAGCGCCGAAAGGAACCGAGCTTGGGCATTGAACGGGCGGCCAAGGTGAAGGTTGGCGTGAATGAATCGCGGATGCAGGGCGGCTGGATCGGCGCTGGGAAGGGCGGCCGATGTGGCGTAGGCGTCGAGGGCTTTCTCGTATTCGCCGAGCCGGCAATGGGTGTCGCCGATAGCGCGCCAGGTCTCGCCGCGCTGGCGATACACCGAAGCGAGTCGCGCGAGGTTGTCGGACGAGGAGGAAACGCGGCCGCTGCCGTTTGCGGCGCGATCCCAGGTCGAGAGCGATTCGGGAATGTTCAAGGACGTGGCGGCCGCCTGAATCGAAGCGCGATCGTATCCCAACTCGCGCAGCGCGATCGAGAGCGAGTAATCAACGATGATCGCCGATGCAGCATCGAGCCCACTGCTCTGCCCGCCCTGGCGCAGGGCCCCGAGCAGCCCGATCGCTCGAGCGAAATCGCGGCGATTGGCCGCCGAAAGGCCCACATGAAAGAGCGCTTCGGCGTTGCCCGGCTCCAGCGCCAGAAGCTGCTCGAAGGCTTCAACGGCTTGCGCCGACGTCGGGCTGTCGGCCAGGTAGCTGTGGGCCAGCTCGCGCCAAATCTGGCTGGAGGCCGGATCAAGCTGGAGGGCCTTTTGGAATTCGACGATCGCCTGAAGGTGACGGTTGTTGAGCGCCGCATTTCGGCCGCGCGCATAGAGCTGAAGCGCTTGCGCCGCGGCCGAAGGCTCAACGTTGGCGCGCTGCGGCTCCTGCGACGGAGTGGAGCGCGCCATCTGGGTCGCTATTTGAGAAAGCGATTCATCCAACGAGAGAAACGCGTGGGGATCGGTGTCATCGCGCCGCGCCAACACCCCTGGTTCCACACCCGGCACCGGTGGCGGCGCTGCCGCTCTCGACCCGCCCCTCGATGAAGAGTTCTTCAGCTCCCTCTCGGCCAGCGCGCTCAGATCAGTGCTGACGCTCTTTGCGTCGGGTGATGCAGATGGAGCGATCGGCGTGCTGGCGCTGGTTTTGCCGGCTGAGGATGCGCACCCGCTGGTGCAACCGACCGTCAGAATCAGCGCGACCAGCGCCGGTCGAGCCGCCCTCAAACTCTGCCGCGCCAACTGTTGGAAACTCGGCGACACCGCTTACACCTTGGCGCCGCTGCGAGTTGGACGCTTGCGCGGGGCAGGTTTCCGGATGGACTTTTTCTGGTCCGCGGGGCGTGCGGCGATTTCATCGATCCAGGACTGAAGGCAAAAGTGCGTTGCCGCGCCGTCGGCAGGCTTGATCTGCGAGCCGAGCCAATTTGAGAGCTCGGGGACTTCGGTCGCCGCGTCAATGACCTCGGCTTCAATCAGGTGAATGCGGAGTTGGTCGTCCACAGGAATGGCATGAACACCCAGGCAGAGCAATTGCACCCTAGCCGCAACGTACGGCACGATGCCCTCGAGCGATTCAACGTACCTCTTGGCTTCGCGCTTTCCCGAGCCGATCAATCGGTCCAAATTGACCGCGTGCTCGCGCAAATAGATGTTTCGAAGCATCGCCCTTAAGCGCTGGCATCGATCGAGGGCCCGAGGATACCGCGGCCCGATCAGGTCAAGCGTCTCGTGCGGCATGCAGACACGCAGGTCGTTGAAGTCAACGACGTGGTCCATCAGGCGGTCGTATGCCGCCAGCGCCTTCTCAGTGGTGGATTCCCACAGGAGCATGGACATGATCAGGACGGCTGTTGGATCAATCCCCGGCCTGGCTTCAACGGGTTTCAACGTCGGAGCGTGGCTCGGCCCAGCGCCGGAGGCGCCGTTCTCGGGTGTGGGCGACGACGGGGCCGGCGGAGCGATCGTTGATGCGCTGCCGGGCCTTGGGAGGAGTGACTCGTCGATGGCCGGCATGCCCGGAAACGTCGGCGGCTCGACCGAACCAATCGATTTGAGAAGTGCACCCAGCTTTTTCGCGGATACGCTCGCGTTCTTCACGTCGAAGAATCCTTCCGTTCTGCGGCGGCCGGCGATTGTGCCGCTGAAGCGCCGCGGTAACCTGCTCTTGACTCGCCCCCTCCGGCGCCGGCCGCTCGGCCAGTCAAATTCCGGCTTGGGTCCACCTCTTGGGCTGGATCCGTTTCAGCAAGCCGATCATCATTGTTGGCGCGTTGGCGGCCCTTGGCGATGGCGGCGTCGATCATCGCCTGCTTTTTGAGAGATTCATCAAGCCGGAACGAGAGCCGGGGCAGGCGACGGGCCGTCACTTCGCCGGCGATTTGAGATTGAATGTGCCTGGCCGCGCTCTGCAAGCCATGCATGGTCAGTTCGGAGTGTTCAGCCGGCAGGATTGACACAAAGACCCTGGCATCCGAGAGATCGGGCGTCACTTCAACCTTGGTCACCGAAATCAGTCCGCGAACGCGCGGGTCGTTCAAGCCGCGGATAATCACGTCTTGCACGGCGGCCCGAATGACGGCGGCAATTTGTTCGGTCCGTTGAGTCATGTTGAGACCAGTGCGATCGACGCCGAAGCCCGCTGGGCGTCAGAGCGTCCGTTTGACCTCGCGGGTCTTGTAGCATTCAAGAACATCGCCCTCGCGGATGTCGTCGTAGCCGTCGATCTTCATGCCGCATTCCTGGCCGGCGCGAACTTCCTTCACGTCGTCCTTGAATCGCTTGAGCTGCTGCAGGCGGCGGTCCTTCTCGATCACGATTCCCTGGCGAGTCACGCGAATCTGGCTGTTGCGCTCGATGACTCCATCGGTGACGTAACAGCCGGCGATCTGCCCAACTTTGGAAATCTTGAACACTGCGCGAACCTCGGCGTGACCGAGCACTTCCAGCTTGAGCTCGGGCGCGAGCAGGCCCTCAGCCGCCTTCTTCACGTCGTCGGTGAGGTCGTAGATGACGTCGTAGAAGCGAATGTCAACACCACGGGTTTCGGCGGCCTTGCGCGCCGCGGCCGATGATGTGACGTTGAAACCGACAATGATCGCCGCCGTCGCTTCGGCCAGCGCGATGTCGGACTCATTCACGCCTCCGACGCTGCTGTGCTTGATGGAAACGGCGATCTCGTCGGTCGAAATCCGGTTCAACACCGTGCGCAGAGTTTCCAGCGACCCGTTGACGTCGGCCTTGACGATCAGAGGCAGCTCCTTCTTTCCGGTGGCCTCCAAATGCTTGAAGACGTTATCGAGCGTGATCTTCTCCTTAGCCAGATCGCGGCCGCGCTCGTGGGCCTGGCGTTCTGCCGACGCCGCTTCGGCTCCCTTGAGCGTCTTGACCACGTAGAACTTGTCGCCCGCATCGGGAACGCCGTTGATGCCAGAAATAGCCACCGGCGTCGATGGTTCGGCCAAGTCAATCCGTTGTCCGCGGTCGTTGACGATGTCGCGCACCCGCCCGAAGGCCCGGCCAACGACGATGAAATCGCCCTTCTTGAGCGTTCCCTGCTGAACCAGGATGTTGGCGATCGGGCCACGCCCCTCCGCCAAGGCGGCCTCGAGCACCGTTCCCTCGGCATCGCCTCCGTAGTCGGCCTTCAGGTCCAGGAGTTGAGCCTGGTAGTCCAGGATCTCCAAAAGATCGGTGATGCCAGTGCCCTTGGTGGCGCTGGTGCGAACCACTTCAGTCGCTCCACCCCATTCAACCGGATTGAGTTCGTGCTCGGCAAGCTGGCCGAGAATTCGCTGGATGTTCTTGTCGGTTGCCTCGGGCTTGTCGATCTTGTTGAGCGCGACGACGATGGGCACTGACGCCGCCTTGGCATGGTTGATTGACTCGACCGTCTGCGGCATGACGCCGTCATCGGCGGCGACGACCAGGACGACCACATCGGTGACTTTGGCGCCGCGAGCCCGCATCTCGGTGAACGCCTCGTGGCCGGGAGTGTCGATGAACGTGATGAGGTGCTCGGTTTGCTCTCCATCGTCGGCCGCCTTCTCGCCGACGCGAACCGGAACTTGAAAGGCGCTGGTGGCCTGCGTGATGCCGCCTGCTTCGCCGGCGGCCACGTTGGTGTTGCGAATCTTGTCCAGCAGCGAAGTCTTCCCATGATCGACGTGGCCGAGAATCGTGACCACCGGGCTCCTTCGCCGCTCATCAGATGCCGTGCGAGTCTTGAACTGATCGGTGATCTTCTGCTCGGCGGACCTTTGCTCATCGATTTCCAGTTCGATGTTGTAATCGAGCACGGCCTCCACGGCAGCTTCTGCCCCGAGCACCGAATTGACCGTGACCATCGTGCCGCCCAGCACCAGCCTCTTGATCAGCTCGGTGGCCTTGATTCCCGTTGCCGCCGACAGATCCTTGATCGAGATCGGGGCGACGATTCTCACCTTGCCGCCCGACTCTGCCGGCATCACCGCTCGATGACCGCCGCCGGTCTGCCGCTTGAGGTTGTCGCGACGAGCGGCCTTGAAGAAGCCGCCGGCACGATTGAGACGATTCTCGCGCTCGAGCAGATCCTGCTGGCGCCAATTGAATGGACGCTCATCATCTGAGGAAGCGAAGTGAGCCGAACGGGCGGTTCGCCCGGCGTCGTCGGCTGCGCTGGCCGACCGGCGCTTGTTGCGGCGCGGACCACCGGGGCCGCCGGGGGCGCCGCGGGCAGCCGGGAAGTCTGAAAGGTCGGGGGGCATCGCGCCCACGCCGCGTCCGGCGCGTGGGCCGCCGCGCGGAGCCATGGGGCCCGCCGGGCCACGCGGTTTGGGCGCGCTCACCACATCCGCCTTCTCGATGCGGATCAGGCGCGGGCCCTTGAGTTCGCTCTTCTGTGGCTTGTCGAGCATCGGGCCCACCGGCGCGACCACGTCCGGCCGCGCGGGCACGTTCATCACCGGCGCCGGCGCTGGCGGCGCGGCTGGCGCTGTTGGCGGAGTCCGTCTGGCCTTGCCCGCAGCCGGAGCCTTGGCCGTCTCTTCGGGAGCTTGAATGTCTGGTCGGTCGGCGATAATCGGGGCAGCTTGATCAATGAGAGCGGTTGGTTCGTCAGCGGCTGCCCGCGGCTTGGCGGCCTTTGCCCCGCGAACTGGCTTCTTCTCGACCGGCGCTGCCGTGGCCTCGGCCTCCGCGTGGTCACGTTTGCGCGCCGGTGGCTCGGCGACTATTGCGCTCGCGGCGCCGTCGTCGGGCGCGGATGTGTCGTCGTCAGCGTGTTTGGCCTTGCCAGGTCGCTTGCGCGCCTTGGCGCGAGCCTTGGCGACATCCACCACCGCAGCCGTTTCCACCGCCGTGGCTGATCCCGAGCCGGCCAGGTGCTCTTCGCTGAACCACTCGCGAATCGTGGCCGCCAGGCCGGCCGACACCACCGACATGTGATTGATGATGTCGGGAATGTCCTCGGCCTGGCATTTGGCAACGATGTCCTTGGAATCGACGCCAAGCTCCTTGGCCAACTGATGAACTCTTGATGTTGCCGCCTTTTTCGCCACTATGAACTCCAACAACTTCTATGGTCTGTCTGCATCTGCGGATCCAGCACTGGTGGTTTGGTCCGGCCGCGACGCAGGATCCGATGATCTGCCCGTCTGCTCCTCCGATGCGTCAATTCCCAGGATCGATGCGGCCGCCGACTCCGCCTGCGCATCGGGTTCGATGTACGGTTCGCCCTGCTCGCCCAAGACCGCCGTTGCCGCAGCCTCCTCCTCCAGCCGCTTGCGCTCGGCTTCTTCCTTGTCTTTCTGCTGCTGCTCGGCGACGATCTTGGCTTGTGTCGCGCAGGTTTGCACCACCCGGTCCGCCAGCTCGGGCGACATGCCCAGTTCCTGCACCAGCACCTCGGCGCCAACCTCTTCGATGTCGAAGACGCTGATCATGCCCAGCGCGCCCATCCGATCGAGCATCTCTTCGGTGACGCCTTCGACGGTCTTGACCGTCTGTTCGAGGATTTCCAGGCTCTTGGCGAACTCGGCCGGGGTGAGAATATCGATATCCCAACCGGTCAGGCGCGCCGCCAGCCGCACGTTCTGCCCGCGCCGGCCGATGGCCAGCGAAAGCTGGTCCTCGCGCACGATAATCGTTCCTCGGCCCAGCTCGAAGCACAGACTGACCTCTTCGACCTCCGCCGGCTTGAGCGCGTTGGCGATGAGAACCTGGCTCGACTCGTTCCATCGAACAATGTCGATCTTCTCGCCTCCCAGCTCGTCGACGATGTTGCGAATCCGGCTTCCACGCACGCCCACGCACGCGCCGACCGCGTCAACCTTGCTGTCGATCGATGAGACCGCAAGCTTGGTGCGGAAGCCGGCCTCGCGCGCCATGGCCTTGATCTCGATCACTCGCTCGGCCACCTCCGGCACCTCCGCCTCAAAAAGCCTGCGAATGAAATCGGGGTGACTGCGTGAAAGCACGATCTTGATCTGGCTGCCCGAATCGCGAACGTCCAGAATCATGCAACGGACGCGATCGCCTGGGTGAAATTGTTCGCCGGGGATCTGCTCGGATCGAGGCATGAAACCCTCAGCGCGATCGACTTGAACGACCAGGGCCCCGCCCTCGTAGCGCTGGGCCGTGCCGGTGACGATCTCGCCTTGCCGCTTGCTGAACTCCTCGAGCAGGCTGGTTCGCTCATCTTCCCGGAATTTCTGAATCATCACCTGCTTGGCGGTTTGAGCCGGAATGCGCCCGAGCTGCTCGAGTGGAATGTCCTGAGTGGTGCCATCGGGCAAGTTACGCCAAACGGTGATGCGTCCGTTGAGCTTGTCAACTTCGCAACCGAATTCGTCGTTGTCCAAAGAATTAAAGTGCTTGCGAACGGCGCTGATCATCGCCTGCTCGAGGTCCTGAATGAGGACATCGCGATCGATGTTGCGCTCGCGGGCGATTGAATCAAGGATGCGGAGGGTTTCTGAACTCATGGTCGTTGCTCGTCTATGAAGATGTTGAGTTGTTGGGATGTTCGGTTGTCATCGAGCCTTGCATGCCAGCGCTGAAACGGGCTTGCCCTTGCGATCAGGGCAAAAACAAAACGGTCACGGGCTCCGCTCCAGCGGCTCCCGTGACCCATACCCGAACGTCGGGCGGTCGTGACCTGTTGAAAAACTCAAGTCACGGCAGCCGCCTTCGGCCTGCTGAGCCGGTCGAGCGACCGGCGCCCAAAAAACGCAGCGTTGCTACGTTCAGTGGGGCAGGGGTATGGGTCCATCCGCCATCGGCGGACCCAGTGCACGACATGGACGCAATCAGGCGTCATGGCGTGAAACTGGATAAACAATCGTGGTCACGTAAGCACTCCTGCCACGCCGCCGAACCGTTTGTTCGGAGGCATGAATACACAACTAGAATATGCCAAAACTCCTACAACCGTCAACAGAGACCGATTCTGGTGGCGGATTCCCGAGCCGAGGGCCCGCGGGGGCGCCCAATAACCGGCCCGCAAGCTCGGCCTAGTCCAGGGCTCCGTGCTTTCGCAGCAGATCGGCCAACGGATCGCGGGGATTCCGCTGTGCGGCCTCGTGCAGCACCGTGCGCCCCTGCTTGTCCTGGGCGTTGACGTTCGCGCCGCTGGTGAGCAACAGATCGACCACATCCTTGCGGCGCTTGCCCGATGCCAAATGGTAGTGCAGCGGCGTTCGCCCGCCTTGGTCGAGGGCGTTCACCGACGCCCCGTGTTCCAATAGACTCTTGATCACGTCGCGATGACCGGCTTCGGCGGCCAGGTGCAGCGCGGAGCGGCCGCCCTGACCCTTGGCATCGACCTTGGCGCGGCGATCCAACAAAAGTCGCACCATATCCAGGTGGCCATCGCGCGCTGCCATGTGCAGAGCCGTGTCGCCGTTCCCTTCGCGGGCGTTGACATCGGCCCCACGGTCAAGCAGAAGGCGAGCAACCTCGCGGTCATCGGTGTAGTCGGCTCGCTCGCGAGAGGGCGCCGAATGGCCCATCGCCCGGTGAAGGGGAGTTTGACCCTCATCATTGCTGGCGTTGGCATTGGCCCCGTGCTCCAGGAGCACCTTGGCCATTTCGGTCTGGTGCTGCTTGGCCGCCCAGTGCAAGGGCGTGCTGCCTTCCTGATCGGCCGCATTCACATCGTCGGTCAATGAGAGCAGGAAATTCACCATCTCGATCTGGCCATCGCCGGCCGCGGTATGCAACACCGTTTCGCCGTTCATTCCGGTGGCTCGAACATCGGCGCCGTTTTCCAGCAGCATCTTGGCAACCGGAAAATTCCCTTGTTCGGCAGCGCGGAGAAATCGCAGCGTGCGCTCGTCAGGTTTCTTCAAGAAAACTCCTTTGAACCCACCCGAAGCCATCAAACAAGTCGAATTTGAGTTCAGGCGAAGACGGGTAATCATAGGCGCGCCAAAGCGCGCTCGCCTGATTCCCGACTCGCGCTGGAATCTCCACCGCGTCCGGGCGGAGGTGGTGGAACGACACACCAGCGCACATCAATGATTCTCACTCGACCAATTCGAGAAACCCACCGCCGGAACTCTTCAACTTTCCCTCTTTCACCAGCTGATCCCACACCACCTGCCGATACTCGCGCGGCGGCATGATCGCCACGACTGCCGAATGTTTGCCTGTGCTCATGGGATTCCGGCCAAGCTTGGATTCATCGTTCAACCGGGTGAGTTTCAATCGCTTGCGAAAGGCCTTCATCGCGCTCTTTAATTCATCAGGCGAAGGCGCCGACGGTTGTCCCGGTGCGGTCGCGGCCGGCCCAGAGAACGGCCCGGACGCAGTTGGAGCCTGAGCGCTCGAAGCTCGTTGAATCGAATCACCAACGACCGGCGCCTCCTTCGGTGCGGTGGCGCCGGCGAGCTTTGGCGCCAACGACAGATCGCTGACGAGTTTCGCCAGCGCGCCAATTCGCCGCTGGGTCATGACGGTTTTCACGCGTTCGACGTCGGCCTTCGTCTTCAGCAGAAGCCGATGCGCGCTGTTCCACAGCCGTTGAACATCCCTCTCATCGGTGCTCATGTACAGCTCGGAAATGATCTCACCCAATCGCTGAGCCGTGCGCGTACTCTCATCCTCGTAGTAGCCCTGCATCCGAGTGCGGGGCATGCGGCCTTTGTCATATCCCTTCGCCATATTGCGGAGTCGCCTTGTTGCTGGGATTCGAGTGTAGTCCTCTTTGGACAGTAGCGGTTGCCACAAAATCTGTGCAGATTCAGAACCTTGCCCCAGAGGATGCCTCAGCGATTCTCTCTACCATGCTGCCGATAGGCCGGCGATAGACGGACGCAGCAGTCATTGCAGCGGCGTTGACGCTCCAATGGTGTTGCGAGTGCCGCATTATCTCTTGGATCAATCGAAAGGAAAACAAATGCAAAGCCGAAGAATCCTCGCTGGGTTGGCTCTCGGGAGCGCCATGCTGGTTGGCTGTGAAGAGCGGCCGCAGGCGACGCCGTCTCCCCGGCAAGCTCCGAACACCACTGGAACCGGGACGACGACCACTGATCAGAATGCTCAGGCACGGGCTCAGACGCTCATTGACCAGGTGAAGCGAAACATTGGCGCCGGCAACTACGACGCTGCCGAAGCCAGCCTGCGGGAGTTGGAATCGATGAAGTCCAGCCTGCCGTCCAGCATGCAATCGCAGATCAGCTCGCTTCGCTCGCAGTTGGACAGCTTCAAAGTCGGCGCTGGCGCCAAGCCGCCGGCTACGACGCCGCCCTCCACCACGCCGCCCGAGAAGACCCCCCCGGATGGCGACGAGAATCCGTAACGGTGTTGGCCAGTGCTCCCGCTGTGTTCTATGCACGTGAGCAATGAACGGCGGGAGCGGCTGGCCACTCGCGGGTGAAGGCGACAGTTGGCGCCTCATGCTGCGTCCGGGCCGATGCCCCGTCCAGTGGCATCGCGACCCAATGGTTCGGTTTGGCTTGGACCAGCGCACCCGGATCGAGGGCCGCCCGTTCACTCAGCGACTCACCAATTGTGCTCAGCCGAGCCACTGTTCCATGAAGCTTCGGCTTGCAATTCAAGAGCGCGCCCGTGTACGGATGAAGGGGCGACGCAAGCACATCGAATACGGCGCCATATTCGACGACTCGTCCTGCGTACATGACGCAAACGACGTCGGCATGCCGCGCCACGAGCCCCAGATCATGAGTGATGAGCATCAAGCTCATTCCCCGCTGCTGCCGTAACCGGTCGAGCAGATCGAGAATCTGCGCCTGGATCGTGACATCGAGGGCTGAAGTCGGCTCGTCGGCAATAAGAAGCCGGGGCCGGCACGCCAGCGCCATCGCGATCATCACGCGCTGCCGCATGCCGCCCGAGAATTGATGCGGATAATCGTTGAAGCGCCGCAGCGCATCGGAAATGCCAACGTCCTCCATCGCCTGCGCTGCGATCTCTCGCGCCGTTTGCCGGCTGACTTGCTGGTGCAGAAGCACCGCTTCAACGATTTGGTCGCCCACGGTGAGCACCGGATTGAGCGAGGTCATCGGTTCCTGAAAAATCATGGCGATTTGCGCGCCGCGTACCGACAACATCTCCTTGGGCGAGATCGTCGACAGGTCGCGTCCCTGAAAGAGAATTGATCCGCGATCGATTCGCGCCGTCGGCGGAAGCAGGCGCATGATGCTCAGGGCCGTGACGCTCTTGCCGCAACCCGATTCGCCCACGATCGCGAGTGTCTGTCGCGGATAGACCGAAAGGTAGACACCGCCGACCGCCCGCTTGGGCGCCTCGGCGCCGCTGTTGAACGAGACGGCGAGATCGACCACCTGCAGCAGCGGCAATGGGGGGAGCGATGTCGCTTCAGCACTCTCGGCTTGAGTCTGCCTCATTCTCGATCACGCTGAACCAGTCAGCGCGCCATGCTTGATTCAAATCAAATCGTCGGAAAGCGACGAGGTCACAAGCAGCAGGCAGCCGGCATCGGTCCACTGCCGGCCGTGTTCGCTGCCGGGCATGGCGCGTTGATAATCGCCTTGGTGCATGTGAATGCGATCGCCCACGTGCAGATCGCCTTCGAGCACGTAGCACTCCTCCGGACCATCATGAAGGTGCTCGGGGTACGAGGCGCCTG
>JAKEEP010000263.1 GCA_022616475.1 Phycisphaerales bacterium | reverse complement strand
GCGAGCCCGTAGGCCGCGATTCGGTCAACGCCGTCGGCTTCACCGCCGCCGTCCTTTTCAAGCGCGATCCACAATCGATCTTCGCGGTGCTCACGTCCGATCACCTGATCGAGCCGCAAGATGAGTTCGCCCGCAAATTCGATCTTGGTTTTCGCCTGGTTGAAGATGACCCATCGCGCTTTGTGACGTTCTCAATCAAGCCGACATTTGCCGCGCCGAACTACGGTTACGTCGAGCGCGGCGAGCCGATCAAAGGCTTTGAAGGCGCGTTCAAGGCCAAGCAGTTTGTCGAAAAGCCGGATGTTGCCACCGCGAAGACCTATCTCGCCTCCGGCACCTTCAACTGGAACAGCGGCATGTTCATCTTCTCTGCCGCCACCTTCATCGACGCACTTCACCGCTTTATGCCCGAAAACCATCGCGACTTGATGAAGATCGCCGACGCCTGGGGAACCAAACATCAGACACCAATCCTCCAGGAAATCTACCCGACGCTCAAGAAGACCAGCGTTGACTACGGCGTCATGGAGCCCGCCTCGCGCGATCGCAGCATCACCATCGGCACCATCCCCATGAACGTCAGTTGGATGGACGTCGGCAGTTGGACCAGCTACGGCGAAACGCTGCCGCCCGACACTGCCGGCAACCGCGGCAACACAAGAACCGCCCACCTCAATTCCAAAAACGTGCTAGCCGTTTCCGACGACCCCAATCACACCATCGCCACCGTCGATTGCGAAGATCTCATCGTGATCCACACTGCCGACGCCACGCTGGTCTGTCCTCGCGCGTCGGCCGAACGCATCAAGGATCTTGCCGCGAAGGTCGATCGCGAACTGCAGTAGTTTCCGCGTCCCAGAAAAAGGTGCCAGGCACCTTTTCACGAACGCAACCATCGACACTGGCGGATGGTTTCAGGAAAAGGTGCCTGGCACCTTTTTCGTGGCGCCACTCTTCCGCACGCTACGATTGTCTCGATGCGCTACCTCTGCATCGACCTCGGCCAGAAGCGCACGGGCCTGGCCCTCGGCGATGATCAGACCAAGCTCGTCTCACCGCTCGACATCCTCGAGATTCCGCCCGGCGATCGCCTCATCGAGGCGCTGCTCAAGACCATCGATCAGCAGCGCCCAAACGCCCTCGTTCTCGGCCTACCCATCAATATGGACAACACCGAGGGACCCGCCGCCAAGGCGGTACGCGACTTTGGCCGGCAGTTGCAACAGCACGCCAAGCTACCCGTTCATTATCAGGATGAGCGCCTCACCTCGTACGCCGCCGATCAACACATGGCCCGCTCCGGCCGTACGTACAAGAAGAAGAAGCAGTTGCGCGATGCGCTGGCTGCCGCGGAAATACTGAGCGACTTCCTCGATGCGCGAGACTAGCCTCCATCTCAAGAGAGTGGCACAGCCGTCTCGGTCTCGGCTGTGCGAGACGATCAACCGGGACAGGCGAGACGCCTGTCCCATTGACGATCTTCAGATAGAGACGAAAGCCAACGCAGCCGATGGCGCCGTCATCCAGGGATGGATGTCGCGCGATGATCTCCAAACGCTGCTCTGGGTCGGCGGAATCGCACTGGCGCTGCTGGCTGCTCAACTCAACCCGTTCACGCCCATCGCGCTGGCTGTGGTTGCTGTGTTTGCCTTCATCGTTCTGCGATCCAGGATGTTTCAGTTCCGGGGCTGCAGCGAATTCGTTGGGCTGCAAATCGCAGACAGTGGACTCGTGCTCACGCGCCGCAACGGTCGCCGGCAGATCGGCGCCTGGAAGCTGTTCGAGCGAGCCATCGTCGAGCGGCTGCCCCCATCCACCAGCCCGATGAGCGGCGAACGCTATCGGCTCACCATCGCCAACGCCTACAAGCCGGCAATCGGTTCGTTCCTTCACACGCAGGCTTCCGAGATGATCGTGTTCTATTTTCCGATCGTCGTCGAACTTGACTCCCCTGCTGAGCAAGTCGATCGCTTCGTGGCGCAACTGCAGGATCGCATTCGCGTGGCGCAGGAGCAAGCGCCCAAGCGCTTCAAGGCGCCTGCTGTCGCACCCGATCCTTCCGCCTTGCTGCGCTTGCATGAATGCATGGAATGTAACTATCCACTGCGCGGTCTTGCCGCCGACGGGCGTTGTCCCGAGTGCGGCTGGCGGTTCGATCACCACATGTTCCGGATCGAGGGCCGCAACATTCCCAGAGCGGTGAATGTGGGGCTCGCCGTTGCGGTGACCGCAATCCTGGTCGGCATGAGCGCGGCCGTCAATTCTCTGGCGCTTGCGTTGATTGCACTGCTGGCCGGCGGCGTTGCGCTGGCGACGCAGTATTGGTTTCGTAATCGCGATCCTCAGAACACCTTCCGCCAGAGAGTTCTCATCCGCGCTCACGGCGTTGAGTTCTGGCGCGCCGGCAGCCTGGTTTCGGCCCAAGCATGGAAGGAGATTCCCGAACTGCGCAGCGTGTGGACTCAGCAGGGCCGCTGGCGTCTGACCGCGTGGAGCCAGCCGAAATGGACCGTGCGCTACAGCGATTTCTTCGACCGCTGGCGGGTTTCACCACCGGGCGGGCTGCTGTTTGATGTGGTGCTCGATGGCCCGCGCGAGGCGGCCGAGATCGTCTGCCGCGAGGTGCAGCGGCGCTGGGAGGCCGAACGTACCGTTCCGCCGACACTGCAACCGGTTCGGATCTGACGCGTTGGGCTGTCGAGCGGCGGACCGCGTTCCCGCGCGACTCCCAGGCATGGCTATGCCTGGGCGTTGGAGCTTGGTGTCAATCCTCCATCATCCGCAACTCATCGCGCAAGATCGCTGCCAGCTCGTAGTTCTCGGCGTCAATTGCGGCGCGCAATCGTTCCTGCAGTTCCACCTTCTGGCTGGCCGGCAGCTTGGGCACCAGGGCCTCGCGCATGCCGCGCAAGAGCTGCACCTCGTTGGTCTGCTCGAACTCCTCTGGCTTCCCCGCCTCCTCAAAGACCTCTCGGAGCTCCGCCAAGCCGCGATCCAGCGCCGCCAGCGCTTGCTTGGGCTGTCCGGCGGCAATCGCCATCTCCGCGGCGCTTCGCGCCCGCATCATCAACACCGGCCCGCGGAATTGCTCCAGCACCGTCCGATCCAACTCCGTCTGGCCATATTCACGGCACAGATCAAACAGCTCCAGGTTCCGCGTCGTGTCGCGCACCACCCCCGCATAGTCAGCCAGCGCAAACAATCCAACGTACCGGTGATAGAACTGCACCGCTTCCTCGCGTAGCGCCCGGCACTCATCCTGACTCAGCACAAACCCGACCAGACCTCCGGAACCCCCGGAACCCCCGGAACCCCCGGAACCCCCGGAAGCCACTCCAGAATCCAAATCTCCCTCGCCGGCCGCTTCACGCTGATACCGCTTCAACCGGTCCCGCTGATACGACAGCAGCGAATCAAAACCGTGCGGCTTGTCGCCATCGGGCCTGCCATCCATCTCCATGTGCAGCACCCCCAGATCGATGCGGATTTGCAGCTTGGGACGGCCATCGACCCCGTCAATGCGCCGCGCGTTGATTCGACCAGCCTCAGGAGGCCACGCACGAAGGAATTTCGTCAGATCGAATTCGCTCACAGTCGCTTCGCAACTCTTTCTCAATTATCTCAGAACCCGCCAGCGGATGCCGGTTTCAGGTTGCCCTCACCCCCAACCCCTCTCCCAGAGGGAGAGGGGGGATGGAAGTCGCATAACCATTGTGGTCCATGGTCGCACTTCCTAAGGCTGCCGCTCAAATCAGCCGGAGTTTGGGCAAGATTTTCGACCCGCCACAGACATGATAGTTACAACTGCCACTGGCTTGGCCGCGCCCTCAAGCCCCCGTTCGATCACGCCGAGATAACCGAGGACTCCGGCTTCTTCTGGCAGCTTCTCACCGGATCAAACACGACGTTGCGCTATCTGGGTCCCGAAACACACTGAATACTCGCGAGCTTGATAAGAAAAGATACCTGGATCAGATTGGCAAGGCGGCTCGAATATCCATCGGGTGAGAACATTTCTCCATGGCCGGTTTTGAATCCGGCACGTCAAAGTCGAAGAGGTTTGAAGTCAACTCCGCTCGCTTTCTCTTGAAGGACACGCATGGCTCGATCCGCCCTGCAATCCGACCTGCAACTCTACCTCAAGCAGATCAATGAGGTTCCTCTGCTCACCGCAGCGCAGGAACGCGAGCTCGGTTGGCGCATCATCAACGACAACGACCAGCAGGCCAAAGAGCTCATGGTCCGCGCCAACCTGCGCCTGGTGGTCTCGATCGGCAAGAACTACGTCCACCGCGGTCTTCCGCTGGCCGACCTCATCGAGGAAGGCAACATCGGTCTGATCCGCGCCGTTGAAGGGTTCGACCCGGCACAGGGAGCGCGTTTCTCGACCTACGCCTCGTGGTGGATCAAACAGGCCATCAAGCGCACGCTGATCAACGCCGTGCAGCCGATCCACATTCCCGCATACATGGTGGAGCTCATCGCCAAGTGGAAGGAAGCGACGCGCAAGCTCGAAGAAGAGCTAGGCCGCCAGCCCACCACCCACGAACTGGCCCAGGCGATGCAGATTCCGCCCAAGAAACTCAACATCATCCGCCGGGCCATGAAGGCCTCGCACGCGCCGCCGCAAGCTCCGACCAACGAAGAAGGCGGCTCGATGGACTTCGCCGATCTCTTTGAGGATTTCCGCTGCGGCCCGCCCGACGAATCGATCGCACAGACCGAGGAGTTCCAGACCATTCTGCGGCTGCTGGACTCGATCGATGAGCGCGACGCCCGCGTGCTCAAGCTTCGCTTTGGCCTGGAGGGCCAGGAACCTTTGACGCTCAAGCAAATCGGCCGCGAAGTCGGCCTGACGCGCGAGCGCGTCCGCCAGATTGAAGTCGACGCCCTGCGCAAGCTCCAGGCCCAGCTCCAGGACGACCGCCCCAGCCGCTTCTACCGCGACCGTCAAAAGCCGGCCAATGGGGCTCCGAACTCATCGTTCGACAATCAGCGCCGCGCGGCGTCGTGAAGTGAACAGGTGAGCAGGTGAGCAGGTGAACAGGTGAAGGGGTGACCTGTCCCTGATCATGCGCTCCGTCGCAAAGTTGATGGCCGCGAGCTAGGGAAAGCCCATGTTTCCGGATGGGTCATCATGCCGACCAGCGTTCGAAGGATCTTGTCGTAGCGGCGATACAGTGGCGCGGCATCGATTCTCGACAGATACTTGCACTTCACCGCAAATTCGATCCACACTTGCGTCTCAGCCGCTTCTGCGTCAGCGTCTGCAACTTTGCTTATGAAAGCCGCCTCGTATCGGCGCTTGCGCCACGCTTCTGCGAGATTCGCACAAACTGAACGCGACGACTTTCGCATTTGGCTCGTCAGAGAATACATCTCGTCCCTTGGAAGGGCCTTCGAGAACTCTACTATCTCCATCGCTAGAGCCATGGCATTCTGATAGACCTCAAGATCGGTGTGATACCTAATCTGCTTAGCCATCGATGTCCTCCAACACCTGTTCACCTGTTCACCTGCTCACCTGTTCACCTGCTCACCTGTTCACCTGCTCACCTGCTCGCCTGTTCACCTGCTCACCTCTTCACCGCCTCACCGCGAAAGCTCAACAGAACCTTGTCAATGCGGTGCCGGTCCATGTCGACCACCTCAAATCTGAACCGATCGAAAACAAAGTGGTCGCCGGTGCGCGGCACGCGTCCCAAGTAGGTCATGACAAAACCCGCCACCGTCTGGAACGATGTTCGCTGTTGATGGGGCAGCGTTTCCACATGCATGATCGCCTTCAAGTCCTCAACCGGCAGCGCGCCATCCAGCAACCACGAGCCATCCTCGCGCCGCACCGCCAACGGCTCGGTCTCCTCGCCCCCGCGCGCCATCTGCCCGAGGATGCTTTCCACTAAATCATTGAGCGTGATCAGTCCCGCCAGCACGCCGTACTCATCCAGAATGAACGCGATGTGCATCTGCGTTCGCCGAAACTCATCCAGCAAGCGCAGCGCCGCCATCGATTCGGGAACAAACAGCGGCTGCCGCGCCAGCACCTTCAGATCGACGCTCTTGGTCAGCAATCCGCTCTTGACGAGGTCCTTCAGGTGCACCACTCCGACAATGTGATCCAAGCCACCCTTGCAGACCGGAAAATGCGAGTGCGAGCTGGTCGCCACCGCCACCCGGATGCGCTCGGCCGGCGCATCTGATTCCAGCCAGGTAATGTCGGTCCGTGGCACCATGAGGCCGGTGACACGCGGGTCACCCAGCCGGAAAATCCGCTCCACCAGCCACTGCTCTTGCTCGTGAAAGACACCGGCCTCGGTGCTTTTCTCCATCAATCCCTTGATCTCTTCGGCGGTCGCCAGCTCGCTGCCTTCGGGTTTCTTTGGGAACAGCCGCAGCAGGAGGTCGGTTGAAAAGGTCAGGAAATTGACAAACGGCGCAATGATCTGCGAAAGCACACGCATGAACGGCGCGATCAGCGACGCGATCTTTTCCGGATTGTTCATCGCCAGCCGCTTGGGGAGCAGCTCGCCCAGCACCAACGACAAATACGTGATTCCCAAGACCACGATGCCGGTGGCGATCAAATGGCTGTACGGGGCCAGTCGCGCGTCGCGGCCGATGGTGGCCGCCAAATCGTCGGCGATCGCCGCCTCGGCGTACGCGCCAGCCGTGATTCCCGCCAGCGTGATTCCCACCTGCACGGTTGACAGGAATCGCGTGGGTGATTCCACCAGCGCCAGGGCCGCCTTTGCTCCGCGATGCCCCCGCGCCGCCGCCTGCTCCAGCCGAACGCGCCGCGATGAAACCACCGCGATCTCCGACATCGCGAGTACGCCGTTGATCCCGATCAGCAACAAGAGTACGAGAAGTTCCATGTGCATTCACCTGGTAAGAAGTTCAGTCGCTTCCTGCACCGCGCCCTTCGCATAGCGCCTGCACCACCGCGCCGACGCCACAGACTCACGGCTGCACGCCGGCATCCGGCCATGATATTTTCAATCCTGCTACCCTTTGTGCGAGGATCATCGAATGCCCCCTGTGCGCAAAGCTTCGGCGACCGCTTCGCTCCAGCAATATCGCGCCAAGCGCAACTTTACCAGAACGCCTGAGCCTTCCGGCAAAGGTCGCACCAAGACTCACGCTGCGAAGACCAAAGCCAAGCCGCGCCTCTACTGCATGCAGAAGCATCTGGCGAGCCAACTGCATTACGACTTGCGACTTGAGCACAACGGAGTGCTGCTTTCCTGGGCCGTGCCGAAGGGCCCGTCAGTTAGTCCTGCCGACAAGCGGTTGGCCATGAGAGTTGAAGACCATCCGCTGGACTATGGCGAGTTCGAGGGCGTGATTCCGGAAGGGTACGGCGCGGGCATTGTTCTGCTGTGGGACAAAGGCACGTGGACGCCGCTGCCGCCGACTGACGATGTTGATGCTGCGCTCAAGAAGGGGGAACTCAAGTTCGAGTTGCAGGGCGTCAAGCTGAAGGGGTCGTGGGTGCTGGTGCGAACGAGCGGCGGATATGGCGGGGGTGGTTCCGGGGGCGAGAGTCGAAGTTGGCTGCTGATCAAGCATCGGGATCAATGGACCGGTGATTTTGACATTACTGAGGTTGCGGCGATGAGCGTGAAGAGCTTTGGCGACTTCGAAGATATTCTCGCGCAGGACAAGCCGGACATCTGGCTTTCGAACAAGCCGCCGGCACGCGGCGGGCAGGCTGGGGCGATGTTCCAGAAGATCATTGAACGTGCGATGAAGTTGAAAGAGTCAAAGAAACCGTCCAAAACTCCCGCGCACCGAAGATCGCAACGACGAAATATTTCACGCAAAGGCGCGAAGGCGCAAAGGAAGAAGAGAATTTCATGAAGGAGTCCTTTGCGTCTTTGCGCCTTCGCGTGAGAAAACAGGTCGGTTCTCATTTTGGTTTGTAGAACGGGAGCGGGACGACTTGGGCCTCGACAGTTGTCTTGCCGAGGTCGATTTGGAGTGATGCGCCGGGTTGGGCTTCGGCGACGTCGACGTATGCCATCGCGATGGGGTAGCCG
>JAKEEP010000024.1 GCA_022616475.1 Phycisphaerales bacterium | reverse complement strand
GTGTGTGCCTCCATGCACGTGGTCTGATGGGTATCCCATGCCCACTCACTTCATCGGCTCAAGCAACCTCACATCTGGTCATTCTGAAAGACACTCTAAGCCTCCTGAACAAAGCAGTGGCCAGTTGCTGGTTGCACTGCGCGGAATGTGCTCAAGGAAAGCCATGGCAAACTTCTTGGGCGAACTCAGACCACTGGTAGCGTCCCACTTCAGATCGGTGTCACTCTTGGAGACTGCTCGCAGCTGGGATTCGATTTCGGCTGAACGGCCGTGCATGACCGCTTCTAGCTTCATGCACCATCTGGAGTTCACCACAGCGGGGATCGAGCTTGCAATCATGAGCGCGTCTCGTGGCGACACATTTGACCGCCGTATTGCCAACGCGGTGAGACTTTTGGCGGAGGCCGATGCGCAGCGCAATGATGCGATTCGAATCTCCTTAGCTGTGGCGGCCATCGACGCGCTCCTCGGGAGGAAGGGACAAGAAGGTGCCTACAAACTGGCGGATTATGTCGCCGCATTTCTCGAACCAGATGTGGAGAGTCGTCGGAAGGCTGCTGACTATGTCCTGGACTTATATGACAAGCGCTCTAGGGTGCTTCACGGGGAACAGCTTGAGGGGACCTATGAACTGGGCGCCGATTCACGCATATTAGCGGCATGTCTGCTGTACGCAGTCTGGGCGTACCAAGATGGGCTCTCGAGGGTTTTTGAAACGTCTGAGAAGCCCGATGCGATGTTCGAAAAGCTGCGCGCCGATTTTGTGAAACCCGGCCAGCCCATAAAGCTCAGCGACCTGCCTGCGCGGAGGCTTTGGCTAACTCGTGCGCAATAGCTTGTGGGGTCTCAGAGCCCCAGCGCACAGCCTCTCGCGACGCCCATTGACCACCCACCATGAAAACCATCGGCATCCTCGGCATCGGCCCCCAGGCCACCATCGACCTCGAACTCCGCATCCATCAGGCCGCCCAGCGGCTGATCCCGCAGCGCCAGATGTTCGGCTACCCGCCGATGATTGTGTATCACCATCGCCGCCTGCCGGTGCTGGTGAACGACAACGGTGAGCCCGCGCTACCGTTGCGGCCCGATCCACAATTCCTCGAAGCGGCGCGCTGGCTGGGCCAGAAGGTTGACTTTCTGTTGATCTCAGCCAACGCGCCGCACCTGTTTCGCAAGGAAATCGAGGCGGCCGCCGGCAGTGGGGGAGCCGGCAAGCCGGTGCTGAGCATAATCGACGCCACGATTGAAGAGGTTCAGCGCCGCCGCTGGCGCAGGATCGGCGTCCTGGGCTACTTCGATTCTAAGGTGCCGGTCTACACCGAGCCGCTGCGCCAACTCAGCCTGACCTGCGAAACAATCGACACGGCGCTGCAGCCGAAAATCAACGACGCTGTGATGCGCCTGATCGAAGGCCGCGAGACCGAGGAATCACGAAGCGCTGTTCGCGATGCGGTTGCCGTACTCCGGAGCAGGAACGTCGATGGCATCATCCTCGGCTGCACCGAGCTGCCGCTGCTGCTTGGAGCGCAGGCCACCGCGCCCGACCTGCTCGATCCGATCCAGATCCTGGCCGAGGCCGCCGTCATGCATGCGCGAAGTCCCTGAACTCCAATCGCACCAAGAAACTCACCAAGGCTGTTGGTGTGGATGGTGTTGGTGTATCGACCGTCCGCGGTCCTATTCGGGGCACTGTCCCCAGCCGCCGATCAGCGCCAGCAAATCAATCACGTTCACAACGCCATCACCCGTCGGAGCGGGAGCGAGATCGGCCGGACATGCCACGCCCGGATCGCACGCCCCCCAATTACCGATCAGGGCAAGTAAGTCAAGCACGTTCACCACGCCGTTGCCGTCAAGGTCAGGCGGGCACGCCGGCGCATCCGGCAGCGGCGTCGCCGTCTCGTCGATGATCACAAAATCTCCCAGATCAACCCCCGTGACGGTCATCGAACTGATCGCGCCCAGCTGCACCGTCGGATTCTCCGGTATCACGCGCAGCTCGTCGCCCACCACCGGCTTCTGGCCCGGCAGCGTGATCGTGATCGGCCCGCCTACCTGCTCCCACTTGAATACCTTGTGCATCACAACCGGAACCAGCTCCGCCCCGCTCATCGGATTGAAGACGGCCTCCGCCTTGGAAGGCTTGCCGCCCGCAACCTGTGCTACCTCCGCCCCCACGCCGGTTTGCGAAGCCACCAGGTTGCCGTTGTCATACACCTCCACCGTGTGCGTCGTCGAGCCGATGCTCGTGAAATCCGCGCTCACCTGGTCGAAGCCCGCCTGAGCTTCGATCTCCAGCTCGACGTCGTGCACGATCTGCGCGCCCGTGCCCTTGGTCTTGATCGCCAACTTCGACGACGGCGGCATGATGGTCGGCTCCAGCGTCAACGAAATCGCCGTCAAGTCGCCGTAGCCGTCTCCATCATCGTCGCGACCGATGAGCGCCGCAGCACGGATTTCCACCCCATCCTGCCCCGACGATCCGATGTTGCCCACGCGAAGCGCGTGGAACACATCCACCGCTCCCTGCAAATGATTGTCGCGCGAAGCGCACACCGTCGCCTGTCCCTGTGCTCCGTGCTGGTTGCCAAACTGAATCACGCGCTCGCTCGAGATCACCACTTCGGGAACTCCCTGGGCCGTCATATCAATCGACCAAGTGCCCACCGGCTCGCCCGGCGGCAAACCGTTGAGCGACACACGCACCGCATTGGCATCCACCGGCGCCTGCCCGGCCAGCTCCAGCGGCACAACTTGCGGATTCAAAAGCATGAAGTCGAAATCGTGCCCAATCAGCACCAGGTGCCCCGGGCCTGTTGACCCAAGGCTCCCACGCACAAGTTCCGGCGGATACGGCGCCGGATATGTCGCGTTGCCCACAACATCGCCGTTCAACATCAGGTCAACCTGGAGCGAGCACGGCGCGCACACATTTTGCGCAACCGCAACGGCGGCGTTCCCGCCATCGGTTTCGGCGATCGATAACTCCAAGTGCTCGAACGTTTCCGATCCATTTTTTCTCACGTAGAAGATCGCTTGGCCGCCGAGCGCGCCCGCCTGCCCGATATCCACCCCCATCGCCAGCCCCTGCGCCTCGCCCAGGCTGATCGACACGCCATCCTGGCCCGACGAGCCGATGTTGGTGATCTGGATGCCTTGTTCATTGACGGCGATGCCGGCGTTGCCCAAGGTGTCGTGGGGCAAGCCGAAGTGGGTGAGATCGTTGCTGAACTCGGGCAGCGAGGCGCCATTCAGAGTCGCAAACTGGGCGACGTTCGCGGCCATCAAGCGTGCCCAGAAGATATCGTCATCGCCCGGCAGCGTTGGGAACTTCACCTTCACGCGCAGCGCATTCGCCGTTACCGGGCCGATCAATGAACCAGCGAGCGTGATCGGCGTGGCCTGCGAATTCTCAATCGAAGCCACAATCGTGGAGAGATTCCCCGTTGCATCGCACGCCCTCAACGTCGCGGCGCTGAACGTCACGCCCGTCAAGCCCGCGCCCGCCGGATCAAACGTCGAGCCGAAGTCGCCCCCGGCAATCACGGGCTCGAACGGGCTCAAGTGCACCACGGTATCGACAATCACTCCGTTGAGAAGCGACTGAACAATCAACGCCGAGGATGAGTCGCAAGCGGCGCAATCCACTGATACCTCGCCGTGGCCTCCACCGGTCTCGTTGACCGCCAGCTTGATGATCGGCCCTTGCGCATCAACCCACCACTGCACCGACGACTCGGCAGGCAGCGCGCCGGCCGGTCCCCAATCCGTCTCCACAGTGATGGACCGCAGCGCGAAGATCGTCGGATCCTGAAAGGTCACAAACCCGCCCGCGCTCACCCGTACGCCATCGTTGCCCGATGAACCGATGTTCGACACCACGATGTCCGGTAGGCCATCACCGTCCAAGTCGCCACCGCCGATGATGTGCGCGTTGTTCGGGGTCCCGCCCGATTGCTGCACGGTGTGAACCTGGCCGTGCGCCAGCAATCCTTCGCCAAGGATCATCATCTGCGGCATGTCGCCCGCGACAATGTCAACGTGTTCAACGCTGTACGGCCCTGCAGGCGGCGTCTCTGGCTCGAACACGATCGCATCGCCCACGACCGTCGATCCCGGCACCACAAAGTCCAGCCGTATGGAGATCGTCCATGTCCAACTCGACTTGAGCCAGTCCCAATTGCACACGCAATCAAGGATGGGTGGATCCTTCTGCTGCGGCACCATCAGCGGCCCTTGCGTGAATCCGCCGCCGCTATACACCAATGTGCCTTCGTCGAAGATCTGCACCTTGTACGTCGGCGAGCCGAGTGGAGAGAAATTGCAGATCGCCTCGACTCCATCGACCGTGCGCTGCATGCCGATGCTGCCGGCCGGTTGATCGGTCAATCCGCCCACGGTCCCACGCGCGTGCGAGATCATGAACGAGCCGGGAGGCATCATGGCCGCATCCAGCGGTAGTGATGAATAGAACCCTGGCGCGCCGCCGACGTGCACCGACGCGCCATCCTGGCCCGATGAGCCGATGTTGCTCACCAGCAGTTCGCCCGCCGGTCCGCTTGAGAGGAGCGCTGCACCCTTGGCGATGTGCTCGATGCCGAAGTAGTGCTCCACGGGCGGCGGCGGACAGCTGGGATTCGCGGCGCCGGGTGTGTCATCGCTTCCTGCATCGCCGCCCCCGATGATCCAATCGTTGCAATCGCTTGTGCGATACACGTGCCACGGGGCGCCTAAGCCGACCGGGCCAAGCGTCGGCGGTCCGTAATGCCATTCGGTCGTTGTTGGCGGATTCTCCTGCTTGATTGCCGCGATCAGATCGAGCGTCGCGATCCATGGTTGGACATCAAGCACGCCATCGTCATTGGTGTCAAGATCATCACCTGCGATGCCGCTGAACCCTTCAACCAGCAGATGCGTGACGTTGTCATCATTCTCAAAGTTCATCTCGGTTGGGACCGAGACCACGAGGTCTGGGGTTCCAAGTGTGAACGTGGGTTCCGCGATCACAAAGTAGCCCGAGGGTCCGATGGTCAGGCCGGTCAAGCCGATGACTGCTTCGATTGTCCCACTCGCTCCCGAGCCATCGCCGATCACCAGATACGTCAGCCCCGCCAGCGATGCCCCCGGAGTTCCCTTCAACTCAAGGTATTCATCATTGTCCGTTCCGGGCTGGTCGATTCGAATCTCGCTGATCACGACCGCAGGGCCGGCCTGCGCTCCGCTCTCAAACGCGATCAACGCGCAAATCGAAGCGAGTGCGCAGCGCACGATGGATGGACAATGAGCGTTCACCATTTCCAAACTCCTCCTATCCCGGAATGTCGTCGATTCCCGCCCAAATCCAAGGCGGCGCCGTGCGCCTAGATCCCCTCGAGAGGGCGCTCAAGTGAAGCGGACAAGCTAACAGCTGAGCCCCGCGATGTAAACACAAAAACAAGGAAGCTAGGTCGCGCCTGCGGAACCGCCAACTATCGCGATCACGAGCCCGAAGGCCAAAGGATGCCGAAGATCAACCCGGTGAGCAAGCCGTAGACGACACCGTCGATCAGGTTCGTGATGATGTTACGAACCGGCGTGCTGAACCAGATCGCGTTGGGAATGGTGCCGAAGCAGTGGGCCATGATCGCGACGGTGCCGGTTACTTGAAAGACGAAGCCGAAGCTGGCTTTGGGTCCGGGCCCGAGGACACGCGAAGCGAGATAGGCGACAAAGATGCCCACCAGTAGATAGAACCCAAAGGAGAGTCCCATCTTGAGTCCCATGTTGGTGTACGCGCCTGGCGGGAAGACGTTGAGCATGCCGGTGGGACCCGCGTCGAGCTTGGCCTTGAAGGCTGGATCCTTCATCTTGGCCGGATCGCGGCACTCGGGGAACGCGTAGATTCCTGGCCGCAGATTCTGGCCGCGAACCGCCGACATGAATCCGTCTTCGTTTGGCAGCGGCTTGAAATCGTCCTTGTGGTGCGGACTGACCATCCACGCCAGCGCGCTGACGATGAAAACGACCACAGCCGAAAGCAGAATCGGCAGCCACAGTTGACCCAGAGTGATTCCATCGTCCATGATGATTCTCCTTCTGAAAGGGACCAGATCAGCTCTTTGGCCCGAGTTTGCAGTAACCAATTATCGTCGATATTCGGGCATGGCTGCAAAACCCCGGTTTTCCGCGATGTTCCGGGGGTTCCGGGGTTCCTGGGGTTCCTGAATCAACGCATCTGTTATGTTCCATGACGTCTCGGGGCCGCCAACGCCACCACGGAACCCGCATCCATGTCTGAAGACTCCGGCAGTTCATTGTTGTCATCAGACCCAGCCAAACGCGCCGATGTCGCGATCATCGGGGGCGGGCCTATTGGCTTGGAACTGGCGGCCGGGTTAAAGCACGCCGGCGTAAAGTACGTCCAGTTTGAGGCCGGCTCTCTTGGCTGGACCATGTCGTGGTGGGCTCCAGGAACCCGATTTTTCTCGAGCTCCGAGCGCATCGAGATTGCGGGCGTGCCCTTGGCGCTGACCCATCAAGAGAAAGCGACGCGCGAAGAGTATCTCACCTATCTCCGCGCTGTCGTTCGGCAGCATGCGCTGCAGGTACACTCATCGAGCAAGGTTGTCCGAATCGAGCACGCACCGGGCGCAGGTTTTTCGCTTGCCGTCGCCCGCAGCACGCAAGGCGTTGGCGGTCCGCACTCGGTGCCGTTTCGCCCAGCGCCCGATGCACTCTCCGCATGGCACGTGCAACAGCTCGTGCTCGCGATCGGCGACATGCATCGCCCGCGCCTGCTGGGCGTAACCGGCGAGGACCTACCCCATGTCAGTCACTACCTCGCTGAGGCTCACGAGTATTTCGGTCAGCGCGTCTTGATCGTGGGCGGCAAGAACTCGGCGGTCGAAGCAGCCCTGCGCTTGTATCGGTGCGGCGCACGCGTGGCCATCAGCTATCGAGGAAGCGAGTTCGATCCCAAGCGCATCAAGCATTGGCTCAGACCCGAGCTGGAATGGTTGATCGAAAGGGGCAAGATCGACTTCCACCCGCGCACCGTCGTCAAGATGATTGAGAGCGATCGGGTCGAGCTGGCGCCGGTCGAAGGCAACAGCGCGGTCAAAGCTCGCCAAGTGCCTGCTGATCGCGTGCTGCTGCTCACTGGCTACGTGCAGGACCCGGTTCTATTTGATCAACTCGGTGTGGCGCTGGTTGGCGATGAGCGTGTGCCGCAGTTGGATCCCAAGACCATGCAGACCGATGTGGCCGGCGCGTACGTCGCCGGGACTGCCGCGGCAGGTTCGCAAAGCCGGGCGAAGCTGTTCATCGAGAACAGCCATGTGCACGTGCACCGAATCGTTCGTTCGATTGCCGGGGTTGAGCCGCCGTGGCCGTTGGCCGAAAGTCTCGGCGCGCTGGAACAGTGAGCAAGAAGCGGGCGATAAATACTCGCTAACATTGGGGTCGAATCCTAATGTGAATGCGCAACCTCAACGCTAAGTTGACGGGCCGTGGCACGCGCCCGGAGGTGAAGCATGCTCCGCCAGATGAAAGAGAGTTATTTCTATGCCCCGCTGATCTCGCCCATCTATCGCGAACTTCGCCGGCGCTGGCATGGCCGCAAGTTTGCCGGTACGGGCGTGGAGTGCCCCCTCTGCGAGCGCGAATTCCGGTGTTGGGTGGACCAAGAGGGAAGCGACGTATGCCCCTGGTGCGAGTCGTTCGCGCGCCACCGTCTGTTGTGGTTGTATCTCCACAGGCAAACCGAGAAACTCGGTGATTGGTCCAACCTGCTGTATTTCGCCCCCGATCCATTTCTGGATTGGCTGCGCCGCCGAAGTCGCATCAACTGCGTCACCACCAATCTCTGCGGTCGCGGCGTCGATGTGCACGCCGACATCACACGCCTTCCGTTTGCCGCAGGCACGTTCGACGCCGTCATCTGCAGCCACGTTCTCGAACATGTGCCCGATGACGCCCGCGCGATGCGCGAGCTGTGCCGCGTCCTCAAGCGCGGTGGCGAGGCCTTGATTCAAGTGCCCCTCAATCGCGCCAACCGGTTCACCGATGAAGCTCCCGATGAGACCGACCCGCTTGAACGCGAGCGCCGCTTCGGCCAGTTCGACCACGTGCGCCGCTACGGCAGCGATATCGTCGATCGCTTGACCGCCGCCGGCTTTCTGGCCCAGCTGGTTTCGCCCATGCGCGAAGTGGATGAGGCAACGGCCCGCCGATACGGGCTCTTCGACGACTGCATCTGCTCTTGCCGTAAGCCGGTCGCCGACATTCAGGTCACGGTCGAAGCCAAGCCCGAGCTACCCAGTCGGGTTCTCGATCCAGCGGCGGTAGCAGCTCCCGCATAACTGCAGCGTCACCCGCCGATAGACCTGGTCCATCATCTCCTGCTCCGACATCTCGCGCAGCTCATCCAGCAGTTGCTCCCACTGCTGAGCCAGCTCGGCCATCGATTCGTCGTGATCGATGTCGATGTTGGGCGGCGATGGATCGGCGAACGCCTCGATGCGGACGACGTAGAAACTGCCCTCGCCGACGGTGAGCATCGACCCGCACCGATGGCAGCATAGATCGCTGGGATGGCGTGGCGACGATGTCATGCTCCGAGTTCGATTGTAAGGACTGCGTTCATCGCTGCGCGTTTGAATGGCCGCTTCATTTCGGCAATAATCCGCCCGGAGATCTGTTGACATGCCCGTGAAGAAGACCCTGAGCGATCTGGCCAACGAAGCGCGAGCGAGAGTGCCCGAGATCGAGGTCGAGGACCTGGAAGAGGACTACAAGGACGCCATCGTAGTGGACGTTCGCGAGCCCGATGAGCGGGCGCGCGGTTACATCGCCGGGTCGGTTCACGTGCCGCGCGGCGTGATCGAGCGCGACATCGAGAAGGCCGCCTTCAACGGCAACGCCAGCAACGACGATCTCAACCGGCCAATCGTTTGCTATTGCGGCGGGGGAGCACGGTCGCTGCTGGCAGCCAGATCGCTTCAGGAAATGGGATTCACCCACGTTGCATCGCTGCGTGGCGGGTTCGGCGCCTGGGGACGTTCAGGGCGGCCCGTTGAGCTTGGTCGGTGAGAGTGCGAACCTGTTGAATCACGAAGCCAGGGGTGCCGGTCGCCGCAACGCGCGCGGCGAAGCGAGCCCCGCTCACCGGCGCCCAGCAACCTCTGCCACGGCTCCCATTTGATCCGCATGCCGCTGCACTCCGATTGGCCGACGAAACGCCGGGTGGTCACCCTTTTCCGCCGGCGGATTGTGCAATTCGGCGGAGCTTTTTGGGAAGAATCTGCGAATGTCTAGGGTAATGTTCCTAGGGCCGATTTCTTCTCCGATCGATTCGAGATAGCCGAAGGAAGAGATCTGCCTGCTGTGCTCGCCAGCGCCACGAACGCGCCCGAGTTGCCCGTGGAAGCGACCTGTAGTGGTCCAAGGTTCCACGAACGCCAAGCTATTGGAGCGTGCATGTCCGCGACCTTAACTTCCTGCAATCCCACCAGCCAATCTCAGCCTTCCCGGCCTGTGACCGGGAGCTTTCGCCTGACGTTGGCTGCCGCCGTCGTCGCCTGCGCCCCGATCCTCAACGGATTCCCCGTGTCCGTGAGTTGGGCATTCGACTCGCCTGCACAACGAGGTGATGGCGACCGCGCCGAACACATCGACCGCGAACCTGTGTTGACGCTGGCGCCCAAGCTCTCACCAGACTCAGCGGCAGCCGAAAAGGCGCTTCGCAAACTTCCTGCGCGGTTCCGCGTTGCTGAGACCGATCGCTTCCTTCTGTTGTCGGATGCGGAACCTGAAGTCGTGCAGGCCCACGCCCAATGGGTGGAGCGGGCTCATCAGGAATTCATGCGATTCGCGGAAAAGTCCGGCCTGCGGCCGTCACCGCTTCGCCACAAACTCGTCGGCGTTTTCTTTGAACACCGCGATGAGTACCGCGCATTTGCTCGCGAGCATGACGGCATCACCAACGCCGCCTTCAGCGGGTACTACTCTCCGCGCAACGACCGAGTCGTGTTCTGGCTCGAGAATGACGCCGATACCCACCGCGCCGGCAAGAACCCCCGCAAGGGTCACCCCACCAAGGAAGTCCTTGGCTTCGACCCCTCAGGCTCACCCGATCGGGGCCATGCGCCTCAGGGTTGCTGTTCAGGCGAGTCAGCGGCCAAATGCGTGCATGAGACGATCCACCAGCTCATGTTCCACACGCGCATCATGTCGCCCAACCTGCAGTATCCGCTTTGGATCTGCGAGGGCCTGTCCACGGCGTTCGAGACCAGCGCGCCCGACCAGCCCTTCGGGCCCGACTACGACTACATGCCGCGGGTGGAAGTCTTCCAGCGCCTGCTCCGGCAAGACGACCTGATGCCGCTTCGCAAGCTGGTTTCGATCGCGCAGCTTCGCGATGAGGACGCACAAGACATCAAGAAGGTCTACCACCAGAGCTACGCACTGGTGACCTGGCTCTCCCGCCATCGTGCGGCCGACTTGCGCGCCTATCTGGATTTGATGCGGACCGAACCGCCAGGAAAGTTGACGCCCTCGCGCCATCTGGCGATATTTGAGCAGGCATTTGGGCCCGCCGACGCCCTCGAGCGCCAGTGGCTCAACTACGAGCGCGGCCTGGACCAAAGCAAGATCGCGGTGCGATAGGCTGAACAGCCCTGCTCGGCGCTGTTGCAGTCTGAAGATTGGTGGGACAGGCGTCCCGCCTTTCCGTCATGCACATGACAGAACGCTGAAACACGCTTGGAACCCTTCCAGTCGCCCCTTGCTCCGACGCACTGCGGGTCAGTTGAAATCCGCATCGCCGGGGCGCGGCGCGGCGCGTAGCATGGGACAGTTGAGTTCCTCCACACCGAGCAGGACCGCGCCATGGCCCAACCCGATCAACTTCGCGATCCCTGGTTGATCGCCGCCTGGCCCGGCATGGGGAACGTGGCGGTGGGCGCGGCCGCTTATCTGGTGTCGAAGCTCAATGCGCCGCTGGTGCAGGAGTTGACGGCGCGCGAGCTGTTCGACCTGCCGCACATAGAAGTGAACAAGGGACTCGCCAAACCCGGTCGCGTGCCGCGCAACATGTTCTTTGAGTGGCGCGATCCGACAACAAAGCGCGACCTGCTCATTTTCATAGGCGAGGCGCAGCCTTCGTTGGCCGGCTACTCGTTTTGCCACAAGCTTCTCGACTATGCCCAGCAGCGCGGCGTGACGCGCGTCATGACCTTTGCCGCCATGGCCTCGCAATTGCACCCGGCCGGCCAGCCTCGCGTCTTCGCCGTGGCCACGGCGGCGAGCCTTTTGGCCCAGGTCAAGCAGCACAATGCGCACGTTCTGGAAGAGGGGCAGATCAGCGGACTCAACGGCGTGCTCCTGGCCGCCGGCGCCGAGCGCGACTTGCCCGGACTTTGCCTGCTTGGCGAGTTGCCCTTCTTCGCCGCCGCAGTTCCCAATCCCAAGGCATCGCTCGCCGTTCTCGATGTGTTCACCGACATGGCCGGGATCGAGATCGATCTGACCGATCTCAAGCAGCAAGCCCTGGCGGTTGAGAAGGCGTTGGTGCAACTGCTTGAGAAGATGCAGGAAGCGGCGCATCAAGAAGGCGGCGAGAGCTTCACGATTCCCGAGTTCGCCCAAGCCGAAGGTGAAGAGCCCGAGCCCGGCACTGACGCGCCCAAGCACGCCGGACCAACCACCGGCGATGGCAAGAAGCACCCCCAGCTCAACCCGGCCACCAAACGCCGCATCGAGCAAATGTTTGAGTCGGCTCACGAGGATCGAAGCAAGGCCTTCCAGCTCAAGCAAGAACTCGATCGCCTGAAGGTCTTCGAGCAATACGAAGACCGCTTCCTCGATTTGTTCAAGAAAGGCGAGTGAGCCGGCTCAAGGCTCGCC
>JAKEEP010000023.1 GCA_022616475.1 Phycisphaerales bacterium | reverse complement strand
TTTGGGAGAGGGCCGGGGTGAGGGCAGAGAGTCTTGTGCGCCACCAACGTGGGCGCGTGCGTGATTCAAATTGCCCTCACCCCCAACCCCTCTCCCAAAGGTGGGAGAGGGAGTCTCAAGCCGCGTAATCGGATTGACCGTTGCGTTTGTCGTCGGCACGGCGGGTTTCCGCAGCTCGGCCGTGAACGCCTTGTGCCGCGGCGACCAGTGCCTCGCAAAGCTGAAGCACCGCGGGAACGTCGTGGTACTCGCGCTTGAGCTCGACGATCTTGTCGGACATCGGAGCGCCGTTGTCACGATAAAGCCGCTTGTAGGCGTCTTTGACGGCGTCGATGTGATCGGCGCTGTAGCCGCGGCGGGTCATGGCGATCCAGTTGATGGCGCGGACCTCCGCGGGATTACCCTCGACAATCATGAAGGGTGGGACATCCTTGGTGATGCGTGCAAGACCGCCGACGAAAGCACATGACCCGACGGTGGTGAAATGGTGAAGCCCGGCGCCGCCGCCGATGTTGGCGCCGTCTTCGATGCGAACGTGGCCCGCGAGCATCACCTGGTTGGCGATGCAGATATCGTTGCCCAGGATGCAGTCGTGCGCGATGTGCACGGCGACCATGATCAGGTTGTCGTTGCCCACGCGTGTGAGTCCGCCGCCGTTGCCGGTGCCGCGATGGATGGTGACGTGCTCGCGGATTTTGTTGCGGTCGCCGATCTTCAGGCGCGTGCGCTCGCCGTGGAATTTGCGATCCTGGGGATCGGCGCCGATCACCGAGAAGGGATAGAAGACGTTCTCGCGGCCAATGGAAGTGAGGGATTGAATGGCCACGTGATTGTGAAGGACGGTGCCCTCGCCGATCTCAACGTCGGGCCCGATGACGCAGTACGGGCCAACGAGGACGTCGTCGGCCAGGTGCGCGGTTGGGTCGATGATTGCGGTGTCGTGTACGGTGGCCATCGAAAGCTGCTCATTGGCGGGGCGTCGCCAGTCGCATTTCGCCCTTTACTCTAATTCAGCGTCAACCATCATGAATCGGATCTGGGCTTCGGCGGCGAGCTTGCCACCCACAAAAGCCCGACACTT
Organism: Phycisphaerales bacterium; assembly: GCA_022616475.1. GTDB lineage: Bacteria > Planctomycetota > Phycisphaerae > Phycisphaerales > SM1A02 > JAKEEP01. The sequence goes on along the minus strand of JAKEEP010000023.1, from coordinate 7,904 downwards.
GAGAGTTCCAGTCTTGGTCTTGGCCTGCACGGCCTCCGCTTCAAGAATCACCTGATCGCCGGGGGTGACCGGCCTTCGAAGCTTGACTTTGTCCAGGCTCAGGAGCACGGCGATCTTTCCCGTGTGCTCGAGCTTGCGGCTCATGAGCAAGCCGCCCAACTGAGCCATAGCTTCGACCAAAAGCACGCCCGGCATGATTGGCGTGCCCGGGTAGTGCCCCTCGAAGAATGGCTCGTTGATCGTGACGTTCTTGATGCCCGTGGCCTTGCGATCGCCATCGATCTCCACGACGCGATCGACCAACAGCATCGGGTAGCGGTGCGGCATGATTCGCAGGATCGAGCGGATGTCGAGCTCGCGGCCGCGGTTGACCAGATCGCGCCGCCGCTGAGTCTGGGCCTGCTCCAAGATCTTCAGACACATGCGCCGGTTGAGCGAGTGGCCGGACTTATGGGCCATGAAGCGGCCATAGACTTCGCCGCCGATGAGGTAGAGGTCACCCAGAAGGTCGACGATCTTGTGCCGCACCGGCTCGTTCTCAAAACGGTAAGCGTTGTCGATTGGCCCTTCGTCGCCGATCACCAGAACATCGCGCGGCGTCAGATGGCGGCACATGCCCCGGTCCCAAAGCGCCTGGGCCTCCTCGCGCAAGCTGTAGGTGCGAGCGCGGGCGAGGTCGTGCACGTAATTGCCGTTGTTGAATTCGAATGCCTGGGTCTGGCGCTTGATGCGGTTTGAGTGAGCGCCGTAATCCAAATCAAACACAAGCTTGAATTCATCATCCTGGCATGGGAAGGCCGCCAGCATGGCATCGCCTTCTTCAACGATGATCGGATCGGTGACCCGGAAGATGCGGCGAGGAGCGTCCTGCTCGACCAGGCCGGCCTGGAGGATTGGGTCGACGAACGGGGCCGCTGAGCCATCGCCACAGGGCAGTTCCGGTCCGTTGATTTCAACGATGGCGTTATCGATTCGCAGGCCCGCAAACGCCGACATGCAGTGCTCGACTGTTTCTATGGTGGCAGCGCCGATCCGAAGGGTGGTTCGGCGCGCCCGTTCAGCGACGTTAGCCGCGATAGCGGGGATATGGACCGGCGGGTTGAGATCGACGCGGACAAACTCAATGCCGTGGTTCACGGGCGCGGGCTTGATGACCACGCCCACCGGCTCGCCCAAGAGCAAACCGCGCCCTTCGAGCGAGGCTGGTCCAGCCAGGGTGTGCTGCCTGGGGAGCGACGCGACGTCGGGTTTGCTTTCGGTGAGAGTCTGAAGCATCTGGGTAGGACACGCCAATTGTGGAACCCGGACCACCCCGTGCAGGTCCGGCTTGACTGCGGGCGCACAGCAAGGTGGCCCTACGATATCGGCCCTTGAGGCTATGAGTGCCGCGAAAGTCGCCGCAGAAAGTCTGGTAGTTTACGGACGCTGGCCCACTGACGCAATACGGATTGTGACTCTCCTGCGGGGTGGCCAAGCACGGTATGGCCGGGAGGGACATCTCGCGTAACTAGGCACATGGCGCCCAGGCGAGCGCCGGCGCCGATTGTGAGGTGTTCGAGAATTCCGGCGGCGGCCCCTACCTGGACGCCATCTTCGATGATAACGGACCCGGCAATACCAGCGCAGCCGGCGATCACGCAGCACCGGCCGATGCGGCAATTATGGGCGATCTGGCATTGGTTATCGATTTTTGTGCCTGCGCCGATGATTGTTGAACCGAACTTCCCCCTATCTACGCATGTATTTGCGCCGATCTCGACGGCATCTTCGATGACTACGTTGCCTATGTGCGGGATTTTTAGCAATCCTGATCCGGATGGGTCGGGTCGGTATCCAAACCCGTCGGCGCCGATTGAGACATTCTGATGAATGATGACATCCCGGCCAATCGGGCAACGGTCGCGGATTACGACGTTGGAGTGCAGCACTGATTTGTGACCAATTGAAACGTTCGCGTAGATTCGAACGCCCGCGTAGAGCACCGCCTCGTCGCCAATTGATGAGCCTTGATCGATGCTGACGTGAGGACCGATTCGCGCTTGGCGGCCAATCTTGGCGCTGGGGTGAACCACCGCTGAGGGATGCACTCCCACATCGGGCAGCGATTCGGCGCGGTCGAAGAGTTGGAGAAGGCGGATCATGGCCATCTCCGAGTCTTTGACGAAAATGATGGGGCGGGGATCTCGTTGGCCTTCGGCGCCGTCGAACGGAACTGACTCGGTAACCAGGGCGGCGGCAGCCTTGGATTCGAGCCATTGGCGGGCGTAAGCGGGCGTCGAAATGAATGTGATTTGGGAATCGCTGGCGTCGGCCAATGAATTGACGCCGGTGATGATCGTGTCGCCGCGCCCCTGAAGGCGGCCGTTGAGGCGCTGGGCCAGTTCAGAGACCGTGAATCGCAGTTTATCCTGAATGAGTGGCGAGGGATTGCTCGCGGGCATTTTCGTTCCCCACGCACGAAGGCGTCATTTGGGCGCAGGCGCTGGGCCGACCGGAGCCGGGGGAGCCGGGGGCGGAACAACACCGCCGGCGTCCTGGAAGGCCTTGTTCAGGCGGCTGATCAAGTTCTCGGTGATGTCGATTTGAGGATCGGTGTATGCCGTGCGATACACCGAGATCTGGCGCCGAGTCTCTTCCTCTGTGCCCGGTTTGATGTCAACCGCAGGCTCACTCACGAAGACGATCGCGTAATGGCTCTCGCGAGCGATCTGGGCGACCGTCTCCCTGATCTTCATGAAAAGGTCTTTCATGGTGCGGGCGCGATCGACATCGATCTTGGTCGTGCAGAACTCGACGTACGCGCGGTAGTCGAGGCTGTCGAGCTGCAGTTTGTCCTCAAGCTGGCGGTACTTGTCGCTGCCCTTCAGATGATCCTTGAGCTCGCTTTCCAGCTCGCGCAAGGCCTCGCCGTCCTTCTTGCATTGCGAGTTGAGATTTTCAGCGAGTTTGGCGCGCTCGGCATCCTTGGCCTTCTTTTCATCCAGCGAATTGAAGGTCTTCTCGAGGTCGAACGTGGCAATGACGGCAGCCTCGGTGGGGCCGGAGGCCAGCGGCCGATTGGCGAAGGTCTGGAAAGCGACCAGCGCCACGATGATGGTCAGCAGCAGGCCGGTGGTGACAGAAACGTATTTGTTGGAGCTGGTCATGGTCATGATCTCAGGCGATCTCAAGTGGAGAAGAAAACGGCTCTGATCGATTTCAGGGGGTTGCGGGCTTCGCGCCGACTTTGTGCGCGTTGTTCATGCGCTCGATCAAGTCGTCGGTGATGTCAATCGCGGGATTCACGTACAGCGTCCGACGACCCGCGATCTGCTGGCGAATCTGATCGACGCGCGAGGTGCGCGACTCGCCGCTGGTCGTCAGCTCGCCTTGCGAATCGTCAACCAGGACGATGTCGTATCCGGCCGAGTTGGCCAGCTCGCCGGCAGCATTCTTGATGCTCATGTAGAGGTCTTGCAGAACGAGCGCCTTGTCGATGTCGATCTTGCGCTCGGTGAAATTGAACCATGCCTGGTAGCGCATGGCGGCGAGCGCGGTCTTTTCTTGATGCTCTTGCTTTTGCGGAGAGTCTTTCATCTCCTTGAGCTGGGTTTCCATCTGCTGGATCTCAGCGCGCTTCTTCTCGTTCTCATCCTGGATGGATTCGCCCGTCCTGACGAGCCTGGCCTCGGCCTCTGTGCGTTGATCGAGCTTCTCGAGCACCGAGGCGAGGTTGACGGTCACAACCACGGTGGGCTGACCCGCAACCATCGCTGCGGCGCCGGATTGGTAGATGACGACCGTCGTGGCGGCGAGAAGGATGGTGGCGGTGAGCAGACGAATCTTGCGTGAACTCATGTGAACTCCTTTGTGACGATCGAACGCACCGTTTAGCCGCGAGCCGACAGGCGAGCGCTTTGTCTTGAATCGGCTAGATTGTAGATCAGAACGGAAGTTCCGCCGAGAAGCTGAATACCTGCTCTTCATCGCTGTCTTCGCTCAGCACCGGGAAGCCGAAGTCAAAGGCGATCGGAACATCGCCAAGCTGGGGGATATACAAGCGGATGCCGGCGCCCACCGAGAGGCGATATTCATCAAAACCTGGGTCGTCGGTGACCGTGCCCGAATCGACAAACAGTACCCCCGTGAGGGCTTCCCCGAGAATGGGGGTCTCAAACTGGGCTCCAAAGAAGGCGAGCCAGTCACCGCCCACCGGATCATCGCTGGGCAACCCGGTGTCGTTGGCGATCCCCTTGGGGCTGATGGTCCGGAACTCAAAGCCGCGGAACGATCGCCCGCCCAGGTAGAAGCTTTCATAAGTTGGCGCGCGGCCGCCGAAGATGTACCCGAGCCGCGATGAGAGGCGCAGGGTGGTGGTGCGCCCGAGGAAATCCTCGCCGACAGTGAAGTACACGGTGTACTCGAAGTTGGCCATGTTGAAGTCGAAATCGCCGCCATAGGCGCCGTATCGATCCAGCGAAAGCTCGAGTCGTGTGCCGCGGCCGGGACGCTGAGCCGTGCCAATGGTGGTTCGCGTGAGGCTGACACCCAGCGTCGTCAGCAGGTCGGGGCCGGCATCGAGAAAGACTTCCGTCGGAGCAGAAGGCTCAATGTCGTCGAGCTCGATTTCCTCAGCGCGGCTGTTGAGCGAGAAGTTCCACACGTCGCCGAATTGCCGCCCCAGGCGCACGTAGCCTCCATAACGCTTCTCGTCGTACAGGTCGTAGATGCGCTCGCGGATCTGCCCGCCAAGGGTGAATGAAAAATCCGACTCGAAGATGTGAGGTTCCGTCAGGCTCGTGAGGAACTGGAAAAGCTCTGAGCCCGGCCGAACGGTGATGTTGAATCGCTGCCCGCCCCCGCGAAAGGCGCGGCCGGTGAACAGCTCGCTGAGCGATTCGGGAACGTCGGTGACATCGAAATTGTTCTGGGTGAGGGAGAACTCGCCGAAGACTCCGGAGTCGGATCCAACCGCGACGCCGAAGTTCGCCGAGCCGGTGTTACGTTCCTTGACCTCGACCAGAACATCGCGGAAGCCTGGATTGTCCGGGTCCTCGCGCTGAATGGTGATTCGCGGCTCGTTGAAGAGGCGCGTCCGCGCCAGGCGGATTTCGGCCTCTTCGATCTTCGTCGCATCGAAGGGCCGGCCGGGGGTGATGCCGCGAAGCTCGCGGCGGATCACCTTGTCGCGCGTGAGGAAATTGCCGTTGATCTGGATTAACCCGACTTGATACTGCTCACCCTCATCGATCTCCAAGAGCAGGTCAACCTGAGGTTGATCGGCGGCCCGCATGACGATGGGCCGGACAAAAACGCGATCGTCCTCCGATTGATAGAACCGGCGATCGTCCTCCGAGAGCAGGTACCCCATGAGGCCGTAGGAGTCCTGGATGGCCTTGACCGACTTGCGAAGCAGATCGCGGCTGTAGACGTCCCCGCGCTTCAGCTCCATGATCGCAGCAATCTGCTCGGGCGCAAACACCTTCAGCGGCCCGCCAGCAACCGTGTGGGCTTGGATGTCGCGCAGCGTGTAGCGAGGCCCCTCGGCGATCAGAAATGTCACTTTCGCTTCGGAGTTGTCCGGCGACAGATCGATCTGGCGGTCGACCCGCACATCCAGGTAGCCGCGATCCTTGTAATAACGATCGAGCGTGGCGACATCATCAGCCAATCGCTCTTCGTCGAGCTCCCCCTTGCGCAGAATGATCATCGCCGTTCGCGTCTTGATCTCAGCAAGTAGTTGTTCATCAGTGAAGGCCTGATTGCCCTCGAACACGATTGCCTTGATCTTGACTCGCGGGCCTTCGATCACGCGGAACAGGAGCAAGCCCGCATTCTCGAGTTCGGTCTCATCGATCGAGACCGTGGTCAGGTAGTGGCCCCGCTTGCGGTAGAGCGATTCGATGGCGCGCTTGGCGTTCTCAATCAGGAAGTCATCGCGCGGGCCGCGAGGAACAAGCTGAACCACCGCCAGCAGATCGGCATCGGGAATGACCCGGTTGCCGACGACCTGAACTTCGTGGATGACGGCCTGTTCCTCGAACTTGAAGATGAGTGCGACCGACCCATCGGACTGCAGCTCAACAACGCCGTTAACGTAGCGAAATTGGCCAAGCCGGTTAAGGCGGGCCACATCGTCCTTCACGGTTTGGTCGTTGAAGGGCTCGCCCACGGCCGATCGAATGTTGTTGAGCACTTCCCGTTCCCAGACGCGTTTGAGGCCCTCAAAGCGGACCGAAGAGATAGGACGATCAGCAAGCCCAGATGTTTGATGACCATCCTGAGCCAGGCTTGCGGAAATGGGCAGGATTGCACCCCAAAGCAACAGAACGGCGATGAACTTGTAAAAAGGGCTGGCCACCACATTGGCCAGAACGTGTAGCATGGTGGCAGTCGAGAAAGCGGCACGCATCAGTCGGCGGAGCATACCGGCCGACTCCCTAGGCAACAAGGCATTGGGGGGCAGCGGGGGCCGCCCGCATGAAGGCGCGTGCCAGTGTAAGCTAGTTTTCGCAAACCGCACATGACGATGACCCTCGGACAGCTTGCTCGGAAGATCGGCGCCACGGTCGTCGGGGATGGCGAGGCGCGGGTTTCGGCCTGCGCCGCGATCCATCTGGCCGGGCCGACCGATCTGACGTTCCTCGCCAATCCAAAATACTCGGAATTCCTCCAGACCACCAAAGCCGCGGCCGTCATCGTCGATCCCAAGACGCAGTGCCCAAATCACTTGAACAAGCTGACCGCCGACGACCCGTACTACGCCTTTCGCAACGCCATGATTGAACTGCACGGCATGCGCCGCCATCCGATGGCGATGAACAACACGGGTTCAACGGTCCATCCGACCGCGCGCATCGGCGAGGGCACGATTGTTCATCCGCATGCGGTGGTGGAGGCGGGGGCGCGAATCGGCCGCAGTTGCGTCTTGTATCCGGGGGTGTACGTGGCGCAGGATGCGGTCATCGGCAATGAGTGCGTGCTCTATCCCAACGTCGTCATTTACGATCGATGCATTCTGGGCGATCGCGTGACCATCCACGCCAACACCGTCATCGGCCAGGACGGCTTTGGCTACGCCACCCACGAGGGCTCCCATCACAAGATTCCGCAGACCGGAATCGTCGTGGTTGAGGATGATGTCGAGATGGGCGCCGGCTGCGCCATCGAGCGCGCCGCGGTCGGTCAAACCCGCATCGGCAAAGGAACCAAGCTCGCCGACTTGATCTCCATCGGGCACGGAACGACGGTTGGCAAGCACTGCCTGTTCGTTTCCCTGGTGGGCGTGTCGGGTTCGGTGGAGATCGGCGATTACGTGGCGTTGGGCGGTCAGGTGGGCGTCGTCGGCCACCTGAAGATCGGCGACGGCGTGCAAGCCGCCGCCAGAACCGCAATCGCCCAGGACGTACCCGCCGGACTGAAGGTCGGCGGCGTGCCCGCCGTTCCCCTGGCTCAGTTCCATCGCAACCTTCTGGCAGGTATGGAGCTCTACGAGCTCGTCAAGCGCGTCAGAAAACTCGAGCGCGAACTCGAAAAGGTCAAAGCCATCGAATCCGAATCCGTCTGACGCACCTTCCCCCTCGCTCCTCAGACGCCGGGTCTGACGAGCGAGCAGCTTTTCCGGGGGCGAGGGAGGAAGACCCGGATTACGAACCGCCATCCGCCTACGACAAGAGCCTGTCCTATGTGAGACGCCGCGCCGCGCAATGCTCGTCGCCCGCCGCCTTACGCGCTCCTCTCCACCGTGACGCATGGCGCACTCTCCCCGTTTAGCCGCGAGCCGTTAGGCGAGCGCTTCCACGCGCACCGATCGACACCCGCCCCACACTCACTGCAAACCGCGCTGACCCCAACCGGATACCCACACGCCACACACAACCCGCGCCACTAACTCCCCTCTCCCTCTGGGAGAGGGGTTGGGGGTG
>JAKEEP010000262.1 GCA_022616475.1 Phycisphaerales bacterium | reverse complement strand
GTGTCGTGCGAACCGTGGGAGCGCTCAAATCGACGATCTTGTCAAGGAGGGCAAGCGGCCCGCCCAATTCATCACCGTCAGTCGCTAACTTATCCTCGAGGTGTGCCGAGGCACCACCGCCTTTGCGGGCACGAACTCGCTCATAGCATCCCCGGCAGTAGTAGCGACCATGGGAGTCCTTGGTGCGCGGTTTGGCAGAGCAGTCTTCACCACAGATGTTGCATATCTTCGCTGTCCCGGTCGGCGATGGCATGGGCGGCTCCAAAGCGGTGCAACGAATCACCGCGCTCTTCCACCTTAACGAAAATGATCTGGAAATGGGTCAAAAAAATCAGGCAACGCTGGCAGCGGATTGACCAACCGTGGTCTGGCCATTTGACGTAGGCGGACGGGCGGGTTCGGTCTGGATTTGAACCTTGCGGCGGTAGCGGCCGCTGCGGGCCATGAGTTCGTCGTGGGTGCCTTGTTCGACGACTCGTCCGCCTTCGAGGACGATGATGCGGTCGGCGTGGGCGATGGTGCTCAGGCGGTGGGCGATCACAAAACTGGTCCGGCCCTTCATCAGCGTGTGAAGGCTTTGCTGGATGAGGCGCTCGTTTTCGGTGTCGAGGTTGGAGGTCGCCTCGTCGAGGATGAGGATGCGTGGGTTTGCGAGGAGGGCGCGAGCGATAGCGAGACGTTGGCGCTGGCCGCCGGAGAGCTTGACGCCGCGTTCGCCAATGATCGTGTCGTAGCCGTTGGGGAAGGAGGTGATGAAGTCGTGAGCGTTGGCGAGCTTGGCGAAGTGAATGATCTGGTCCATCGAAGCGTCGCGACGGCCGTAACCGATGTTCTCGGCGACCGTTCCATCGAACAGGAAGATGTCCTGCTCGACGATGCCAAGCAGCCGCCGGAAGCTCTCGAGTTGAATCTGGCGCAAGTCGCTGCCATCGAGTTCGATTGATCCTTCGGTTGGATCGTAAAAGCGCGCGATGAGGTTGCAGAGCGTGGTCTTGCCGGCACCGCTGGGCCCGACCAGGGCGACCATCTGGCCCGGTTTGACGTCGAGATCGATGTGATCGAGGACCTTGGTGGGGGCGCCGGGGTAGGCGAAGGTCAGATCGCGAATGGCAATGCGGCCGGCGACACGGGATGGCTCAACTTCGACCGCATCGGGAACATCGGGCATTTCGGTCGGCTCGGCAAGGACATCCAAGACTCGATCGAGCGCGGCAAGACTCGTCTGGAATTGCGTGGCGCTGGATGCGAGGACCGAAACGGGCTCCAGCAGCATCATCATGTATGTGAGAAAGAGGAAGAGATCGCCGATGGTGAGCTCGCCATTGAGGACGCGCGAGCCTCCGTACCACAGGAGGGCGGCCGAGGCGACGGGGATGAGGATCGACCAAGCGATGTCGATGCCGCGCGACCACCACCATACGTGCACCTCCTGGCGGGCACGGAATTGATCGTTGCGAATGAAGCGCGACACTTCGCTGCGCTGGCGGCCGAAGCTGCGGACCACCCGGATGCCGCCGAAGGCTTCGGTGGCGTGGCTGTCGATGGACTGACGCGTCGCGTGAATGTCGCGATAGAGCGGTCGGATGCGGCCGATCCAGGTGCGGTGGCTGAGCCAGACGCTGGGCAGGAAAATCAACGAGCCCAGAAGCAGTCGCCAATCGACCACTGCAAGAACGACCAAGCTCCCCAACAGCTGGACCACGGCCTTCCAGGGGTTGTAGATCATGGTGAAGATCAGGTCGCCGATGTGGCCGGGGTCTTCGCGGAGCAGGCTGGTGGTGCCGCCGGTCTTGAGCTGGTAGACGCGGTGCAGCGGCAGGCGCATGGTGTGATCGAAAAGCCTGCGCCGAAGCCCGGGCTTCATCTGCACACTGGTTTTGGTGGCTTGCCAGCGGCCGAGCATGTTGATGAAAAGCGAAACCAAACTGAAGGTCACCACGCTGAAGGCGACGATCATCAGGAGCTTGTAGCGATCGGCGGGGATCGAGATGTATTGGTACCACTCGGGCGGGAAGGGCCTGCCGCCGAGGATGTTGTCGACGACGATCTTGGTCGCGTAGGGTGGAATCAGCGCCAGGGCGGTGGCGATCGTGAGGGTGGTGAGCGCGAAGGCGAGGCGAAGGTGGTAGCCCTCGAGCAATCGCCAGAAGGCGCGAAGGAGGGTGAGGGAGGATCGTTGGCGCTTCTTGGGCAGGTGATCGCTGGGCGCCTGGCCGTTGGGCGTTCCGGGGGCGTTGCGAGCGCCGGTGCTGCGAAGCTCGCGGGTGCCTTCGGTGTTTTTGGCACGGAGATCTCGCTTGTATTGGCGGAACCGCTGGCGGCTGGATTGAAAGCGGTTGGGCATGGTCGATCATAGGACTTGAGGGGCGGATGGTGAGGATCGGGCAAGCGCTTGGGCAGGCCGATGAGATGGGCCGAGGCAGGGGGTTCGACGGCTATAATCTGGGCCACATTGCGGGCGTAACTCAGTTGGTAGAGTGTCAGCCTTCCAAGCTGAATGTCGCCGGTTCGAATCCGGTCGCCCGCTTTGGTCAGGGATTGGCGATTTTCGATTGACGATTGACGATTTGGGGGCATGGGCACGGGAGGAGGGATTACTTGGCGCGCGCAGGAATGCAGGAAGGGATTAGTTTTTGCGCGCAGATTTGCCAGACAGGGATTAGTTTTTGCGCGCCGAGCGAAGGCGCGGAAGTTCTGGACGCTGGGTGGTGGGGGCGGAGTTGTGGGCGCGTGGGATAGCACGGAAACATGGTGCTCCTCTACCCAGGGGCCGAGGGACCGTTTGGCGCGCGCAAGTGATGTCCCACTAACTGGCTGAAGCCTGTTTTTGCAGGGTGAAATAATTTACAAAATGGAGATTTTTACTTTTTGGTTGGGGCTGGTTTGTGCGCGCGGGTTGGGCATTGCTCTCAGCTGTCAGCTATCAGCTGTCGGCTATGGGGTTTCGGTCGGGCCGGGTGACAGATGTGAGATGGGTCGGGTCGGTGTGAACCGGCTTGCCGCACTCGGTGCAAGTTTCGCTTGCGCCGATCGGATACGCACACGCCGGGCACAGGCCGCGCTTGATGCGCCTGCGGCGACGAATGAAGCCGGGCGTTGCGAACAGCAGCCAGAGGATCGCGGCGCAAAAGATCGTGTTGATCGCGAAGCCGGGCCAGAGAGGTCGTCGGGGAATCGCCCTCGGTATCCTGTCCTGAGCAAGTTGGAAGTGATCAAGCTTCGTTTCGATTCCGCCCTCAACATCGACATCACCTACATAACCGCCTGCGATGAGTTCGCACGAGAGTGCGAGCATAGGCCAACCTCGGAAGTCCTGGGTGCGTTTGTCGTGGAGGCTCACGACCCATCCCGAGGTCTTATATGGGTCAATGTTGCTTGAACTGTCAGCTGAGAGGATCTGGATTTGCCGGTACTAGGTTTCACAAGCAAGTAGTGGGTGGGTTTTGGATCAAGCAGCGGACTTGACTCGGGAATGATCTCCTTCGGATGAACACCTTCACCCCGCGAGGAGTGCTCAACACCCCACGTTCGAAACGAGTGCACGGTATAGGAGCCAAACCGACGTCGTTCGTACGCGTGCCATTCTTCTTCCTGTGAGGCCCAGCTACCACGCCGACAAATCGCATTCACCACGTAAATGTTCACAAGCAGACCGCCCCCCCAGGCGACCGCAATGTTTATGATCGCGCCGGCGAGAACAAGCAGGCCGAGTTTGAGCAAGCGGCGCTTCACGGCATGATGGTATCACGATGAATGGGCGCACTTTCCGGCCGAATTTGTGTGTGTGTGTGGGAGTACTGTCGCATGTGGGATCCAGGGGATTCAATCCCCTGGCTTCGCGGGTAGGGCATGCCCGTCTTAGATTGCCCTCACCCCCAACCCCTCTCCCAGAGGGAGAGGGGAGTGAGAGAGAGCTTACAATCAGGGTGTGGATGAGCGAATGAAGAAGGATGCGCGGCGCATTGCGTGGATTGGGACTGGGGTGATGGGGATGCCGATGGCGGGGCATCTTTTGGATGCGGGGCATGAGGTCGCGGTTCACTCGCGGACCAAGGCGAAGGCGCAAGGGCTGATCGATCGCGGGGCGCGTTGGGCTCGGTCGGCGGCTGAAGCTGCGGAGGGCGCGGATGTGGCGATTTCGATGGTGGGGTTTCCGGAGGAGGTGCAAGCTGTGCACTTGGGCCCCGGCGGCACACTTGCGGCGAAGCGGCCGCCGAAGTTGATCGTGGATATGTCGACCAGCCGGCCGAGTTTGGCGGTGGAGATCTATGACGCTGCGCGACAGAAGGGTGTTGGCAGCTTGGATGCGCCGGTGAGTGGGGGAGATGTGGGCGCGCGGCAGGCGACGCTCTCGATCATGGTTGGCGGCGACAAGGATGATCATGAGGCGGCGCTGCCTGTGCTTTCGGCCCTCGGGAAGCTGATTGTGCATCACGGTGGGCCGGGTGCGGGCCAGCATGCAAAAATGGTGAATCAGATTCTGATCGCGAGCAATATGATTGGGGTATGCGAGGGGCTTTTGTATGCGCGTGAGGCCGGGCTTGACCCGGAGAAAGTGATTCAGTCGGTCGGATCGGGCGCGGCGGGCTCGTGGTCGATTCATAATCTCGGACCGCGGATCATTCGCGGCGACTTCAAGCCGGGTTTTTTCGTGGAGCATTTCGTCAAGGATTTGCGGATCGCGCTGGAAGAAGCGGAAAGGATGAGGCTGAAACTGCCGGGCTTGTCGCTGGCGAAGGAGCTGTACGAGCGGCTGATCGAGCAGGGCCATGGAAAGTCGGGCAGTCAAGCGCTGATCTTGGCGTTGGACGGCATGAAGAAGTTGGATAGCACCAAGTGACTTGGACTTTGGTCCACATCCGGACAGGCGGGACGCCTGTCCCACTGATTCTCATATGTCCCACTGATTCTCAGATTGTGGCAGCATCTGGACTCTTGGCGGCAAGTACTTGTCGAAGTTCGATTGCTTTGCGACGATTAGGCGGCAGAATACTGGCAGGTCCCCCGGAAGAGGTCAGTTCCGGGGGTCATGGAGTGAAGCCGATGGCGGTCTTGATGGAATTGTCCCGAATCTTCATCCGTGAGATGACGGACATGCAGATCATTGAGCTGAGCGAAGTGGATGGCGATCGGACCTTTCCCATTGTCATTGGATTGCCTGAGGCGTTTGCGATCGAGCGGCGGTTGAAGGGCATCGAGATTCCGCGACCGCAAACGCATGATCTGCTGGCTTCGGTGATTCGCGATCTTGGCGGCAAGCTCAAGCGAATCGTCATCAATGACCTGTCTGAGGGAACGTTTTTCGCCAAGCTCGTCATCGATCAGGACGGCAGCGAAGTGGAGGTGGACTCCAGGCCTTCGGACGCGATCGCTCTGGGAGTTGCCGAAGATGTGCCGATTTACGTCGCCGAGCATGTGCTGACGCAAACCCAAGCCGAAGCGGGGGATCAAGAAAGCGAGACCGGCGAACAGGACGACGATGATATCGAGAAGCCCGACTGGAAGTAGTGGGTTGAAAGGCATCGGCTGGAATCAATGGAAGATCGACTTGTGGGCCAAATGGGATCGATGCGGATCGGCAATCCGTTGCCTCAACGCTACCTCACCACCGAACCTGGTGTTGGGGGACGGATCAAGGTTCGGCCTGAAGATTTTCTGGTGGATGAGTTGCCGCTCTATGAGCCGGAAGGGGAAGGTGAGCATCTCTACCTGGGGATTGAAAAGACTAACGTGGCGCATGCCGAGTTGATGAGCTGCCTGCGGCGGCACTTCAACGTGCGCGACAATGCCATCGGCTTTGCGGGGATGAAAGATAAGGTCGGCATCACCAGGCAAACGGTGTCGATTCATGTGCTGGATGACCCGCCGAGCGTGGAATTGGACCACCGGCGGATCAAGGTTCTCTGGGGCCAGCGGCACCGCAACAAGATTCGACTGGGGCATCTGGCGGGTAATCGATTCTCGATTCGCATTCGCGATGTCGAGCCAACCAAAGCGCCTCTGGCCTTGCGCACCCTTCAACGGCTCGGGCAATTCGGGGTGCCGAATTACTTTGGCTTGCAGCGTTTCGGCTATCGGTGCAACAATCACTTGATCGGGGCCGCGATGCTGGCGGGGGAGTGGGACGACATGGTCGAGAACCTCCTTGGCGCCGGTGATGGGAATTTCCCCGAGTATCAGCGGCAGCGCCGGGAGCTTTTCGACGCCGGCGACTACGCCCGTGCCGCCGAGCAGTGGACCGCCGCCGACCGTTCCGAGCGCATCATTTGCAGCCGGCTTGCGGCGGGCAAGAGCCCGCGCGAGGCATGCCACGCAGTGGGAGAGACGGCGCTGGCGTTCTGGATCAGCGCGCTGCAGTCGGCCATGTTCAATCGCGTGCTGGACCGGCGGCTCCAAGAGGGAACGCTGGCAACACTCAGAGAAGGCGACCTGGCGTGGAAACACGCGACCCGCGGAATCTTCCTGGTAACAGCCCAGGAAATGGCAACCGGCGAACTGCCTGGTCGATTGACGGCGATGGAAATCTCGCCCTCGGGCCCGTTGTGGGGCACGGGGATGATGCAAGCCGCCGGCGCGACGAGTCTGGTTGAACGCGAGGCGCTCCAAGCGACCGGATTGACCATGGAATCCATCATCGGCGGCCCGCACAGCCCCACCGGCGCACGCCGGCCGCTCCGCTGTCCTTTGAACCATCCGGAGTTGGATGCGGGGATTGACGAGCATGGAAAGTACATTCGTGTGGCGTTTGATCTTCCGCGCGGGGCATACGCGACGATCGCCTTGCGAGAGATCATGAAGAACGATCACGTCGAGCCGGACGAGCCTACTCACGAGTGAGCAGCGGGTGTTGATCGTTGGCGATGCAGGCCGTGCTGTACAAGGCCGGCTTCGATCTGCAGGTCGGTGCGAGTGTGTGGGTCGATTACCAATGCGTTCCATCCAACTTCGCGCGCCGCCTGGACGTTCTCGGGCATGTCGTCGAAGAAGAGGATTTCGTCGCCGCGTCGCCTGAGGCGTTTCTGGGCTTCGCGATAGATCGCGGGGTCGGGCTTGTGGAGCCGCAATTCGTGCGAGGCCAAGCGGTGCTGAAGGCGCATGACCGCGGGAAATTCATCCATGCGCGCCCAGTGATCGGCGTTCGTGTTCGAGAGCGCGGCGGTCTGGATGCCGCTTTGGTGGATGCGATCAATGACTGCTCCGACGCCTTCGTATTCTTCAATCAGGAACGCGTCGTGAATGGCCAGGATTTCTTCAACAGAATACAAGCCATCGCTGGCAACGCTGATTTGGCGGGCCCAGTTTCTGCAATCGATGGCGCCGCTGCCGAGCTGAATGCCCAGTGCGCGCCATCCATTGAAGGGCGGATCGCCGTTGAGCCACTGGCCGCGAAGCTCGAAGCCGGCAGCGCGGCAGGCCTCGGACCAGGACCGGCAGATGCGCACCAGCACGCCGCCAAGATCGAAGCAGACCAGGCGGATAAGTGATGAGGAGGGACGAATTGATGGTGATTTCACGGGCATATCGTAGGAAGCGTTGAGGGGGTGACACGCGCGGTTGCCTGTCGCTTTCTCATGCGGGGGACTGCACCAAGGACGCTAAGTGGACTGCGAATCGCCAGATCGCTCTCGGGGAGTGCGCCGCGCTTCAAAGAACTCGCGCAACAGCCTGGCGCAGCGATCGCTGAGCACGCCGCTCACGATCTGGACGCGGTGGTTCAGTCGCGGATCGCTTGTGATGGTGTAAAGCGTCTCGCACGCGCCGGCTTTCGGATCGGTTGCTCCGTAGACCAGCCGGCCGAGGCGGGCGTTGACCATCGCGCCGGCGCACATGGGGCAAGGTTCAAGGGTCACGGCGAGCGAGCAATCGTTCAATCGCCAGGTGTTGAGCGCCTGGCCAGCGGCGCGAATCGCGATTAACTCGGCATGAGCGGTCGGATCATTGGACGCTTCGCGAAGGTTGTAGCCTTCAGCCACGATCTGGTCGTTGCGATAGATGACCGCGCCGATGGGCACTTCGCCAAGATCGGCGGCTTTGGCCGCCAGAGCGATGGCGCGCTCCATCATTTGAAGATCAGTTTCGGCAACGGAAGTGTGAAGGCGGCTCACGGCGCACCGACCTCCCCTCCATCGACATCTTCAACGTGAGTCTTCTTTCCAGAACGGCTTCGAGCCACGGTCAATTCAGATTGCACGGGCTGATGCGGCTGATCGGGTGGCTCACGATGTTTATCGGAATCGCGCGAGCCTCGGCGCCACCGAAGTGGTACCACCCGCCCTTCGGCCACTTTGCCGGCCGGAGCGATGATGAGGAGCAGGATTCCAAGCTCATACAGCGCATAGAGCGGGACCATCATGACGAACATCGAAACCATGTCCGCCGTTGGGGTGACCATCGCCGCCACAACGGCGCAAATGAAAAAAGCATACTTGCGCTGGGCGCGCAGCCATTCTGTTGAGGCCAGGCCCAGCCACCCCAGAAGAACGACCACCAGCGGCATCTGAAAGACGATCGCTGTTCCGAGAAACATCAGGAGAATGAAGGTGACTGTTTCACTCAATCGATATTCTTGTTCAATGGTCCTGGGCGATGGCGGCGCCAGCGGCACGAGGTCAACGCCGCCGGCCGAGTTGCTTGCAGCAATCAACAGACGGCTGAAGTCGGGCCAGACCAGGTATGCTTCGCCCGGTTTCGGCGAGGATGGAGGTTGAATCACAATTCGCACCTGCAGTGCTTCGGGCTGGTCAAGGAACGGCTGAATGCGAGGATCGACAACGGGGGCAGGGGGCCCCATTTGCGCATCCTTGCCGACCGCGATCAGCACGCTCAGCGTCAACGGCAGCATGACGTAGTACATGAGCGCTGTCCCGGCGATGGTCAGAATGATGCTGCCGGGGATCAGCAAATTCACAAATCGCCGTTCGTGCTGGTAGAGGCCTGGTGCGATGAAACGCCACGCCTGCCAGAGCACCCAAGGCGCCGAGATGATCAGTGCGAAGATGAAGCTGAGCTTTAGCCGCGTCAGCATCATCTCCTGCGGCGTCAGGTTCACCAGCTTGGTTGGCAGATTGTGAGCGGCCAGAACGTTGTAAAGTGGCAACAGCAGCCACTGGATCAACGTAGGACTAAAGAAGAAATAGAGGATGATTGCGGCCGGGACTGGAAAGGCCAGGGAGTAGAGAACGCGTCGGCGCAGCTCATCGAGATGATCGCCGAAGCTCATCGTGTGGTCGTCAGGTTGGTCGAGCTTGCGAGCCATGGAATGAAGGATCAGGCGTTCAACGGGCATGCGAGCGGGCAGCGGCTCAAAAAAGAGCCACAATTTCCAGACAGGGTAGGCCTCATGCAGCATCTGAATGGGCACATGGGACAGCCGCAGAGTACGCAAGAGCGGCTGATTCTGCGAGCGCGGCGCGGGAATCGCCGCGCCCAGCAGGAGTTGTGGCGCGCCCACCGGCGGTGGGTAGCGGCCATCATTCTTGCGCATCGGCCACAATCAGTCGAAGTTGATGACCTGATGCAGGAAGTCGCGTTGAAGTTGATTTCCAAGATTTCATCATTGCGTGATGTGGCTTCGTTCCGGCCGTGGCTGCGGCAAATCGTCATCAATGTGTGCCGGGGATCGGCCAGGCGAATGAGGCCGGAACTGCACTTGGCCCAGTCTGAATCACCCGAGGCCGGCGAACTGGATTTTGGCCGGGTTGCGGCACCCCCTTCAAACATCCAGACCTCCAGCGAGTTGGTAGACCGGCTCGATGCGGCCAACCGCCTCATGCAGCAGGCATTGAGCCTGCCGCCC
>JAKEEP010000261.1 GCA_022616475.1 Phycisphaerales bacterium | reverse complement strand
CCTCATCCAGTCCCTCAATCGGCAAGTCCACAAACACCACCCGCATCCCCGCCCGCCGACATTCGATCTCCAACGCAACCAATTCAGAGTCCTTGCCCGCTACCTCTTCCTCTGAGACCGCCAACACCGGCAACGCGTCCTCCGACTTGAGCAAGCCGCTGGAATGTTCAACGACAAACGCCGTGGTGGTGGCGTCGCAACGCACGTGATCGATCCACACCCTGCCACTGCCTCCAGAACTTATCGGGAATGAGTAGCCTTGGCCGACAAACTCCGGAATCTGGCGCTTCCGCGGCGTCCACGGCCGGTTCCAGTTCTTCTCCACCAGCTTTGCCAACCGCTCAGCACAGAACCCTGGCGTGTCATCCTTCTTATAGCCTTCAACCGGCGCGCCGGCGAGCTTGGCCGCCGCTGCAAGAATCTCCACCGCACGATCTTCGCTGTTGCCGCCAAGGCGCACAACCGCGGGGATGTCCAACTTCAACTCAATGAACGCCTTGGCCAGCCCGTACGCCGAGTGATACTGCTCCTGGCTCGCCACACCGCTGCCCGAGCCGAAGTATCCAACCAAATTCGGCTGCGCGAGAATGATCCGCGCCGCTCGATAAACCTTGGCCGCCGAAGGGTTGCCCGACGTATCGCAGAAATTCGCCAGTGCGAACCCCGCGTTGGTCGCCGCATCCATCGACATCATGGACCCCCCGCCGCCCGCGCCATGGAACCCGATCACCCCCGCCGAGCCCTTCGTTTCAATTGAAAGCTGAGCGAAATAGAACGTCCCCCGATGGTCTGCTTGCTCAACCCTGTAGGCAATTCGCTCCAACTCGGTTGGCGGATGATCGAGTTCACGCGCGATCTCGATTCCCAATTCCGGATGCCGAAACACCGCATGATCATCGATCGTCATCCGGCAATCGGCCGCGACCATGCGCCCGTCAACAGTGATCGCCAACGGATTGATTTCCAATGACCGTGCCTCGTATTGCCTGGCGATGTTCGCCAGTGAAACCGCCGCTTCGACGATCGAGCTGTGGTGTGATCGATCAATTCCCGACTTGCCGACCACATCCTGCAGCTTGAATCGATTGATCCCTGATTTCACGTCGATGGGTAGACGCGCCACATCGGCGGCACGATCCTCAATTCCGCTGCCGCCGCGCCAATCCAGCAACATGACCGGCGCTTGCGCCTGGTCATCGATGCTGATCGAGACAAACAGTTCGTTCTTGATCGCGATCTTCTCTTCGACCAGAACCTCGGTAACGGGAAAATTGCCGAACGTCATAGCGAGAAGCTTGGACGCCTGAGCCGAAGCATCGTCGGGCGTGTCAGCGAAGACCACTGCCCCTTTGGCCTTACGGCCCGTGATCCACGCCTGGGCCTTCAGGATGGTCGCCCCGCCCAGTCGACCCGCCGCCTGCCGCGCTTCAGCCGGCGACGAAGCAACTTCACCGCGCGGCGTCGCGATGCCGTGTTGTCGAAGTAGAGCTTTGCCTTGATATTCGTGAAGTCGGGCCACAGATGGACTCGGATGCGAAGATGCAAAGTGTACCGTTTGCGCAGACCCGTGTCGGGTTCAACCAACGCATTTACGGCATCGGTACTCTGAGACGCTCATCGGGTGCTTTGTGATGAAAAGATTCAGCCCAGCCCCAGCCCACGGCAACTCCCATCAGCGATCCCGCCGCATAGTCGATCGGCATGGGCAAGCTGAACACCGACAGCTCTCGCAGGACAAATGCCTGATCGAGCGGCATCTTCAGCGACAACATTCCGATCACGTGGCCGATGGCTCCGAAGAAAATCGGCGCGGCAAACAGAAGCACCGGTTCAGTGCGCTGGCCCAGCGCCCGGCCCAGCATTCCCGCCGCCAGTCCGCCGAAGAACGTCGCGCCGATCATCTGTCCTTTCGTTGGCGACTTGGCGATGATCCAGACTGCGACCAACACAACCGCTGCCCCCGCCGCCATCTTCAACGACTCCGCGCCCCAAATCCGGTCGATGCTCTCGTCTCCAGCCTCTTGATTGCCGTTGTCGATCGTTCCCACTTTGAAGGCCGTGAACGAAGCTGCCAGCACGAGTCCCGCCCACATCATGGTTTCGATCGCCAGCAGCGCCAGGCGTGTTCGGCCCCCGGGTGGCGAGCCGGAGAAGGCCAACTCAGCAACGGTCTCCGCCCGTCCCGCCAGCGCGAACAAGCCCGCCCCGAGCACAAACAATCCCACCAGCGGATTGATCATGCGTGCAACCAGGCACGCAACGATCGTCGCGCCTGTGAAACACAACAGTATCGCCAGCCCGGCCGACACCGGCGACTGCGCCCCCATCACCGTCGGACCAAGCGCGCCGCGGGGCGAGGCCAAGTAGCCCGATGCCATGACGCACGCCGCGCCCGCAAGAATCAACCCCAGTAAAATCACAGCGTTTCGCTTGATCGCTTCAACCATGCGGTGATTGGTACGTCAAAAGATGATTCCGGGCAAGCGATCACCCACATTCTGGTGGGACAGGCGTCTCGCCTGTCCAGATTCCGCACCGCGCAACGATCATGCCACTTGAACGCTGCACGTGGTCCGATTCATCCCAGCGCAACTTGCGGTATCGTGTGCCGGCGATGAACGAACGCCCTCTGGTTCTCGATGGTCAGAGCTTGACGCTAGCCGATCTTGAATCGGTCGGTCGACGAGGACGAGCCATCGCCATCGGCGAACAGGCTCGTCGCGCTGTTGAAGCATCCCGTCTCGTTCTCACACGCGCGATTGACGCCAATGATGGCCCGATCTATGGCGTCAACACTGGGTTCGGCTCGTTGTCGCAGGTTCGAATCTCAATTGAGCAGATTCGAGAAGTTCAGCGAAACCTGATTCGCTCGCATGCGGCCGGGATCGGTGAGCCCCTCGATGACGAAATCGTCCGAACGATGCAGCTGATCCTGACTGCCAGCCTCTGTCGCGGCTGCTCGGGAGTTCGTGTCGAACTGGTTCAGGCAATCGTTGACCTTCTCAACCACGCGATAACGCCGGTCGTGCCCGCGCGCGGCTCGGTTGGAGCTTCGGGCGATCTTGCACCCTTGGCTCATGCGGCCTTGGTACTGATGGGCGAAGGCCAAGCGCGCGTCAAAGGAAAAACGCAATCCGGCGATTCCGCCTTGCAGGTGGTCAAGCTGCGCCCCATCACGTTAGAAGCCAAAGAGGGCTTGGCCTTGATCAACGGCACGCACCTCATGGCTGCCATCGGCGGCTTGGCCCTGTGCGACACCAACCGGCTGACCGACGCGGCTGTGAAGTCCGCAGCCATGGCCATCGACGCCTGCCGCGCCACCGATGTCTTCCTCGATGATCGCCTCCACACTGCGCGAAAGCAGCCGGGCCAACGTCAGGTTGCGAGCACGCTCCGTGATCTGCTGGCCGGATCTCAGATCATTACCGACCACAAGGCCGATGACCCGCGCGTCCAAGACCCCTACTGCCTGCGCGCAACACCCCAAGTCCTCGGCGCGGCGCTCGACACAATCACCCATGCTCGCAGCGTCTTCGAAAACGAACTCGGCGCCGTCACCGATAACCCGCTTGTCTTCGCCGAAAGCCGACAGCCCAAAGCCGGCAGCCCCATCGTCTCCGGCGGCAATTTCCACGGCATGCCCCTGGCCATCGCCTTGGACACACTCAAGATCGCCCTCGCTCACATTGCCGGCATCGCCGAGCGCCGCATCTACTGGCTCCTGGCCGCCAGCGACAGCGAAAACCCCGTCAACATCTATCTCTCTCCCCAGCCCGGCCTGCACAGCGGCATGATGATCGTCCAATACACCGCCGCCGCCTGCTGCAACGAGTTGCAGACCCTCGCCCACCCCGCCAGCATCCACAACATCCCCACATCCGCCGGCATCGAAGACTACAACTCCATGGGCGCGACATCGGCTCTCCAAGCGCGCCAAGCGGTCGCCCTGGCGACCAACGTCATCGCCATGGAGTTCCTGGTCATGGCCGAGGCCATGGAATACCAGCGCCCGCTGCGAAGCGGCCGCGGCGTCGAGCGCACCTACGAACTCGTCCGCACCGTCGTCCCTCGCCTCACCGAAGATCGCCCCCTCAGCTCCGACATCCAAGCGATCGCCAACCTCATCCGCAACGGCGCCTTCGCCTGACCCCTCCCCCACGCCGGGTCTGACGAGCAGCCTTGGCGAGGAAGACCCGGATCGCGCTCGCAGGCAATTACCTCACGACTTTCTCTTGCTCTTGTAGATCGCGATCATCGACCCCGATGGATCCTTCAACATCGACCACCGGCCGACCGGAATATCGTGCGGCGGAATCACGATCTCACCGCCCAGCGCCTCGCATTGCTGCGCCGTGGCGTCCACATCGCGCACGCCCACGTACACATCCCAATGCGGCCTCATCTCGCCGTGCTCGGCCGTGATCTGCATCATGCCGCCGATGCCCTGCCCCTTGTTCTCGAACATCGTGTACACGAACCCCGGCATCATCTCCATCTCGCTCGTCTTCCACCCAAACAACTTGGTATAAAAATCCCTGCACCGCTTCACATCCGTCGTCATCAGCTCGTGCCAAACGATGCTTCCTGGTGGCGGCGGGGGCGGCGCCGCCTTGGTCGCCGTGGCCTTCCGCGTGATCTGCGAAGATGCCCTCGCACGCCCATGCGCCCGCTTGGCTACTCCTTTGCGCTTCATCGAGGCGCTTCGACTTTTCGTTGACCGCCTTGCAACTCGTGCCTTTTTACTGCTCTTCTTCTTTGCCATGCGAAACCTCGTACTTTGGTCAGGTGATCAGCGTCGCGTTGACGTGACCATGCAGGTATCGGCTCACATCCGTTTGGTTGCTGAATGCTACCGCGCGCGAAGCCGTTTTGGTCGTTGCTGCCGCAAAATAGGCAGCCTCCTCTATCCTGGCATCAGCGATCAAGCCATTGCACATCATGCTAAGGAATTGCCTCACCCCTTCAGCGTTCCGATCCCCGGCACGAATCGGCCTACGCGCGCGGCAAACGCGCGGTACTGCTCTCCATGCATCGCCAGAAGATGTCGATCCTCCAGCCGCGCTTGCATGCCCAGGAGCGTCACCGCCCAAAGCCAGCCCATCACAGTCCATGGGCTCGGCGTGATGAGCACGACTCCCATGAGAATGATCGCCCAACCGGTGTAGATGGGGTGGCGGATGAATCGATACACCCCGCGATGCACCAGCGGCGTCGCCGTCGGCTCGATGCCGATCCGCCACGAGATGCCCATGTGGGCCTGTGCGATGCCAATCAACGCCAGGCCGGCGATCGCCACGATCCAACCGACCCAGGTCACCGCGACTGGCAAGGTCAAGATTGATAGCTCCCCCGGATCGCGCACCACGTAGATCCACGTCCACACTGCATACCCGATGATCGAGAGGCCGAGCATCGTCCCCACGTATCGCTGGAAGGGGTCAACCGTCTGCTGGCGCGATAGCGGCCACAAGCCGGTTCGTCGTCGCAGGCGAAGTGTCGGCACGACCACCACCGCGATGAGGAGCACCGCGCCAAACACAGGCAGCGCAGCGCGATTGAACTGGAGCCAGGTCATGCAGAGTTTGTCACCTACGGTCGAAGGCGAATCAGCCTTATTATGATGCCAAGGAGTCCCTCGCTTCGCATTGTCGATCGGAGTCTTTCGGTGACCACTGCCGCCCCATCCGTCAAGCCTGTTCATCGCGCCATCCGCGCCCCTCGCGGCAGCGTGAAAACCTGCAAAACCTGGCAGGCCGAGGCCGCCATGCGCATGCTCATGAACAACCTCGATCCCGAGGTCGCTGAGAAACCCGATGAACTGGTCGTCTACGGCGGCCGCGGTCAGGCGGCTCGCAACTGGGAGTGCTTCGACGCCATCATCGATTCGCTCAAGAACCTCGAACCCGACGAAACGCTGCTCGTTCAATCCGGCAAGCCCGTCGGAATCGTCCGCACCACCACCGATTCGCCGCGCGTCATCATCGCCAACTCCAACCTCGTCCCCAACTGGGCCACCCAAGAGCACTTCGATGACCTCGCCCGCAAGGGCCTCATCATGTTCGGCCAGATGACCGCCGGCTCCTGGATCTACATCGGCACCCAAGGCATCCTCCAAGGCACCTACGAAACCTTCGCCGAGTGTGCACGCCAGCACTTCGGCGGAACATTGAAAGGCCGCCTCTGCGTCACCGCCGGCTGCGGCGGCATGGGCGGTGCTCAACCTCTGGCCATCACCATGAATGAGGGCGAATGCCTTATCGCTGATGTTTGTCGTGAACGGCTGGAAAAGCGAAAACATGATCGATACCTGGATTACATCATTGATGAAGGCGAGTACATGGCGGATATCGACACGGCGATAGATCTCGCCCTCGGCCACCAAGAACTCAACCGGGGTCTGTCGGTCGGCGTGTGCTGCAACGCGGTCGATCTTCTCCAACGCCTGCTCGAACGAGGTATCACTCCCGATGCGCTGACCGATCAAACTTCTGCCCACGATCCGCTCAACGGCTATTACCCGCAGGGGTTGGCGCGCGAGCAGGCCGACAAGCTCCGCACGAGCGATCCGCAGGAATACACGCGGCGATCGTTTGATTCGATGACCCACCACGTGCAGTTGATGGTTGAACTTCAAAGGCGCGGCGCCAAAACCTTCGACTACGGCAACAACATCCGTCAACGCGCCCTCGAAAACGGCCTGCCGCGTGAAACCGCCTTCGCATTCCCCGGCTTCGTCCCCGCCTACATCCGCCCCCAATTCTGCGTCGGCCGCGGCCCCTTCCGCTGGGCCGCCCTCTCCGGCGACCCCCAAGACATCCACGTCACCGATGAAGCAATCCTCGATCTCTTCCCCAT
>JAKEEP010000260.1 GCA_022616475.1 Phycisphaerales bacterium | reverse complement strand
TCGTCCTGATCCGTGGTTGGAGGTTCTACGACTACCTCAAGATCGGGAGGAAAGTCCTGTAGCGCGGCCGGTGCCCGGCGTGTGCGTATCCGATCGGTGCAAGCGAAACTTGCACCGAATGCGGCCATCTCGTTCATCGCCCATCGGCCCTCAACGCCTAGGCTCTAGGCATGACAGTCATGGAATTACTGGCCGCGCTACAGGACTTTCCTCCCGATCTTGAGGTAGTCGTAGAACCTCCAACCACGGATCAGGACGAGTTGCCGGTAAGAGGAGTTCAACTCGTCCATTCAACGGACATAGTTATGGAAGTTGGGTCCGATCGAGTGACGTCCTCCGAGTCGCGCGAGTTCGTGATGATTTTTCCGGCCCACCATCGAGGCCGCACATCATCATCGTGACCAGCCCTTGGCTTCGCCTCCGGCGATGGCGAGGGTGAGGGCTTCGGTGAGCGTTGGGCGGATGTGTTGAACAATGTCGAAGGGGTCGCCGTCGCGCAGGGGGGGTGACGATGCGCGGCGCGAATCCCTCAGCGAGCCGGGCCGTCCTCGGCCCCCGTTGTCAGTCCCCTATGCGCGGCGACCATAGCTGACAGCCGATAGCCGACAGCTGACAGCCCTCCCGCCGCGCGCACAAAATGGGGGGAACAAAAAAGTGAAAATCATCATTTTTTCAAATTATTTCACCCTGCAAAAATAGCCATTTCCAAAAACACGACCTCCCCTGCGCGCGCAAACCACGCCCTTCGGCCCCCTTATAGAGGGCCTGCCTTTTCGCGCCCTCCTTGCGCTCGTAGGTGGTCAGCACTCAGCACTCGGAACCCAGAACTCGGAACTCGGAACTGCCCCATGCTCCCCCTCCGCGCCTATCCCACTTTTTGCTCCGTCCCTTCCGCTCCGTCGCTTCCGGGGCGTCGCTCCGTCGCTTTGCTCCTCCCGCGGAATCATCCCCATCTCTGTCAGATACACCACCTTCAGCAAAGCAAGGAACTCAAAAGGACAATTCTGCGCGCAAGAACTAATACCCTTCTGGAGAATCCGCGCGCGCAACCTGTTCCCTCCCACACTCCCCCACCCTCTCAGCACCACCGTCCCTATTTCGCCTCGGCCATTTGCCCACTTGACGCTCGCTCCGCGCAACTCAGCACCCAGCACCCAGCACTGCTTTCCATCCTCATCGCAGCGGCACAGTCAGCCGGATCGATGTGCCCTCCCCCCGGCCCGAGTCGATCTCCAACCAGCCACCCATGGAAAATCACGTGCGCCGGGCCTGGGTTACCCTCGGCTGTCAATCGCTCGATGACAAACAGCGGTTGGCCAACGGTGCGTTGCGGAACGAGCCGGCAGAGTCCACCCGTGGTCGCCACGAGCAATTCGCCGCTCGAAGTTTCGCGCACGTCAGACACGCTGTCGCTGGGCAGTCCGTCATCCGTGCTGTAGTTCACAAAGACTCGGCCGTCGAATCGGCTCACCCCCATGGTCGTGCCGAGCCACAGAAAGCCTCGCGAGTCTTGCATGACGCACCGGACCTCGTCGCCGGCCAGCCCGTCAGCCGTCGTGTAGGGGCCTCAGCGGCAAGCGCTCAGCCTGAACGGGCAAAACCCGAGCCATGCATGCAAAAACCGCAAGCGGCAGCCAAAGCCAAACCTCTTTCGTGTCCATCGACGTTGGTTCAGCTTAAACTCCGCATGTGCTGACAGCAATATCCTCCCGAAACCTGTGCCCATTCTCTGCATGGATCTGCACTGCCTCGACGGCATACAAAGCTATTCGGCTCGCGCGGCAAAGCACAGATGCGGCTCCCCAAGGTGCTCGAGGATGGTTCCCGGTGAGTAGCCCCATTGCGGTCGAAGCGAATACACAAAGGCAAGCCTCAGACGAGCCGAATCAAGATACGCCTGAACGCGTAATGGCTGAACGGAGCTGATGCCATAGCCGTCGAGAAAAGCCGCAGCTGCGCTTGTCGCCGCCGAGGCAGGCAACCATTGCTCGACAGCTCGCAACTCCAGATGAGCGAGCATGTTGCCAATATCGAGTGCTGGCTCGCCAACCGCCAGGGTGTCGAAGTCGAGAATGCCGATTCTGCCGGAGGGCGCCACGATGATTTGTTTGTCGTAGAAATCGCGATGCAGCAATACCGTCTTCGTCTCGTCCCCAAGCAATGCATCAACGACTGATTCGATGGCGTGCAGGGAGTGCTGACAGATCTCCGCATTCAGTGATTGCAGCCATGAGCGCCATTTCAGAAGCAATTCGACTTCGGATCGCGCCGAATGTGGGCGGGCCCAGGCCGGGGCGTGCATTCCGTGAATGAACCGCAACAGTTCGCCAGCGGCCCGCATGGCGCCGATAAGCCCTGCTGAGTCATTGAGATCGTTCAGCGAGTCCCCCTCCAATGCCGAGAGCACAAGGACACCATCATCCTCGTGGCAATCGAGCACTTCAGGTGCATCGAATGCACACCCGCTTCGGTCGGACACGCCGCACATCAATTGGGAGGAGTCTGCCAATCGCCTGAAAGCGCTTGATCGAACCACTTTCGCATAGGCTGCTGACGCTGGCCCAAGGCGCACCACAGCGCGCCGCTCGGGTCGGTGGCTGATCAGTTCGGAGCCATTGTGGAGCAGCTTCGGGATGGATGTGAGCGCCCGATCGGCGCCGCGCGTTTGCAGAAGAACAACATGCTCACCGATATTGGCGGTCGCGATGCTTCCCTGCGGGCATCGCTGTCTTGTTTCGGATGCGACCTGGTGCAATGCCCTCTGATCAGACATCCATTGCCCGGGCACGATCTCGCCTTTCTCAGTCGCGTATTCCAACAGAAGGTGCTGACCGGATCGGGGCCAAGCGCGCCGCAGCACAGCGCGTCGGCTGGTGAGACCTAGCCCTTGCGCATCATCAGGCGTCAATTCAAGTTCGGCGAGCTGCCGAATGAGCGGCCGCGTCGACACGGCTGATCCTTTCTGCGTGCGCCAGCAAAGCCTCGACCTTCGCAGGCCAGTCGCGTCGCCGCTGGCGGAACGGCTCCGGGGCGATTTGCAGAAGGCTGCTGGCGGTGAAGACATCGAGATCGTCAATCGCGTGCGATCCGATGGTCTGGCCATAGCGTTGAACAAGCTGCGCCGCGAGCTCCTCGGCGCGATCGAGCGTCAACCGGTTTTCAACCGTGTCGGCGATCAACTTGGCGCGCAACGAGCCTAGGTCGATCAGCGGGTCACCGATGCCCGCGCGATCAAGATCAAGAAACACGGCATCTACACCGCTCAAGAGCACCTGATCCGCGGAAAAATCGCCGTGAATTGGCGCAGGCCGCCAAGGATGGTCGCGGAGCGCGGCAGCCAGATCGCGAGAAAGTCCTTGCGCGCGTTCGTTGAGATCAGCGCAGATCGACCCAATCGCGACGGCTGCGGCCTCCAGAGTTCCGCAGTAGTCTTCGCAGGCGTACGTGAAACTCAGGTGCGGCTCCTGCCGATGCAGGTCTCCGAGCGCTGCGCCAACTCGTTCGCATGCCTGGTCTGAGTTTGAGAGCTCGGAAATGACATCAAGCAACGGAGGTCCCTCGATCCATTCCCATGCGAGTGCCCAGTATCGTTCGGCCGCGCCCAGAAAACTCGGAAGCCGCAAACCCGGCCGGTTCGCAAAGCGATTGACCCGAGCCAGAGCAGCCTCAAAGCCCTCAGGGCTATAAAGCTTCACAACGGCCCGCGCCTCCCCCGGGACCCCAGGAAGTCGATCGACGCACAACTTCGCGACGCAGCGGCGCTCCGGCTTGTAACGAATTCGCGTGAGCGTGCCGTTCCAGAGCGCTCGATGATCGGGCAAGAGACGCTTGACCCTGACCCGGTTCAATCCGCGCTCGAACATCCGTCGAAGCCCGCGAATCTCATGATCATTGGGAAAAGCGTAGATCACGAGATTCAAATCCGGCCGGACCACAATACCTGGGCCCAAGGCGCTCGGAATGCTCGTCAGACGCTCGCCTTTGGTCGCCTTGTCGCGCGAATCGGGGTGATGGCATCGGGCATAGACCTCGGTCCGGAGTTCGCCGGCACGAACGTGATATCCAACCAGACAACTTGTGCCGGGCTTGTACCGAACGTAGTACGGGCACGCTTCTTCGATCTTGGCATCCGGGTGTGACTGCTGCAGCAGTTCGGTGAACGCCGATGCATCCAGTAGCGTGCGCAAGCCGATGAGCTCTCGGTCGCGCGACACCAGCTCCCTGTCACCGCGATCCAACATGGCTCACTTCCGGGGCCGGGGGAGGTGGCGGCGCGACCAGCCCATCGCTCTCCTGAATCCACCGCAGCCGGGCATAGGAGCCTGACTGGCGCATCAACTCATCGTGCGATCCCAATTCAACCACGCGGCCGCGCTCCAGATGCACGATCACGTCAGCATCTTCGGCGATCGCCAGATCATGCGTCACCAGAAAGGTGACATGCGACTGCCTGTTGGCGCTGAGCGATTGCATGACCAGGCGAATGTTCTCGCTGTCGAGGTCGGCGGTCGGCTCATCCAGAACGAGGATCGGTGCGCGGCGAAGCAAAGCCCTCGCGATCGCCAAGCGCTTGCGCTGGCCTTCGGAGAGCGTCGCGCCGCGCTCGCCGAGGACCGTTTCATATCCTTCCGGAAGCGACAGAATAAAGTCATGCGCCAAGGCTGCTCGAGCCGCTTCGACGATCTGCTCATCGGAAACATCAAGGTCGCCTGATGCAATGTTGTCGCGCACGTTGACGCCGAACAACATATTCTCCTGAGGAACAACTGCGATGCGCGCGCGGAGTGACTGGATGGTGTATTCGCGAATGTCCCTGTCGTTGATGTCAATGCGTCCGGTCTGGGGGTCATACAGTCGCAGCATGAGCCCAAGCACGGTTGACTTGCCCGCACCCGATGCTCCAACCAACGCGACTACCTGTCCGGTCCGTGCCTCAAGCGTGAAGTTCTCAAGCGCCACGGTGTTCGGCGCATATCCGAAGGACACCTCCCGAAACTTGAGCGATGCAATGGTCTGGGGGGCTTCGACCGCGTCAGGTCGATTGCGGATCAGAGGCGTGGTCTCCAGCACTTCGAGCACGCGCTCGCCCGAAGCGCCAGCGCGCGCGATGCGTCCGGAATACTTGGTGACATCGCGCATCGGCTTGAACGCGTTTTTCAGATAGGCCAGAAACACCACCAAATCGCCGGGCGTCAGCTCGCCCGCAAGGACCTGGCGCGCGCCGAACCACAGCACCAGAGCCGTCGCCACGGCGATCAGCAGGTCAACGGTGCGCTCCAGGCGCGCTGAGAGGCGCTTGACCTGCACGCCTTCCCACATGCTTGACCGATTGTGAGCCGCGAAAGCGCGATTCGGCATCTCTTGGAGAGAGAGCGCCTGGACCGTCCTGATGGCGGCGATCGCTTCGGCTGCCGTCGCGCTCAGTTTGCCCTCGCGCTGGCGCTCGCGCCGGGCTGCCTGACGAATCCGGCTCCCGAACCGCCGCGTCAAGAGCAAGAACAGCGGCAGGGTGATCGCAGCCAGCAGCGCCAAGCGCCAGTTCATCCAGAGCATCACCGCCATCATGCTCACCAGGGTGAGCACGTGAGCCGCCATGGGCATCGCTGCGGTGACCACGACATCCTTGAGACGCCCGATATCGCCGGTGATGCGCGTCAGAAGATCGCCCGTGCGCGACTTGTCGTGAAACGAAAGCGAAAGCCGCTGGAGATGAGCAAATAGCTCGCTGCGGCACTCGGTCAAAATCCGGTTGCCCGCCAGGGCGAACCCGACGGTGTTGATATATCCAGCCCAAGCACGCAGCGCGACGATCACAAGCAGTGCTCCCGCCGAAAGCGCCAGAACAGTTCCCGTGCTTGCGCCGCTGGTCGCACTGCCTTGCCGGCCAGGCGCGTTGACGGTGAAGAGGTGATCGAAGACGAACTTGAGCGGCCAAGGCTCCAGCAGTCGCAAACCGATCTCGAGGATCAGCGTGACGAATGAAACGGAGATCAGGAACCGCTCCTTGCGAATCCACGGCCCAAAGCGCACCAGCATGCGGCGCAACTCATCCAGCGATGCCCGCATTGAAGCACGTGTGACGGTCATCCGATCCTCTGTGAGATTGCCGGCGTCGAATCGCCCATACGCGCAACTTGAAGAATGGTATGCGCGACGTGGTCCCATGAGTGCTGACGCACTGCGAGTTCACGCGCGGCCGAACCAAGTTTCCGCCGCAGCAGAGGATTCTGCCGAAGGCGCCACAGTGCGCTCGCGAGCGCCTTGACGTCGCCTGGAGGATACAGCAAGCCGGTTTCACCATCGGTGATCACATCCTCGATCTGTCCGATCGACGACGCAACGATGGCGCGGCCGCTGGCCATGTATTCATACAGCTTGAGCGGCGAGAAGTAGAAGTTCTCCAGCGGCGGGTACGGCGCCACCGCCACGTCCATTGATGTGAGCATGCCAGGAACAGCCTGGGGATCGACTGGACCGGTGAACGTCGTTGCATGGCCGATGCTCAATTCGCCGGCTGTCGCCTCAAGTTGGACACGCAGCGGGCCCTGACCGACGATGAGCAACTGCGCCAGAGGCTCGTTGTGACACAACTCGGCAAACGCCATGAGCAGGTCGGTGACCCCATGCCACGGCCTCAAACCACCGACAAAACCGACGGTGAAGACCTCGTCAGGCTTCGGCCGCGCTGAAGGGGCATCGGGTCTGAATCGAGTTGGATCGACGCCGTTGGGCAGGATGTGGATCCTTCCGTGCACCGCAGGATGGGCTCGCAGGTACCGTGCCACTCCCGTCGAAACCGCCAGGAAATCACTCGTCGCGGAAAAGGCGCGCTCGACGGCTTGCTCAGCCTGGCGCTCCCGGATCAGTTTCCGGAATTGTCGCTGCTCATCGTAGAGCGGCGCGTTGACCTCCAGGAGGGCTGGGACGCCGTGCGCCTGCGCGTATTCCATGCCGGCGTAGCTCCACAACGAGTGGCGCTCCAGCACGGCGTCGAACTGGCCGGCGTCGTTAAGACCTTCAAAGAGAGCGTCGTTGACGCTCGACGCCACTACTTCCCGTGATTCCGGATCCGTTTCGCGCCCTGATGGCAGCAGGTGCAGCGTCGCGCCATTGAGCCCGGCCGGCGGGTTTCCTCCCGTTTCGGCGGCAAAAAGTTCGACGTCTGCCCCCTGACGCAGAAGGGCCCTCATGATTTCCTGGACATGCACAGAGCATCCCTTGGAGCCGAAAACAGGAACGCCGCGGTCAGCGCAGACATACGCGATGCGCATCACGCCACCTCCACGGCCACCTGGGTTGCTCTGGCCCCGCCTGGCTGAAAGATCTCGCGCATCGTCCTTGTGTTCTGGTGAATGTCGAATTCCAACTCCGCCAGATGACGCGCGCTGGTGGCCAACTCGACGCGCAAAGGCTCATTCGCCAGCAACTGCTGAATGGCCTCTGCGAGCATTTGCGGATCACGCTGTGGCACGATCAGCCCCGTGTCCCGATCGCGGATCATTTCAGGAATGCCGCCGACATCCGTCGAAATGCATGGCGTTCCCAGCGCCATCGCCTCAAGGATCACTGTCGGCAAGCTATCGCGGTTGCCATCGCTGCCAAGAACGCACGGCGCGACGATCACCGCCGCGCGCTGCATCAGATTCTTCACTTCATGGCGCGGCTGCGGCCCCGACAAGTGCACACGATCGCCAAGATCAAGCCGCTCAATCTGCTCTTGAAGCGCATCGCGCAGCAACCCCTCACCGATGATCTGACAGGTGAAATCCCAACGTTGCCGCGCCAAGATGGCGCATGCATCGATCAGATCGCTGAATCCCTTCTTTTCCACCAGCCGGCCAACACCGAGGACGAGTGGCGATCGGTTGACCGGTTTGCTCCAGGGAAACTCTTGCAGATCCACGCCGTTGTAGATTCGGCGCACACTCGAGCCGGATTCGCCAAACACGGATCGCAGATACGACAGGTTGTACTCGCTCACGGCCACGACCGCATGAGCATCGCAAAGCTTCCGTCGAAGGTCATCCTGGTCGACGCTCTCATGAAAGATGTCCTTGGCGTGAGCAGTGAACGAATAGGGAATTCCGGCCAGCCTCGAGGCGAGGCGCGCGACCGTCGTTGCCAGTGTGCCGAAATGCGCGTGCACATGGTTGATTCCGCGCGCGCGAATGGCCTCGGCGAGCAGGATCGCCTGATATACCGTTTCGCCGCTGGTGCAGGCGGCTTCGTCCATCAGAGCATCGGCGTCATCAAAGTTGAATCGAGCTCGGCACAGCGCCTCCCAAAGGTCCTGCGACTTGATGGACTGGCTTGGGACATAGGTCACCGGCGCGCGCACGCGGCTGAGACCTTCATGGAAGCGGCTATCGCTGGTCGGCCGCAGGGAGAAAATCTCGATCTCCAGGCCGGCCGCTTCATGAGCGAGGATTTCGCCAAGAATGAAGGTCTCACACAGCCTGGGATACACCTTCAGCACGTATCCGACTCGCGGCAGATTATTCAACGGCATGGATCAGCTCCGCGGGCGGCCGTCCGCAATTGACGACCTCGTCATACAGGCGCTGAAGCTCCCCCACACCGTTGAAGTCGATCACCTCGTGCGCTCTGGGCGGCTCCTCGGGCCCGCGGCTCAGCCACGCCGTCAGCTTCACGGGCGACAGGTCGTTGGGGTGCAGCATGTCCACGAGGCCCAGACCGGCGAAGCACTTGGCGCGAATCAACTGCTCAGTGCGCGGCTTAATGCGAGGCACGATCAACGCGCGTTTCTGGAATGACAGAATCTCGCAAATCGTGTTGTAGCCGCCCATGGCGATCACCATGTCGGCGTAATTCAGCAGCCGACTCGGATCGGTGACGAACTCGATCACATGTTGGCGCGGGCGCCTCTGAGCCAGCGCACGAAGCGACGCCCGCGCATCATCAGGCATCAGCGGCCCCGTCACAAGCAACCCATGCATGCCCGCAGGCAGGTCGGCGCTCAGGAACGCTTCGGCCAGCGACAGGCCGTCACGGCCGCCTCCCACCAGGCCGATGACCCGTGCCTCAGCGCCAGCAGACATCCATGCCGCCGCTTCCTCCTCGCCATCGCGATAACCGTTGCTGCCAACGTCTTGCGGGTTGAGGTAGCCGGTATAGCGAGCCATGCGGACAAGGTCAGGCGCGAAGCCATACTCGTCGGCGGTGTTAAAGACCTTGGGATCGCCGTAGACCCAGATCCGGTCGTAGTAGTCGCGCAGCGCCTCGGCATACTCGCCGCGCTCCCACTCCTGCCGCACGGTCTGTGGATCATCGAGGATCTCGCGCAGCCCGAGCACGATCCGCGCGCGTCCGACGGATCGGAGCATCTCCAGCGATGGAAGGAGCTCGTTGAGCGCGCCCACGGGAACCTTGTCAACGATAAACAGATCAGGATCGAACGAGCGCAGCGCTGCGGTGATCGCGCTGGTGCGGATTCGGATGAGATCGGGCATCGGAACCGTCAACGACCTCGGGTAATAGCCGCCGTTGGTGTCCTTGCCCAGTGATGGAAGGGTCAGACAATCGATGCCCGCCGGAAGGGCGAATGCAGCCGCCTCGCGCACGCCCGAAAGCAGCAGGATGGTCGAGATCGCGCCTCCGTGTCGGCGAAGCGCTGCCGCGACCAGAAGGTTGCGCCGAATGTGACCCAAGCCCTGGGTATCGTGCGAGTACATCGCCACACGCAAACGCGGCGGAGCGCCGCGCCCAAGCTTGTGATTCGCCTGAGGCTGTTCGGCCGGGCTGGGATGGGATTGCAGAATTCCTCCGACTCCTTCCTCACTCAATCTGAGCGCAACGTAGTCCCAAACGTAAAGTGGCCTTAACCAGCGACTTTGATACAACCCAAAGGGGGTGGACCGAGGAAAGGCCTAGAAGAGCAGCTGAAACTGCGATCGAACCACGACTTGGCCTTCCTGGCCAGGAAGATCCGCGCGCCAGCCGGCGCCGCTTGAAGCCCAGAATCCTGCCACCCCCTGGAGCCCATAGCCAACGTCGGTCGTCCATTGCAAATCGTGTTTGGCGAAGAAGTGAGTCGCACCCACGGTGACGACACTCAGGTCGGGAATTGGACGATCCGCATCGCCCCAGGCGTATTGGGCGAAGACCTCCCAGTTCTTGGTCACGAAAATACCGCCCTGGACCACAATTCCAATTTCATTGAATTTTTCGCCATCTTCCTCAGTCACGTGATTGCCTACCACGGCCACGAAAGCAGTGGCCCCGCCGGTTCCAACGGAGGCATCAGCCGTCCAGCGCCAGCTTTTCTCGTCGTCCTCATTGGGATCGACGAAATCATCCGTTCGATAAGCGAAGCCCGCGCCAATCGCCGCTGAAGTCTGGTCATCGCGGAAGCTGTTGAAATCGTCAACCTGACTCCATTCGCCCAGGAACAGCTGTTCTGCACGAGCGTTGAACGTCCATTGCTCATCGCCGAAAAGGTCCGCAGAGTTGTCTGAGAGGCCGCCTCGCACCCGAGTGGTCGGTGTCTGGAAAATCAAGAAAGCGCCGAGCGCCCGGCGTAGCCGAAATTCCCGGGCGACCAGCGACCGCTCGACGAGCAGTTGCCGCTTGCTCGAGACTTGCTCCTCGCGGAGGAATGGCGGCCGCGCCTTTCCCATGCGCAGCGACCATTGGTCGCTCATGCGGAAACGGACCGACGCATCCTGCAGCTCGAAATCGCCGGTGTCATCATCGAAGCCCACCGTAACTGAGTACCCGACTTTGGGGCCCATGACATATCCATCGAAATCAATCTTCAGGCGCCGAACCTCAAACCCACCGCGATTGCGGTCCTCCAAAGATTCGTTCTGGTGGTTGAACGTATACCGCACTTGAAGCTCACCGGAGACTTCGAGCAGAAACTTGCCATCGCCGCTGCGAATGAAGAAATCGCCGTCATACCCTGCCGAAGGCTTATCCGCCAACAAGCTCGCGCGGCTCTCGGCATCATGCAGAACCTCGGCGACAAGCTCGCGCACGGCTGACGCGCGCTGCTCTGATAGCCAGATTTCCTCCGGGGTCGATTGGAGCCTGGCGATTCTCGCTTCGAGTTCCTCAAGCCGCCGCCTCAGGGAGGGATTGGTCGAATCGGCTGGCGGCGCCGAAAGGACCACCTGATCGTTCGACCTCGGTGCTGCCTGGCCATTGTGAGCGCCGCACAACGATGCGATGATTACCAAAAGCTGCCCGCCTCGAGCTGGCAGGCGAGCCTGATCCCATGAGATCGTTGCGGTTTTCACTCTCATTCGCTTCGAGCGCCGAGCCCGAACCAATATCAAGACGTTACTGGCTGGTCAAGCTCCTTCTCCTGGAGCCACCAGGCTCGACATCGTGCCGCAACTTCAGCGATTTCAACCGAGGGCTTACCGACTGCGAGCTCGTAGCCGAGCTCCAAAAGGAGATCGCCCGCAAGCGCCTCGAACAATTCCTGGTCGCGGCACGACATTTGGGTTCTCCAATTGCGCAGCCCGGGTGTGGCGGGCAGCCACGCCGACTTCGGTGAAAGGCCAGCCTTATGCTTGGTCTTTCCTTCGTGAAAGTTGAGCATGTGCGCATCGAACGACAGTTGGAGGAAGTCACAGAGATCGCCGAGGACTGGCTCCGGGCGCGCGACCAAATCCTCGTATCGCACTCGTCGATAGGACTGCGGGCCCAGCGCCGCAGCATCGCGCAAACCGAATCGCACGTTCCACTGCCACCACAGCGCGCAGACCGCGACTGGTTCCTGGGCCCATAACGCGAGCTTGCCCGGGCCCTTGGTCGGCCCGGCCCACTCAAGCGCAGACAACGCGACATCGCGACCGTCCCGAATGATGTGAATGATTTTGATCCACGGAAAGAGCTGGCGAAGCAGCTTGAGATGGCGGACATAGTCGGGTGTCTTCTCCCCCGTCAGCCTCTTGCCTCGTGCTCGTCCGACTTCTTGGTACAGGGCGCTGACGAACTCCCGATAGTCGCTGCTTCGCTGGGCCGCGGCATCCACGGCGTCATCGGAAAGCTTCATGCGGTAGAAGCGTTTGTAGGTCCGGACCGCCCTGACGAGCTGCTCTGTAAGCAGCGGGTTGGGCTCGCCAACAGCATTCGGCAACACTTTGGGAATGAAGTGCGTGTCGTTGGTCACCGCAAGCTCGGGATGAGCATCGAGCATCCGCTGAAGGAGCGTCGTGCCGGACCGCGGGCACCCCACGACCACAAGATAGGGAGCGGCTGACTTGGAAGTGTGCGTTCCGGATCGGCTCGGACGATCGTGTTGGGGTTGCGACGTGATGACC
>JAKEEP010000022.1 GCA_022616475.1 Phycisphaerales bacterium | reverse complement strand
GGATGGCGCGAGCGCGCCCGTCGCGGCGGGTATGGTCGTCGGCATCGATCCTGACCATCCCGGCGATTTGATCGTCTGCGCCAAAGCGTACGACCGCAGGGTGGCGGGGATCATCAGCGGAGCCGGCGGGGTGAAGCCTGGCATGCTCATGGGGCAGAAGGGAACCAGCGCCGACGGCAAGTTTCCGGTTGCGCTGAGTGGGCGGGTGTATTGCTGGTGCGACGCCACGACGGGGCCGATTCGGGCGGGTGATCTGCTGACGAGTTCGGCGACGGCGGGTCACGCGATGAAGGTGGTCGATCACGCGGCCGCACAAGGGGCGATTATCGGCAAGGCGATGACATCGCTGGATGAGGGGACGGGGCTGGTTCTGGTGTTGGTCAACCTGCAATAAGCGCTCGCCGCGGCGAGCCAGAGGAGTGATGGCGATGTTCGGGCACAGATCGATTTCGGTCGCAGCGGCGCTGGTGGCGATGGGAGTCGTCGGCTTTGGCGGAGAGAGCGTTGGCCGGCAGCCGCCTGAGGCATCCGACGATTTGGTCGGCGTTGCGACGATGATGGAAGCGATTCTGCAGGTGCGTGCGGCTTCGGTGGTGGAACTGGTCGTGGAGGATGCCGGAGCGCCCCCGGAAAAGACGGTCAACGTCCGACTGGGGCTGGAGCAGCGGACGATTCGAGTGAAGCCGTTTTCGATGCGATCCCCCCACTGCCGCGTGCTGGTGCAGGATGAGACGGGCGCGCTCAAGGAGGAGGAGCTGCCGGAGGTCGCGAGCTATCGAGGCGGGCTTGATGAAGACCCGGCGGCCGCGGTGAGCGCGACGATTATCGATGGCCAGGTGTGGGCGATGATTCGCAGCGGCGATGGCGAGGTCTGGCAGGTTGAGCCTTCCAGCAAGGCGCTGCCGGGCCTGCCAGTTGGTTGGCACACTGTGTACCGCGCCGCAGACGCGAAGGGCAACGGCGGAATCTGCGGTGTTGGGGATCTGGGGGTTAATCAACTGCCGAACGTAGGCAACCCAGCACAACCGGCGGGCGACGACGGAGGCATCGCCGGCTCCAACGGGCGGACCGAAATCGCGTTCGATGCCGATGTGGAGTTCTATCAGCTCAACGGCAGTTCCGTTTCGGCGACGATTCTCGACATCGAAATGATCATGAACAACGTAGGAATGATCTACCAGAATCAGGTGGGAATCTGCTACTCGATGACGGGCTTCATCGTGCGCACGGCCGATCCTGATCCGTATGTCTCGACCAATTCGGATGTGATGCTGTGCGAGTTTCGCAGCGAATGGAACGGCGGCGGTTACTTTGACCGCGATGTCGCTCACCTGATGACGGGAAAAAATCTGGACGGCAGCATCATTGGCCTGGCGTGGGTGGGCGTGATCTGCGACGTGCCGAACTTCGCATGCGGCGGGATTGGCAGCGCGGCGTACGGCCTTTCGCAAAGCACGCAACCCAGCCTCGCCAATCGCACACAGCTGACCGCTCACGAGCTCGGGCACAACTGGAATGCCTGCCACTGCAACCAGACGATGTGCATCGATCCGCCGGACCCCGATTGCGGGATCATGGCCTCGGGGATTAGCGGCGTGCTGGTGTTTGAGCCGTTCTCACAATCGACGATCATGAGTTTCCGCGATTCGCGCGGGTGCCTTGACCCGTGCCTGGATCCGATCTACGTGGACTGGTCGAATGGAGGGCCCCAGGATGGCTCGGCGGCCAACCCGTTCGATACGGTGACCGAAGGCGTTGCGGCGGCGATGATTGGGGGAACGGTGAGCATCGCGGCGGGAACGTATCTGGAGAACATCACGACCAACGAGGCGGTGACGCTGACTTCGACCGGTGGGAGCGCGGTCATTGGAGATTAGCTCAATCACCAGAGCATCATGAGGTGCGCCATGCGCGGAATACGACCTTTGCTGATTGGTTTGATTGTGGGCCTGGCGATGGCCCCGCCATTGGGAGCGCGCGGCGGAGGAATCGCTGGATCGGATTTCGACTTGACGTGGAACACGGTTGACGGCGGCGGCGGTGCGTCGAGCGGAGGAACGTTCGAGGCAAGCGGAACGATCGGCCAACCCGATGCTTCGGGTCCGATGACCGGCGGCGATCCTGGAAATGAGTTCGAGCTGACCGGCGGGTTCTGGCCCGGCGCGGGCGGGTCCGAAATCGACACCTGCCCAGCAGACATTGCGCCGCTGCCCGATGGCGATGGCTTGGTAAACGTCGTTGATCTGCTGGCGGTGATCAGCAACTGGGGCGCCGCCGGTGGAGCCGCCGATGTCACCGGCGATGGCACAGTGAACATTGCCGACTTGTTGGCGGTGATCAGCGCGTGGGGAGTATGCCCCTAGGTTCACCGGCGGCTGGGGCGATCGGAGAGGCCGAGCCGTCAACAAAACACCGCATGAGTCCAGTTTTTGGGTGACGGTCGGTCAAAGCGCCGTTGAGTTGTCTTGACACCCTTGGGGCGATCGTGCTCCGCGATTACCATGCATCGTTGGCGATCCAGCCAGGCGGAGGTTGATCTATGCGGCGACTTGTAAGTCTTGCTATTGCGGTGGGTTTCCTTTCGGCGGTCGAGAGTCAGCGCCTCAGCGCGATGCCTTGGGATCAGCCGCCGTCGGGGCTGACGATCGTTCATTGCGGAACGCTGCTGGCTCGGCCCGGCGAAGCGCCGATTACGGGCGCCAGCATCGTCATCGAAGGTGATCGAATCGTTGAGGTGAAGAAGGGCTTCGTAACGGAGGTCTCAAATGCGCCCGGCGTTGCCAATGGGAAGCCGCGGATCATCGATTTGCGCGACTCGTTTGTTTTGCCGGGCCTCATCGATTGCCACACGCACATCACGTTTGCGATGGTGCAGTCAACTGAAGGCCGGCTGCGCAATGTTGAAGAGAGCGATGCGGATGCGGCGATCAGGGGCGTGGTGAACGCCAAGCGCACGCTGGAAGCGGGCTTCACGACGATTCGCAACGTCGGTTCTTCGGGCGACTCGGCCTTTGCGGTGCGCGATGCGATTGCGGCGGGGAAGATTCCCGGTCCGCGAATTCTTGAAGCGGGCGAATCGATCAGTCCCACCGGCGGGCACAGCGATTCCACGCACGGGTATCGAGAGGATCTGATGGCGATTCCGGGGGCGATGCAGGGGATTGCCGACGGCGCCGATGCCTGCCGTGCGGCGGTTCGGGCGCAGGTGAAGCGCGGGGCCGACGTGATCAAGCTCACGGCGACGGGCGGCGTCCTCAGCGCCACCGCGGCTGGAACCGAGCAGCAGTTTTTCGAGGATGAATTGGAAGCGATCGTGGAAACGGCGCATTTGCTGGGCCGGAAGGTCGCGGCGCACGCGCACGGCGCGGCGGGCATCAAGGCGGCGCTGAAGGCGGGGGTTGATTCAATCGAACACGGCACGTTTTTGGATGATGAGGCGATCTCGCTGTTCAAGCAGAAGGGGGCGTATCTGGTGCCGACGATTCTGGCGGGCGTGACGGTGGCCGAGTGTGCCGAGATCGAAGGGTATTTCAAGCCGATGGTGGCGGAGAAGGCGCGGGCGGTGGGGCCGGTGATTCAGGGCGCGTTCGGACGGGCGTACAAGGCGGGGGTGCAGATCGCTTTCGGGACGGATTCGGGCGTGAGCGAGCACGGTAAGAACGCGCGCGAGTTCGAGTTGATGGTGCAAGCGGGGATGCCGGCGATGGAGGCGATCAAGAGCGCGACGGTCAACGCGGCGCAGCTGATTGGGCTCTCGGAGACGATTGGGATGATCGAGGCGGGAAAGCAGGCTGATGTGATTGCGGTCAAGAAGAATCCGCTGGAGGACATTCGGGCGTTGCAGGATGTGAGTTTTGTGATGCGCGGGGGGGTGGTTTGGAAGGAGCGCGGGGCGAATCAAAGTTCAGAATAGTCCAATTCGCGCGTTGTGAATTTCGCACTTCGAGGTTGGGGGCGGGGGTGTTAGATTGGTGGCGCGCCCAGTGGAGTTTTTCGGGAGAAAGATCATGAGTTTGTCGTGACGGAGAAAGTCGCATGAAAAATTCGCTGATTATCAGGTTGTCGGCTGCAATGGCTCTTTCTTACAGCGCATCGTCCGCTTTTGGCGGCGGCACGCCGTTGACGACTGTGCAGGTTACGCCGGGGCTGGTGCAGCCGCTGTATCTCACGCATGCGCCTGGTGATTTCGAGCGGCTGTTTGTGATTGAGAAGGCCGGGAAGATCAGGATCATCAAGGATGGCGTTCTGCTGGCTACGCCGTTCCTGAACATCGACCCACTGGTGAACTCGACCACGCTGGAGTGGGGCATGCTGGGGATGACGTTTCATCCCGAGTACGCCAGCAACGGCTACTTTTTCATCAACTACATCGAGAACACCGGCGACAGCGTGATCGCGCGATACAAGGCGAGCGATGCCGATCCGGACATCGCCGATCCCACGAGCGGATCGATTGTGCTCTACCTGGATCAGCCAAACGCAAACCATCGAGGTGGATGGCTGGCCTTCGGCGTCGATGGCTATCTGTACGATTCGCAAGGCGATGGCGGCGGGCAGAACGATCCATCGAACCGGGCGCAAAACATCAACCTTCTGCAGGGCAAGATTCTGCGGCTGGATGTCGATGGACCCGACAACATCCCGGGCAACGCCGATGACGATGCGTTTCCGGTCGACGCCAACAAGAATTATTCGATACCGCCGAGCAATCCGTTTGTGGGCGTGGCCGGCGCCGATGAAATCTGGCATTACGGCCTGCGCAATCCCTGGCGATGCAGCTTCGACCGACTGACGCATGATCTGTACATCGGCGATGTCGGCCAGAACCAGCGCGAGGAGATCAGCTTCCAGGCGGCGGCAACCGCGGGCCCGATCAACTTCGGCTGGCGCTGCACCGAGGGAACGTTCTGCACGGGTTTGAGCGGGTGCCTATGCAATGGGCCGACGTTGACTGGGCCGATTCACGAATACAACCACTCGTTTGG
The DNA here is from genome assembly GCA_022616475.1 of Phycisphaerales bacterium. Lineage (GTDB taxonomy): Bacteria > Planctomycetota > Phycisphaerae > Phycisphaerales > SM1A02 > JAKEEP01. Next base: position 14,483 of record JAKEEP010000022.1, on the reverse strand, counting down.
GGTTTCGGTGACGGGCGGCTACGTGTACCGCGGCTGTGCGATTCCGGATCTTCAGGGGACGTATTTCTTCGCCGACTACCAATCGGAGCGCATCTGGTCGTTCCGGTACGATGGCGCGGCGGTGAGCGAGTTCCAGGAGCGCACGGCGGAGCTGGATCCAATCGGCGCGATCACGGTGGACGGGCCAGCTTCGTTCGGTGAGGACGCGTACGGTGAGCTGTACATCACCGACTATAACGGCGGAGAGATTTTCAAGATCGTGCCGGCGAGTTTCGTGGGTGTGGATTGCAACAGCAACCAAATCAACGATGCTTGCGACATTCTGGATGGGCTGAGCGACGACAAGAATGGCAACGGCGTTCCCGATGAATGCGAACCGGCGGGTTGCCCAGCCGATCTCGATTCCAGCGGCAGCGTCGATGTACTCGACTTGCTGGTGCTGATCAGCAACTGGAGCGGCGGCCCCGGCAATCCGGCGGACCTCAACGGCGACGGCATCGTGAACGTGGCGGACCTGTTGGCGCTGATCAGTAATTGGGGGCCGTGCGTGTGAGTGCGGAGTGCTGAGTGGTGAGTGGTGAGTGGTGAGTGCTGAGTGCTGAGTGGTGAGTGGTGAGTGGTGAGTGCTGAGTGCACCCGGCGTTTCATGTTGCCCTCACCCCCAACCCCTCTCCCAAAGGGAGAGGGGGGCATGGGTGCATAATCCTCCTTTGGGAGAGGGGGGAATGGTGCACGATTGTCCAGAGAGAGGGGAGTTTTGGACGTTATGGGCACACGCCCCAGAAGCCGATGGCGCCGAGCAGGTCGTTCACATCGACGATGCGCGAGCCATCGACGTCGGCCGGGCAGGGGCCGATGGGGCAGGCGCCCCAGCCGCCGATCACCAGCAGCAGGTCGAGAACGTTGACCAGGCCGTTTCGGTCGATGTCGCCGTCGCAGTCGAGGACCGGCTGGCCGAAGATCAGTTGATCGGGGTCGATGTTGACGTAGCCCGGACCTGAGTGAAGGAGCGGATCGAAATTGGATTCGCTCTTGGTGACGCGGAAAATCGGGCCGACGTGGGCGCCTTCGAAGGCGGACTTCTCAACCGGCTGCCAGCCGGCGGCGTCGGTCTTGACCAATTCGGCGACGACCGAGCCATCGCAGATGAACAGGTGCCCATCGTCATCGAAGTCGAAGGACGTTGGGTGCTTCAGGCCGGCGGCGGTGGCTTGCTCAAAGGTCGACGCGCCGGCGGCATCCAACATCCAGCCGTGCAGCGTGTCGGTGGCTTGGGAAAGGAACCAGTACATGCCGGTGACCGGGTGCACGCCAACCTTGCCATCGCCTTCAAGCGGGATGCTGGTGGGAATGGTCATGATTGTGGGTGGCAGGGTGAGGTCGCCATAGCGAATCAACCTGCGGTCGGGCACCGAGAGCACGACGATTTCTTTGAGCAGCGCATCGTACGCGAGGGCTGTGCCCTCGAACGGCAGCTCGGCGTTCTTGGTGGGGTGTTCTTCCTCGGTCAGATCAATGCAGATGACCTCAAAGGGCGTGACGATGTAGAGCTGGCCTTTGGGGCTGAGCGCGAGCTGCGAGGCGTTGGGAATGGTGGCGAGCGGTTGGGTTTCCCTGGTCAGGAGGTCAAAGGCGTTCACTTGTGCCGGGCCGCCGGTGAGTGGTTGGTCGATGGTGAAGGCCTCGGTGCCGTCGACAGTCATGACGCCGTCGAGCAAGGCGCCGGAGACGGCGAGGTCGGTGGAGGCGGCGGGAGTGAGCGAGCCGTAGATCTGCCAGGGTTGCGCGATCAGGATGGCCCAGATGATTCCGGTGTTGGTGAAGCTGTAGCCGGCCTTGGGGCGAATGGTGACGAACTCGTCGATGAAGGCGGCCGAGCCGGCGGTGGGATCGAAGTCGAGGGCGCTGAACAATCGCAGGTAGGGCTGGCCGTTGATTTGCACGTACGCGGCCATGTTGTCGACGTCGAAGAGGCGGTTCATGAAGGACGACTGGGTTGAGTTGGTGGCATCGTCGGCTGGATCGCGCACCCACAGTTGCTGATTGCTGCCGTTGCGAACGGCTTTGGCGAGGGTGACGATGTGACCGCCGACGCGCTGGTAATACGGCAGGCCCTTGTGGGTGCCGATGTGGTCATAGTAGCCGTAGGCGAACGAGACCAGATAGCCCTGGACGCCCTTCTTGGCGATGGCGTTGAGGTTGGGACCGAGCGCGCCGGTGAAGGACTTGTATTCGACATTGAACTTGGCGCCTTCGCTGTTTTGAGCCAGCCAGTCTTGGGCGCCGCTGAACCAGCCGCCGCTGGTGCCGTCGACGGGATCGGTGTCCATGAGGACGCCCATGACGATGTCGTTGAGGGTGGCCGCGTTGTAGAGCGTGTTGCTTTCCCAGTTGCCGGGTCCGGGGAGCACGGCGGGGAAGCCGTGGTTGGCGCAGTACATCATCATGTTCAGCGTGCTGGTGGGCACGCAGTACATGGCGCCGTTGTTGGGCAGGCCGAGGATGCCAGGGGCGGCCATGCGGCGCTGATCGAGATCGGGCATGTGGGTGATCTCGTAGCTGAAGCTGGTGTTGGAGCCCCAGATGGCGGTGACGACGTCGGCAGGCGCGGGTGGCGCGATGGAAAGTAGTGATGCGGTGATCGCTAGAGCGGAGGTCGAGCGGCTCGGTGTGATGAGGTACATGCGTCTTTCTCGGATTTGGGAAGGGGTGTGGCTGAGTCTTGTTGTCGGTCGCGGAAGCTGCGTTGACGCGAGATCGCCGCGGCGACCGACCGGGCCGTTTCATGGTACTGCGCGGTTTGCGCGCTGCGATTCAAAATTTGATGAATTGCTGAAACATTCGTTGCCCCAGGACCTGATGCGGCGAATCGGTCATCGGACCTCGATGACTCAGAAACATTGGCTGATCTGAGTCGGTCGGGAATCGAGTTTCTTGTTGACCGCCGGCGCGGAGGCTGGTTAGTCTTGTGGTGCGCCCGCGGGAACCCCGGAAATCCGTGAGCAGGGAAGGAGAAGGAACATGAGTCGACGAACCAAGAGCGCTCTGGCGGTTCAATTTGTACAGGCCGGAGCTGTTTGCGTTGCTGCGATGTGGATTGGCGCTAGCGCGCACGCTGATTGGAACAATTCGGGCGGGAACGCGGGGCGGAACGGTTTGATTGGCGAAATCGGGCCGGATGTGCCCAGCGAGTTGTGGCCGGCGGGGACGCCGGTGCCGGGGGCGATCATTGCATATCAGCCGATCATTGAGGGCTCGCGGCTGTTCATGGTGCGGCAGAACAGCTTCATTCCCAACAACGTGCCCAACGATTCGCCGATCGTGGCGAAGGATTTGCATACCGGCGCGACCCTGTGGACGGTGAACTTGCCGTATGTCAACGGGCAGTGGACGACGTGGGTGGGTGGGGCGCGCAATGGGCGGGTGTACGCATCGCGAAGCGGCAATGGCGGATCATCGACCGGTAAACTGAATTGTTTGGATGCGGCGACGGGCGCGATGCTGTGGCCCGGCGGGTCGCAAGCGATCATCAATGCCGGGTCGTATGACGGGATGAGCTTTGCGGCCAATGGCGATCCGATCGTGGCGGGCCATACGATGATCTGGAGGATCAATCAGAATGACGGGACGACGATGTGGGCAGCGCCGAGGTTGTGCTCGGTGAGCGGCAATTGCGGGCCGGCGGTTTCGCCGGTTTCCGGGGCGGTGTATGTGGCGGATGCGGCGGTGGGAGGGCACGTGATCAAGCGTTTCGACATCGACACGGGCGCGTTCATGTATCAGAGCCCGGTGATGATCGGCTTCACGCTGCAGAATTCGCCGATGGTCGGGCCCGATGGGACGGTGTATGTGGCGCGGGTGCAGAACAACATCAATACAGATTTCTTCTATGCGTGGACGGATACGGTATCATCGTTGGAGTTGAAGTGGTCGGTGCCGGCGCGGTGGACGACTTCATCGGAGTTTGCGGTGGGGCCTGATGGGTCGGTGTACATGATCGCCCCCGGAAATGTGATCAGCAGACGGAATCCGCAGACGGGCGCGGAGATGAATGCATCGGCGCCGATTCTGCTGGACAGCGCCGGCGGGAACTTCACGCCGCGGATGGCGATCGATGATGATGGACGATTGTTTTTCTCAAACGGTCAATTCGCAAATGGGCGGTTCTATTCGTTCAACGCGGATTTGACGGAGCGCTGGAATTTGCCGGTGCCGAACATCAACATCGGCGCGCCGGCGATTGGGGAGAATGGCGTGTTGGTGGTGTGCGGGATTGGAAGCAATGTGAAGGCGTATGACACGGAGGATCCACTGCCGGCGCCGTGCGTCGAAGATGTGGCGCCCGAAGGACCGCCGAGCGGAGATGGCGTGGTCAACATCATTGATTTACTGGCGGTCATATCGCACTGGGGAGCTTGCCCGCCGCCCAAGGCCTATTGTCCGGATTGCGCGCCGTTCGGTGGCGATGGGCAGGTGGACATTCTCGATCTGCTGGCGGTGATCGGGGCGTGGGGTGAGTGCCCCTGACTGAATCGTGGCAATCAGCTCCAAGATGGACGAAGGCAATACAGTGAAGGAGACCGGCGCATTGGACGCCGGTTTTTGTTTTCAATCTGGGGAACGCCGGAGGCATGTAGGGCGAGTTCCTGATGTTGGAATTACCGTCGAATCCTCGCTCGCACGACCTTTGTGATCAATAACAATTCCGAGGTTGTCGGTTCGACGATGGCGGCGTCGGGTGAGTTCGGGGAATTGCGTTGACGCAGAAAGAGAAGCTGATGAGATTTGTGCGAGGCGCGAAGCGGTGCTTGCCGAAGGCAACCTCCTATTGGGCGCTGGCGGCGTTGTGCTGGGCGATGTGGATGGCGGGCGCGGCGAATGCACGGATCAATTTGCCTACGGGCTTTCAGGCGGTGACGATGTCGCCGACGCTTTCAAAGCCGGTGGGCATGGCCTTTACGCCGGATGGACGTCTGTTTGTGGCCGAGCAGCGAGGCACCGTGAAGGTGATTCAGAACGGCACGGTGATTTCGACGTTCATCCATATTAAAGGGGAGGTGGGACTGGCTGAGGATCGCGGGTTGTTGGGCATCGCCCTGCATCCGAATTTCGCGAGCAAACGATGGGTGTATCTGCTGTACACGGTCGATCCGGTGGTCGGCCCGCCTGACGAGCCGGGCTCGACTCCGACCTTTGCCAGGCTGACTCGGTATCGGGGTACGCTGGAGAGCAATGGAAACGTGGCGAATCTCAATACGCGAAAGGTGCTGGTGGGCAAGACGCCGGGCCAGGGGTTTCCGGCGTGCTTTGCGTCGCACACGATCGCCGATCTGCATTTTGCCCCGGACCACACGCTGCTGGTCTCCGGAGGCGATGGGGCGTCGTACCTGGAGCCCGACGGCGGTGGACTGACGCCTGGGTGCTTCGGCGGCGGACTGTTCGGCCCCGAGCAGGATATTGGATCGTTTCGCGCGCAGTCGTTTGCCTCGCTGGATGGAAAGATCCTGCGAATCAACGCCAGCACAGGCGCGGGCGTGGCGAGCAATCCGTTCTACAGCGGCGACGGAACGAGCATTAAGTCGAAGGTATGGGTGAACGGTCTGCGACAACCCTTTCGTTTTGCGCTCAAGCCGGGAGGGGGCGGGGCCGGTATTCCAGCGCTGTTCATTGGCGACGTGGGTCGCAACGCCTACGAGGAGATCAACGTGGCCGAGGGTGGTGAGAATTTTGGATGGCCGTGCCTGGAAGGGCCCGAGCCCTTGTTGGAATTTGAGGAGATGACTCCCAGCAGCGGCGGATGCCAGACGATGGAGACGCCGGCAAATCCCGGCGCGGTGACGGCCCCGTTGGTCTGGTGGCATCACAATGATGGGGAGCTGTCGAATCCGCCTGGGCTCACGGGGTCCACGGCGATTGGCGGGGTGTTCTACACCGCGAGCGCCTATCCCGCGAGCTATCACAACGCGTATTTCTTCGCCGACTTCATGCACGGATGGATCAAGGTTCTGAAGGTGAACGCGGCCAATGAGTTGGTGAGTCTGTCGGACTTCGCCAGCGACAGCGCTGGCCCGGTGGCGTTCGCGATCGATCCGATCACGGGCGATCTGTGTTACATCTCATTCTTTCAGAACAAGGTTATTCGAATTCACTATGCCACCTCGAACATGATGGCTTGGGGCGGCGCTGACGGAGAATTGTCGATGCCTGCGGGTGCGCCGGGTGATTCACAAGGCTCGTTCATCGAGACGGCCAATTGTGGCGCGGACGTGGCTCCGGTTTGGAGCGCCGGTGATGGGAAGGTGGATTTCGACGATTTCATGCTGGTGATCGAGGCGTGGGGATCGGGAAGCGCCGATGAGCGGGTTGATGCGGACATCGCGTCAAGGAGCGACTTGGAGGCGGACGGGCTGGTGGATGAGAATGATGTGCTGGCGGTGATCGAAGCGTGGGGGCCGTGCGGCTGAACGCAACCCTCATCACTCGGCCGGAATCGACGGGATCACCAGGGCTCGCGTGGCCGCCAGCCGCATCATTTTCAGATTGCGAAAAGGCGGCGCTGGGGCATCCGGAATTCGAAGCGATCCTCACGCAGCGCGTCGACGAATCAACGCTGTGCGGCGGCTTCGGTGCGCCGGGCCTGGAGCTTGTCGATCGCTTCGATTGATCGCCGCAGGTCCGGATGGCTTGGGTGCAGGATTGATCGGCGCACCGCGAGGGCAGCTTGGTGGAGTTCAAGCGCCTCTTCCAGCGCGCCTTGATCCTCCAAGAGGAGCGCCAGTGAGTATTGGCTCATGGCCACATCGGCATGAGCGGTGCCCAGCTGATCGACACGAATCGCAAGCGCTTGGCGGAAAAGGCGCTGGGCGCGATCGAGCTGGCCGGCCTCGCGCAGCGCGGCCGCCAGGTTCGCCAGGCTCATCGCAGTGTCCAGGTGCTCGTGGCCCAACCGGCGTTCGCGGATGGCCAGCCCCTGCTCGAAGAGCGTGACGGCCTGGTCGAGTCGGCCCTGGTCGCGGCGAAGCCAGCCCAGCGCGCTGAGGCCCTTGGCCGCTTGGAGCGAGTCCTCGCCGTACAAACGGCGACGAATCTCCAACGCTTCAACCAGTTGACGCTCGGCCTGCTCGTGATGGCCAAGATTGCGATAGCCGTTGCCCACGATGCCGCGCACGGCAGCCTCGACATCGGGCTGTCCATCGAGCACCAGGTCAATCCAATGAACACCCTCGTCGAGCATCTGGCGAACGGTGACTTCGCCGCGCGGCCCGGGCTCGACCGAGCCAAGGGTGTCTTCCAGGAAGACGTTGATGGCGGCGACTTTTTCAGCTTCGGCGCTGGCGCGCTGATAGAGGATGGACATGGCGATGCCGAAGCCCAACAGCAGCAAGACGAACGCGGCGGCCACGGAGACGGGAACTTTGTGGCGCGACATGGTTTTCGTCAATACGTACCAGCGGCTGTCGCGGCGAGCGTCGATGGGCTCGCCGGCCAGGTAGTGGTCGATGTCGCGGCGCAGATCATCGGCGGACTGATAACGGCGCAGGGGCTCCTTTGCCAGAGCCTTCAAGACGATCGTTTCCAATTCGTGGTCAACCGGATAACGGGTCGATGCGATCGAACGAAGTGGAGCGGGTGGAGTGGTGGCGATGGCGTCAAGCACATCGGAGAGCGGCCCTTGGACTGAATATGGATATGACCCTGCCAGCATCTGGTGGAGGATGACTCCAAGCGAATACACGTCGGTGGTTGCGGCGGCGGCATCGAGCTCATCGCGACGGGTCTGCTCGGGCGAGGCATAGGCGAGCGTGCCCATGAAGCCGCCGGCGACGGTCAGGGTGGGAAGGTCGCCGACGACTTGAGGGTTGATGGGCTTGGCCAGGCCGAAGTCGAGCACGTGGGGCTGTGCGGCGCCATCGATGAGGATGTTGGCGGGCTTGAGGTCGCGATGAATGATGCCGCGCTGATGGGCGTAATGGACGGCGGAACAAATCGTGGCGAACAATGCCAGCAGGGAATTGCGGGCGGCGCGCGGGTCGGCGGCGTCGCGGGATCGATCGGCGTGCACCTCGAGCGATTGTCCCTCGACGTACTCCATCGCCAGCCAGAGCCGGCCGTCGGGGGTGGTTCCGCTGTCGAAGACGGTGACGATGTTGGGATGGCGGAGCGAGGCGATCAGGTCGACTTCGCGCTCGAAGCGGCGGCGCTGGCGCGAGGTGGCGAAGGAGCCGGCCAGGAGAAGCTTGAGCGCGACGGTTCGCCTGGTGGCCAGTTGGCGGGCGAGGTAGACCACGCCCTGGCCGCCGCGATGAACCTCGCGCAGAATCTCGTACCCGGCGACCAAAGCGACCGGCGCGTCGAACGAGGCTTCACTTGTTGAACTGGACAGCGCGAAGAACGCCGATTGATCGGTCGAGTGGCGCAGACGATCCATGAGCTGATTGTTCTGGCGCACGGCATCGGCCTGGGCGCGGCATGCGGCGCATTGATCCATGTGGGCGGCGAACGGCGGATCGGGAACCGGACTTGCGACCAGTTGCTCAATCTCGGCCAGGGAAGGGCAGGTTATGGTGTGGGTTTGCGGCACGCCGCGTGGTGGTCCTAGGCCACTTCGTACAGATTCTTCAGGTCGTCGATGATCGCGCGCAGTTTTGTCAGACAGCGATGTTTGGCCAGGTAAACGTCGTTCATGGACATGCCGAGCTCGGAGGCGACATCCGAGGGGGTGCGCGCGCCGAATGCCAGGAGCTCGAAGGCGCGGATCGTTCGCTCGTCGGTCCTGGATTGCTCGCGAAGGCGGGTCATGCCGCAGCGGATGATTTCGTGTTCGCACTCGTCGTCCCAGATGGCGGTGATGCGATTGGCGTCGGGGAGATTCTCGATTGCGGACATGCCGCGGCGCTCACGGCGATGGGCGCGATCGGCCCGGAGGTCGATCATGCAATTGCGTGCGATGCCAGTGATCCAGGAGCGGAGGCGGCCGCGAGCGCGATCGTAATGGCCGGCGCGGTAGGCCACGACGAAGCGGGTCAACGTTTCTTGCGCGGCGTCGGCCGCATCTTCGGTTGAGAGACCGAGGCGCCGTCCGAGGGCGATCAGAACGGGGCGGAACCGATCGTCGAACTGGCGCCAGATCAACTGGTTCGTCGGGTCGGTCAATCCCTCGAGCAATGCCGTTGTGGTGTTGGTCAACATTGAGGCTCTCCGCCAAATGGCATCCTTGACCGCGAGAAATCGCTGGTTGGACCGCAGAGCCAGATGAATTTTGACCGCTGGGGCGAGAAAAAGCAAAGGAATCTGACAGATTCCGCTTTCAGCGGGGAAACCCTGATAGGTGGCCGAACGCAGCCGGGCAAGAGGACCGGCTTGCGCGGCTTGCCATCGAAAGCGAGAAACTGCCATGTTGTATCTGATTCAGCAAACTCGAACGAACCTGGCGACCGCCGCGGCGGTCATGACGCTCTTGTGCGGCTCCGTAACGGGACAGACCGACACTGACGGCGACGGCCTGCTGGACTCGTGGGAGACCAACGGCATTGACGCCAACAACGACGGGACGATCGACCTGGTTTTATCCGGCGCGAATCCAAATCACAAGGATTTATACGTTGAGGTGGATGCGATGAGCGGGCGCATTCCGTCCCCAACCACCTTCACGCAAGTGATCGTCTCGTTTGCCAACGCTCCGGTCACCAATCCCGACGGCCTCACAGGCATCACGCTGCACATTGATCCTGATGAGACCAATGTGTCGCTGGCGACTTGGACCTACAACCCGCCCACGATCTTCTGGCCGCCGGAATACTCGCAGTTCAAGGCCCAATACTTTGGCACCTTTGCGCAGCGCACGGATCCGACCAATTCGCAGAATATCTTGAACGCCAAGCGGCAGGCGTATCGCTACTGCGTGTTTGCGGATCGATTGGGAATCACGACGGTCTCGGGACTGGCCGAGGTTCCGGGCAACGACTTCATGGTGACGCTGGGCGGCTGGACGCCTGTGGGGGGAACCTGGCAACAGCAGGCTGGCGTGTTCATGCACGAGTTGGGTCACAATCTCGGCCTCTGGCATGGCGGCCCCATCGGCGCGATCAACAACTACTTCAACTTCAAGCCGAATTATCACAGCGTGATGAACTATTCATGGACGGTGCCGCGATGGATCGGCGGGTGGAACCCGGTTCCCACCGCAGCGCAGATCGCGTACCAGAACAGTTGGATGCTGGATTATTCGCGCGCGGCCTGGCCGACGATGAATGAGAGCAGCTTGAACGAGAACACGGCGATTTGCGGCGGCTGCGGCGCACCGCATAATGCGCACGTTGTGCCCATGGGTCCGCCCAGCCCCTGGGGCTGGGGATATCTTGAAGGCGAAGCCCAGGCCATGATCGACTACAACCGCAACGGTTTCGTCGGCGAAGTGAGCGTGCAGGCCGATGTCGATTGGCCGATCTTCCCGCTTTGTGTAGCGGCGCAGATTCTCGATGGCGGGACGTGTCCGTATATGACGTTGCTACCTGGGGCCGATGACTGGTCGAACTTGTGGTACGCGATTTCGGGGCATCAGAACTTCGGCAACGGCGTGGAAGGCGCGGTGATCCCGCCCGATGGTGAAATGACCTTTGAGGGGATGCAGATGCTGAGTTTTGTCGGCGGCTGCGCGCACCAGGATGATTTCGAGGGGTACTACGGAGAGCCGGCGTTGCATGGGCAGGGCGGTTGGAAGGGATGGGACAACAATCCGGCGGCGGGCGCGAGCGTGACCGAGGCGCTCTCATACGATGGCCTGCGCGCGGTTGTCATTACCGGAGCGTCGGACCTGGTGCATGAGTATTGCGCTGCGGCGCCCGGAACATGGTCGTTCTCGGTTCGCCAGTTCATACCGGCGAATTTCTCGTCCAATGCCGTCGGTCCGGCGGCTGGCTCGTACTTCATACTGATGAACACCTATCACGACGGCGTGCCGTACAACGGGTCGGAGTGGTCGGCGCTCATGCAGTTTGATTCCAACGACGGGATGATGAAGGCGCTGCATGGCGCGGGAGCCGGCACGATCAATCTTCCTTATGTATCCGATCGCTGGGTGAAGATTCAGGCGATCATTGATCTCGATGAAGACTGGACGCGCATCTATTACGACGATGCGCTGGTGGCGGAATATCCGTGGACCGGCGGCGTATTCGGCGACGGCGGTGGCGCGGCGACCATCGGCGCCGTGGATTTGTTCGCCAACAATTCGACGCCCGTCTACTACGACAAGCTTCGCTTGGACCCGGTCGCAAGCGAATGCGGCGACCAGCTGTTCTTCGACGCCGATGGCGACATGCTCACGCTGCTGGATGAGTTCCGGCGCGAAACCAATCCGTGCAATCCCGACACCGACTTCGACGGCGCGCTTGATGGATTGGACAACTGCCCGCTCACGCCGAATCCCGATCAATTGGACGGCGATGGCGACGGAATCGGCGACGCATGCGATGAGCCCGAGCCTTGCCTGGCCGATGTCGCGCCTCCACCAAGTGGCGACGGCGTGGTCAACATCATCGACCTGCTGGCGGTGATCAGCGCCTGGGGCGCCTGCAGCCCTCCACCCGCTCCGTGCTTGGCGGACATCAACGGTGATGGGGTCGTCAATGTCGCTGATCTGCTGGCGGTGATTAGCGCGTGGGGGCCGTGCCTGTAAAGATCTAGGCAATTACTCGGCTGGAATCAACGGGATCACAACGACCACGATCAGCAGCAGGAACACCGCCAGCGCGATCATCGCCAGAACGATCTGAGCGGTCATGACGCCGACTTGTTGCCAGAAGCCGTCGAGCTTCGGCAAGCGCAGGGCCTTGTAGATAACCGAGATGCCGAAGGCCAGGGGAATCAGCAGCAGGTACCACCAGTCGTGGAACAGGTTGATCGGATGGATGAACGGGATGTAGGCCAGCACGGGCATCAGGGACTTCCCCCGTCGGCGCGGTCGCGGCCGGTCCAATCTGAGGCGGCTTCCGAGCCGGTGCGCTCGCGCAGAAGCGGCGCATCGGAGCCGGGCGGAGATGTACCGATGGCGGACGATTGAACGGCAGGCGGTTGCCTCCGGCGCTCGTCGAGCTGGGGCGGGTCGGCGTGCGGCGCGCCCTGGAGGGCATCGAGGATGACCACCAGATTCATCAGTCCCGCCAGCGCGCCGAAGAGTGTTCCCATCTCGTTGGGTTTGTTCAGGCCGATCGTGAACAGTCGCGCCTCATCCGACATTCGCTTGACGAAGAGTTGATTGATCAGATCGACGGCGAAGGCGATCGGCCCGCAAACGCTCTGGGCCAGGAACCAGAGAAAGTCCTGCTTGCGGTCAACGCAATCGACCCCGCCGATCAACACGCCGCCAACGAAGAGAAAGAGGACGCCGAACATGATCAGCATGCCGCGCCGGCGATGCCCCATGCTGAGATGTCCCAAGCCGGGCCAGATCCACGCCAGCACGGCGGCGGTCGGATTGAATTGTTGGATGGAAGGCATGGGAGTGGAAGTCGGAGGTCAGAAGTCAGAGGTCAGAAGTCAGAGGTCAGGAGTCAGAAGGTCGGAGGTCTGGTTGGCTCAAAGGTCACTGTTCGGTCAGGGGATCGCGCTGACTTGTGATCGCTGATCTCTGATCGCTGACCTCTGACCTCTAATCTCTGACTTAACGTCCGAAAACGGCGTAGTGTAGCCTCATGTCGGATTGCTGCCGGGCCGATCTAGTCTGGTTGGAGGGCTGGCATGACCAATTCTGACCAGATTGATCCATTGGAAGACGCGCGAGAGGCTGAGCGCCGGGAATCCGTGGTCGATCGTCGGTCCGGACTCGACCGGCGGCGTGAAGGGAATTTCGAGCCGGGGGTTGATCCGCTTGAGAATACACAGACCGAAGCGTTCGACGGCGAAGGCCGCCTGGTCCAGAACCTGACGACCAACTTGGAGCGTCGCCGCGGGCCGGGTCGGCGGCGCACCGATTTCATGAAAGCCGCCGAAGAAGGCGAGATGACCCAGGAGCAGTTCATGTTCGTGATGGCGATCGATGCGTTCAAGCGCGTCAACGGCCGCACGTTCCCCACCTGGACCGAGGTCCTGGAAGTCATCCGCAAGCTCGGCTATCGCAAGACGTCCGTGAGCCAACTGACTCTCGGTCGCCACGTTGAGGATTGGACCGAGCCGGCCGACGCGCCCGCGGGCGTGTTCAAACAGACACAGCAAGAATGAATACACAGCGAGCGCGCTGTGTAGCGCCGTCGAGCTTGGCTGGCTCGACCACGGGGTGCCGCGATCCCGAACTACTCCGAAGCGCGATCGTGTTGCGGTTCGCGTGGGTTCCCGCCGCGGCGGGCGCCACGCCACCCTTCGGCCGCAGCGGCCTCTCTGGAACTTGAAACCAAATGCTCGTAGAATCCGCCTTCCGATTCGCGGCCGTTGCCGCGGCTGCTCAAGTTGTCGAGGGCTTGTTCTCAATGACTCACGTGATCGCTGAGCCATGCATCGGCACCAAGGACGCTTCATGCGTCGAAGTGTGCCCGGTTGACTGCATTCATCCGACCAAGGATGAAGCGCCGACGTTCGAGAAATCGGAGATGCTCTACATCGACCCGGAGACGTGCATCGATTGCGGCTTGTGCGTGGATGAATGCCCGGTGCAGGCGATCTACCCTGAGGAAGACCTGCCGGAAGAATGGCACCGCTACATTCAGGTGAACGCTGAGTGGTACAAGAAATGAGTTTCGCGCCAAGGCGCGAAGCCGCATGGGAGCAGGCAAGAGATTCGATCAACCGACCTTTGCGCCTTCTCGCCTTTGCGTGAACGATCAAAAAGCCACAAGGGCCGGCGGACCGGCCCGTGTGGAGGTCTGTTGCTCGAAGATGAAGCCGGCCCCGCACAAGCACCGCCCCGGGGGGCGCTTCGGGCCGATGTGTCACATCTTCGACTTGCGGCGCCGTCGGGCTTTCTTCTTGCCGGTCTTCTTGCCGGCCTTCTTGCTGGCGCGTCTTCTCTTGGCCATGATGCTGACTCCTATGGAAACGAGCGTATCGGAGGCGCTGGCGCGATCTGGCGGACCGTCCGCCGTGCCAATTTGTACATTCATCGGAGTATATTGGAAAGTCTCTTGACACAAAATTTTTCAAGTCGCACCGGCTGACATGTCACATCCACGACAAATTCGACTGATGGTGCACGGCGCGCGCGGGAAAATGGGCGCGCGCATCGTCGCTCTGGCGCGCGATGATGCGCGCTTCAACATCGTTGCCGCGCATGATGTGCACGACAGCGCCCAAGCCGATCGGCTGGCGCACGGATCGATCGATGTGCTGATCGATTTCTCGTCAGACCACGGGGCGCGGCGCGCCGCCACGTTGGCGCGCACCCTGCGCTGCGCGCTGCTGGTGGGCACCACGGGCTTGTCGCAGGATTCGCTTGATTTCATCGAGCAATCAGCGCGCTGGGTCCCGGTCATGGTGGCCGCCAATACCTCCCT